>CAZNTP010000019.1:0-23046 GCA_964575985.1 uncultured Ruminococcus sp. | reverse complement strand
TCCTTATATGAAGAATAAGCAGGTTATGGTTGTAAAATCCAAATAATTTTAAGAGGTTAATATATAATGTCTTTTTAGCAGGTTACTTTAAGTCTTGCTGCGGGATTTTTGGAAAATTGCAGGCTGTTTCTCGAAACCCTGCTTTTTTCTATTCCGTTGGGACTTATTATAAGCTTTGGCTCGATGTCAAAATTCAAGCCTTTAAGCTTTCTGGTTAAAATATTTGTATGGTGCATAAGAGGTACTCCGCTTATGCTACAGCTTTTTGTTATTTTCTATGTTCCCGGACTTGTTTTCGGTATTCCTATGCGTAACCGAATGTTAGCGGCGCTTATAGCCTTTGTTATTAATTACGCTTGCTATTTTTCTGAAATTTTCCGTGGCGGAATAGAAAGTATACCAAAGGGACAGTATGAGGCAGGTCAGGTTTTGGGACTTACCAAAAAGCAAATATTCTTTAAAATTGTTCTGCTTCAGGTTATAAAAAGAATAGTACCGCCTATGAGTAATGAAATAATAACACTTGTAAAGGATACTTCGCTTGCTCGCGTTATCGCCGTTGGTGAAATACTTATGGCGGCAGAGCGCTTTGCAGGTAAGGGTATTATATGGCCGCTTTTCTATACAGGTGTGTATTTCCTAATCTTCTGTGGCGTGCTGACCGTTTTATTCGGTTACATAGAAAAGAAACTCGACTACTTTAAATCTTAGAAAGGGGAAGGCTTTATGTCTGTATTAGAGGTTAACAACATAAAGAAAAGCTTCGGTAAATTAGAAGTTTTAAAGGGTATAAGCTTTTCTCTTGAAAAGGGCGAGGTACTTTCAATTATAGGCTCATCAGGTAGCGGAAAAACCACCCTGCTTCGTTGCATCAATTTTTTGGAATTTGCAAATGAGGGTACAATTTCTGTAAACGGCAAGCAGATTTTTGACGGCGCGGCGGTTAAAAGCTTAACCGATAATGAAATCAGGCAAAACCGCCTGCATTTCGGCTTGGTTTTCCAACAGTTTAATCTTTTTCCGCAGTATACCGTGCTTAAAAATATCACTCTTGCGCCAACCCTTTTAAACAGAGGTGCACCTGAGGAAATCGAAAAAAAGGCGCGCACGCTTATAGACAGGGTAGGGCTTTCGGATAAAATCGACCAGTACCCATGTCAGCTTTCGGGCGGACAGCAGCAACGTGTGGCAATAGCCAGAGCCTTGGCGTTAGAGCCTGATATTCTCTGCTTTGACGAGCCAACCTCGGCTCTTGACCCCGAGCTTACGGGTGAGGTTTTAAGGGTTATACGTGACCTTAAATCCTCAGACAGTACAATGATTGTTGTAACTCACGAAATGGAGTTCGCGCGCAATGTATCGGACAAGGTTATGTTTATGGCTGACGGTATTATTGAGGAATTCGGTACACCCGAAGATGTATTTGTGAATCCAAAATCGCAAAAAACCAAAAGCTTTCTTATGAAGGATATTGAGTTCAATGCAAAATAAAAAAGCAGATGAAAAAATGATAGACGAGCTGTACGAGCTTATAGCTTCTCTTAATACTAAAGAGGATTGCCGCAGGCTTTTTAGCGACCTTTGCACTAAAAAAGAAATAGAGCAGATGGCGCAAAGAATAAAGGCGGCAAGGTTGCTTCTTGAGGGTAACACCTATCAGCAGGTGACAGAGCAGTGCGACATTTCCTCGGCAACACTCAGCCGAGTGTCACGCTGTGTGCAGTACGGTGTCGGCTACAACGAGTTTTTGAAATCAAAATAAAAGACAGCTCATTATAAGTACTGTGCTTATAATGAGCTGTTTTTTAATATTTTTGTGTTTTTGGTGTTTCGACCTCGACAAAGGTAGTATTTTTATACTTTTCTTTTATTTTATTACTAAAAACATAATCGCTTATTATGTAGTTAACCTTAGATAAATCAAAAAATATGCGTTTACAGTCAACATCAATCTTTTGGTGGTCGGCAAGGTAAAAAACCTCTTTTGAATTTTTTTGCATTGCGTTGTGTAAATAGTGGTATATATTACCGCTTGAGATTACACCGTCACTTGAAATACCGCCTGTTGAAAAGAACATTTTGTCGGCTCGGTAATGGGTTGCCTGTTCGGTAGTGTCAGGACCGCCTAACATATAGGGTATTTCAACTATTTCACCGCCAAGACAGATGCATTTTATGTTATGCTCACTTAAAAATGAGGCAAGCATCATATTGTTAGTAATAACGGTAAGTTCTTTTTTCTCGGTTATGTACTGACCGATACACTGCGTTGTGGTGGATGCATCAATAAAAACTGTGTCACCGTCATTAATAAATTCTGCCGCCTTTTTAGCAATAACATTTTTCACAGGGCGCATTTTATGATATCGGAAAACAAGGGGAACACCCCTGTTTTCTACAAGCTCGGCACCTCCGTAATGGCGGCGGATAAGCTTCTGTTTTTGCAAATCGTTTAAATCTCGGTTTATGGTAGCGGTACTGTAGTGAAGCTTTTCGGTAAGATATTTTACCGTTACATACCCCTCAGCCTTTAAAATATCCAAAATAATATCTGCTCTTTTTTTAGCCATAAAAAACACCCTTACTGAATGAGAAAAAATGAGAATTTCGAAACATTTTAAACCTATATTGCAAATTCTTGATAATTTAATATAATAATATCAGTTACCTTCGGGATTGTCAAGGATGTGGTTAAATGAAGGATTTAACAAGCGGAAATATTTATAAAAATTTCTTTGTTTTTGCATTGCCTATGGTGCTTGCAGGTGTACTTTCACAGATGTATCATACTATCGATACAATAATTGCAGGCAAGCTTATAGGTGACAGCGCTCTTGCGGCAATAGGTGCCACATCGCCCTTTGTGTCATTTACCAATTCTTTCTTTTGGGGATATTCCTGCGGTATTGGTATTTATGTTGCAAATCTTTTCGGGGCTAAAAAGTATTTCAGAGTTAAAAATGTAGTAATAAATAATCTTCTGTGTATTTCTTTTATAATAATACTTATGAGCATTTCTACGGTGGTTTTTAAGGACCTACTTTATTCCTTTTTGCAGGTGGATACCCAAATTTTGAAGGAAACCGATATTTATTTTACTATTTGCACCTTAGGCAATATTTTTATTTTGCTTCAGACTACATTTGTGCATATAATGAATGGCTTGGGTGACGGCTCTTATCCGCTTAAAATGTCGGTTTTGTGTGCTGTTCTTAACATTGCGGGTAATATTTTTACTGTGACAAAGCTTAATATGGGTATTGCAGGTCTTGCGGTATCAACCGTGGTTTCGTCTGCTGTTGTGACATTGTTTTATTATATCAAGCTCAAAAAATGCTTTAAAATAATGCACTGTAACAGTCATAAATCAATGCTTAGCAGACGTGTTATCAAAGAAACTCTACATTATTCGTTGCCCACTATGATACAGCAGTCGGTTATGTATTTTTCATCTATGATATTATCACCTATAGTAAACGGTATCGGTAGTACCGCAACATCAAGCTATACAGTAATTTTAAGAGTATATGATATCAATGCTTCAATTTATCAGAATTCTGCCAAAACTATAGGCAGTCATACCGCTCAGTGTTATGGGGCTAAAAAATTTGAGCGAATTAAAAAGGGATTTTATGTAGGAGTGCTTCAAAATATAATATTCCTTTTACCCGTTTTATTTATATGTGTATTTTTTCCGAATCAGGTGTGCGGACTGTTCTTTGGCGACGGGGCTTCAAAAGTAGCGGTTGATTATTCGGTAGCATTTCTAAAATATTTTATGCCTTTCATAATACTCAATGTTTTAGCAAACGCATACCATCATTTTTTCAGAGCTATAGACCGAATGAAAGCACTGTTAATGGCTACGATAGCAGGCTCTGCGGCAAGAATTATTTTCAGCGTGATATTTGTCAGATTCTTTGAGTATTACGGTATATTTATGGGTTGGGTGATGTTCTGGGTATTCGATGCGGCTTTTGGTTTGCTGTTTTACCGCTTTGGCAGTTGGCGTAAAGAAATAAAATAACAGTTTTAAAAAAAGGCTTGACATTTTCACAAAAAGGTATATAATAGAAAGCACAATGAAGCAGTACGCTATGCGTCCTCACCCTCAAACGAGTAAGTAAAAGGGTTAATAAGATTTTCGTTTAATTTATATTTTACGGTATTCTTATGCGTGGGCGTTATTGCGTCCACGCTTTTGTTTTAGCTAAATTTTGGAGGTGTGTCAACATTAGCAGTAAAGAACTTGCCATAAACGAAAATATTAAATTCAAGGAAGTTCGTACAATTTCCGCCGACGGTTCACAGCTTGGTGTTATTCCCGTGGCTGAGGCTTTGGAGGCAGCGTATGCCGCAGATTTGGACTTGGTTTGCATTTCACCTAATGCGCAACCGCCCGTATGCAAAATAATGGATTACGGTAAATACCGTTTCGAGCAGGCAAAGCGCGAAAAGGAAGCCAAAAAGAACCAAAAGGTAATGGATGTTAAGGAAGTTCGTCTTGGACTTAGTATTGACGTTCATGATTTTGAAACCAAAGGCAAGCACGCTATCCGCTTTTTACAGGATGGCGACAAGGTTAAGGTTTCTATCCGTTTCAGAGGCCGTGAGCTCGGTCACCCCGAAATTGGACTTGATACCATGAACCGCTTTGCAGAGTTCTGTAAGGACTATTGTTCTGTAGAAAAGCCTGCTAAAATGGAAGGACGTAATATGCTTATGTTCCTTGCTCCAAAATCGAGTAAATAATTGTTGTAAAAACACAAGGAGGACTTACAATGCCTAAGATTAAAACACACAGTGGCGCTAAGAAACGCTTTAAGCTGACCAAAACCGGTAAGGTAAAGAGAGCTCACGCTTTCAAGTCACACATTCTCAACAAGAAAACAACCAAGCGCAAGAGAAATCTTCGCAAGACAGTAACTGCTGATGTAACAAATGTAGCAGCAATAAAGAAAATGATTCCTTACAAATAAGGACAACTTGAAAGTGGAGGTAAACACAAATGGCACGTGTTAAAGGTGCGTTAGCAACACGCAAAAGAAGAAAAAAGATATTAAAGCTTGCTAAAGGCTATTTTGGTGCTAAGTCAAAGCTTTTTAAAACCGCTAAAGAAGCTGTAATGAAATCCGGCAACTATGCTTATGTTGGCCGTAGACTTAAGAAACGCGATTTCCGCCGTCTTTGGATTACACGTATTTCTGCAGCTTGCAAAATGAATGATATTAACTATTCTTCATTTATGAACGGTCTTAACAAGGCAGGCGTTCAGATTAACCGCAAAATGTTAGCTGATTTAGCTGTTAACGATGCAGCAGGCTTTGCTACACTCGTTAAGGCTGCTAAAAAAGCGCTTGAAAAATAATTTTATTCTCGCCAGAGATAGCTCTCTGGCGAATTTTTCATTTTTAAATGACATTATTTTTTTAGTCTGGAGGGTTATTTTTGAAGGATTTTAAGGAAATCACAAGCAAAGAAAATTCACTTATCAAGCTGACTTCACTTTTGCAGACCTCGCATAAAGCACGCACAGAAAACGGTTTTTTTGTGCTTGAGGGACTGCGTATTTGCTTTGATGCTTACGATAACGGAATTCTGTTTGATAAGTTAATTATCTCTGATACCGCCTTTGTAAAATACTCCTTTGATGTAGAAAAACTATCCCAAAAGTCAAGTGAATGTTATAAAATTCCCGATAGCCTTTTTAAGAAAATAAGCGATACCGCATCACCGCAGGGTATTATTGCGGTAGCCCGAATTCCCGATAGTGACAGTGCGGTTATAAACCTCAAGGGCAGATATATAGCCCTCGAAAATATTGCCGACCCCTCAAATTTGGGTGCAGTTGCCCGTACTGCTGAGGCACTGGGTGTATCGGGTATAATACTGTCCCACAGGGGTTGTGACCCATATTCCCCAAAAGCCTTGCGCGCTTCAATGGGAACTCTTTTAAGGCTACCCGTAATTGTTTTAGAGGATTTTGCGAACAACTTAAAGATGACAGGCCTTAAAACCTATTCTTGTGTTGTGGATAGTACCGCCAAAAGCGTTAATGATGTAAGCTTTGGTGACGGCTCGGTGCTTATAATCGGCAACGAGGCTAACGGCATTACCGATGAAACCAAGCTTTTGTCGGACGAGCAGATAACCATTCGTATGAGCGGTAAGGCGGAATCCTTGAATGCGGCAGTTGCGGCTTCAATTTTAATGTGGGAAATGATGAAGTGATTAGATATTATATTTGGCTTCAATGTGTATTGGGTGCAGGTAATGCGCGCACTACAAAAATTTTAGAGCATTTTGGCTCTGCCGATAAGGTATTCAAAGCAAGCGATACCGAGAAAGCAAAAAGCCTACTTTTTACTGCAAAAGAGCTTTCCCGTATGGATGCTGTAACCCTTACAAACTCGCTTGAAATAATGGCAAGGTGTAACGAAGAGGGCATAGAGATAATACCTTACGGCAGTGAAAAATACCCCTTTTGCCTGTCGGTTATTCCCGATGCGCCGTTGGCGCTTTATGTAAAGGGTAAACTGCCCGATTTTGACAACACACCTACAGTAGCTATTGTAGGACCGAGAAAGGTGAGCGAATTCGGCAAACGGGCGGCATACTCACTCGGCTACCGATTAGCCGCTTCGGGTATTACGGTTGTAAGCGGCGGTGCTTTAGGCACTGACACCTACGCCCATGCAGGCGCGTTAAAGGCAGGCGGTGTTACGGTGCTCTGCCTTGGTTGCGGAATTTGCAGTGATTATCTAAAAGAAAACGAGAAATTAAGAACAGCGGTTTCTAAAAGCGGATGCCTTATAAGCGAGTATCCGCCTGACAGTGAGGCTTCGCGCTATACTTTCCCCATAAGAAACCGCATAATATCGGCTTTAAGTCTTGGTACAATTGTGGTTGAGGCAGGCGCTAAAAGCGGTGCACTTATAACTGCACGTCATTCATTAGAGCAGGGTAGGGATGTTTTTGTAATACCCGGCTCACCTGACGATCAAAAATATGCAGGATCTAATCTGCTTTTGCGTGACGGTGCAAAGCCGCTTTTAGATACTAGTGATATTTTTAATGAATATATTTTGCGTTTTCCCGATAAAATCAATATAGAAAAGGCATACAGTAAGCCAATAATTAATTCGAAAGCCAGTCCTAAAAACAAAAATTCCGAAAATTTTGAAAATTCTCAAAAAAATTCGCTTAAAACTCTTTCAAAAGAGGCAAAAATAGTATATAATTATTTAGATAAGCAAATTTTTCTGCCCGAAGAAATAGGTACAACAGAGCTAAGCGGCAGTCAATTATTATCGGCTCTTACAGAGCTTGAAATGGAGTTTTTGATTGAAGCACTTCCGGGCGGCAGATACAGAAAAATTTGAATTTTAAAATTTCAAACAGGAGGAAACATATGTCGAAACTTTTAATTGTTGAGTCTCCGACTAAAGTGAAAAGCATAAAAAAATACCTCGGCAGTGATTATAACGTAATGGCTTCTATGGGCCATATACGCGATTTACCCAAATCAAAGCTGGGTGTTGATATAGAAAATGATTTTGCGCCTCAGTACCAGAACCTACCCGAAAAGAAGGAGCTTATTAAGGCTTTAAAGCAAGCCGCGGCTGATAGCGATGAAGTTTATCTTGCAACCGACCCTGATAGAGAGGGTGAGGCAATTTCGTGGCATTTAGCACAGATTTTGGCGCTTGATTTTAATGATGCAAACCGTGTTACATTTAACGAGATTACCGAAACGGGTGTTAAAGCCGGTATTAAAGCTCCGAGAAAGCTTGATATAAATCTTGTTGATGCACAGCAGGCACGCCGTGTGCTTGATAGAATCGTTGGTTACAAGCTTAGTCCTTTGCTTTGGAAAAAGGTTAAGAGCGGGCTTTCAGCAGGCCGCGTTCAAACGGTAGCACTTCGTCTGATAGTTGAGCGTGAGCGTGAAATCGAAAAGTTTACCGCTGAAGAATATTGGTCTATCGATGCAAAGCTGGCATCGGGCAGAAAAACCTTTACTGCTAAGCTTTCAGGTTTTAAGGACGGCAAAAAGATTGATACAATAGAAAACGGCGAACAGGCGCAGAGTATTGTAAATAGTCTTGAAGATGCAGTATATACCGTATCTGAAATTAAAAAAGGCAAGCGCAACCGTCAGCCTGCACCTCCGTTTATTACCTCTACGTTACAGCAGGAGGCTTCGCGTAAGTTAGGCTTTACAGGTCAGAAAACTATGCGTATTGCCCAACAGCTTTATGAGGGTATTGATATTGCGGGACACGGCGCTACAGGTCTTATAACCTATATGCGTACCGACTCGCTTCGTATTTCAGAAGAAGCTCGCGCTGCCGCAAATAAATTTATTGTGGGTCGTTACGGGGATAAGTATTTACCCTCTACACCCCGATATTTTAAAACAAAAAGCGGTGCTCAGGATGCTCACGAAGCTATACGTCCTACCGTTATAACTCTTACACCCGAACAGGTAAAGGCTTCGCTTACAAACGAGCAATATAAGCTTTATAAACTGATTTGGGAGCGCTTCATAGCTTCCTTAATGGCAGTTTCTGTTCAGGATACCGTAACTGTAAGCATCACTGCGGGTGATTATCTCTTTAAGGCAAGCGGATACTCTGTTCGCTTTGACGGCTTTACCGTGCTTTATGAAGAGGGTAAGGACGAGGAAAACGAGGGCGAAATCAGTCTTCCCGAAATGTCAGCGGGGGATGTTTTAAAGCTAAGAGAGCTTACACCCAATCAGCATTTCACTCAGCCCCCACCGAGATATACAGAGCCTACACTAATTAAGGCTCTTGACGAAAACGGTATAGGCAGACCTTCAACCTACGCACCGATACTTTCAAATATTATGAACCGCGACTATATTGAGCGTATTAAGAAGGCATTAAAGCCTACCAATCTTGGTATGGTTGTGTCTGACCTTATGACCGAATATTTTGATAAAATATTTAATGTTAAATTCACCGCAGGACTTGAGGTTAAGCTTGATAAAATCGGCTCGGGTGAATTGCAGTGGGTTAAAACTATTGAAAATTTCTACGGAGATTTTGATAAGCTTTATAAAAAGGCTGAGGAATCGCTTGACGGTAAGCGGGTTAAGGTGCCTGCGGTTGAAACCGATGTTATCTGTGAAAAGTGCGGCAGTAAAATGGTTGTACGTTCAAGCAGATTCGGTAAATTCTTAGCCTGCCCGAATTATCCGCAGTGTAAGAATACAAAGCCCGTCCCTGAGGATGAGGTTAAGGAGCCTTGCCCCAAATGCGGTGCTAAGCTTATAAAGCGCACCTCTAAAAAGGGTAAGAAATTCTACGGATGCTCAAATTATCCAAAATGCGATTTTGCAGCCCCCGGTATTCCAACGGGTGAGACCTGTAAAGAATGTGGCGGATATATGATAAAGGGAATTCGCGGCAGAAATTACTGCATTAATGCAGAATGTCCCACAAGACAGAAGAAAACCACTAAAAAGAATAAGGAAACCACATAATGAATGAAATCAAGGTTTTGGGTGCAGGGCTTGCAGGCTGTGAAGCCGCTTGGCAGATAGCAAACAGGGGTATTAAGGTTAGACTTATCGAAATGAAGCCCCTTAAAAAAAGTCCTGCCCACAAAAGTGACGGTTTTGCAGAGCTTGTCTGTTCTAATTCCTTAAAGGCGGCGCGTACCGATTCGGCGGCAGGTCTTTTAAAGGAAGAAATGCGGATTTTAGGTTCTGTGTGTTTAGAAGCCGCGGCTAATTGTTCTGTAGCGGCGGGCGGTGCTTTGGCGGTTGACAGAGAAATTTTTTCAAAGCTTATAACCGAAAAGATAGAGTCACACCCCAATATCCAAATTGAGCACCGCGTTGTTACCGAAATCCCCGATGACAGTATTACTGTTATAGCAACAGGACCGCTTACAGACGGTGAGCTGGCAGAGGATATACGGGCACTTTGCGACGGTGAAAACTTAAGCTTTTACGATGCGGCGGCACCTATTGTGACAGCTGACAGTATTGATATGACAAAGGCTTTCTTTGCCTCGCGCTACGGTAAGGGTACGGATGATTATATTAACTGCCCTATGAACAAGGAGGAGTATACCGCCTTTCACAAAGAACTTGTTAATGCTGAAAGCGCACCTTTAAAGGAATTTGATAAACCGCTTACTGTATACGAGGGCTGTATGCCTATTGAGGTTTTGGCAAAGCGCGGTGAGGATTCAATCCGCTTTGGCCCCTTAAAGCCCGTAGGACTTACCGACCCCCGTACCGACAGAAGACCTTGGGCGGCGGTGCAGTTAAGACGGGAAAATGCAGAGGGTACACTCTTTAATATTGTGGGTTTTCAGACTAATCTCAAATTCCCCGAACAAAAAAGAGTTTTTTCTATGATACCAGGTCTTGAGAATGCCGAATTTATGCGTTACGGTGTTATGCACCGAAACACATTTATAAATTCGCCAAAGCTGCTAAATCGGGATTTATCGCTTAGAAAAAACGAAAACATCTTCTTTGCGGGACAGATTTCGGGTGTTGAGGGTTATATGGAATCTGCGGCAAGCGGAATTATTGCAGGAATTAATGTGGTAGCAAGGCTTAACGGTACAGAGCCTATGGTATTACCGAATATCAGTATGATAGGCGCTTTGCTTTCATATATAACAGATGAACGGGTAGAAAAATTTCAGCCTATGGGTGCTAATTTTGGAATACTGCCCGAGCTTACAGAAAAGATAAAGGACAAAAAAGAACGTTATGCGGCGCTGGCAGAGCGGTCGCTTATTTGGTTTAAAAAGGAGCTTTAAAAATGAGAGTTGTTGTAGATGCTTTTGGCGGAGATAATGCACCCTTGGAAATTGTAAAGGGTGCGGCTATGGCTTCAAAGGAGCTTGGTGTCGATATTACACTTACAGGTAATAAGGGCACAATTGAAAATATTATTAAGGAAAACGGATTAGAGTTTAGCGGTGACCTTGCAATAGTGCACACCGAGGATATTATTTCTATGCACGACGACCCTACAACACTTCTGAAGGCTCACAGTGAAAGCTCAATGGCTTTAGCCTTTAAGGAATTAAACGAGGGCAGGGCAGATGCTTTTGTTTCTGCCGGCTCTACGGGCGCTATTGTTGTGGGCGGAACATTAATTATTAAGCGTATTAAAGGGATTAAACGCCCTGCTTTAGCTGGCTTAATACCGTCACCTAAAGGCCACTATATGCTTATGGATATGGGCGCCAATGCCGAGTGCCGACCCGAAATGTTAGAGCAGTTCGGTATTATGGCAAACGCATATTTAAGTAAGGTTGAGGGTATTGATAACCCAAAAATCGGTCTTCTTAACATAGGTGTTGAGGACAGTAAGGGCGGGGAGCTTCAAAAAGAGGCTTACAAGCTTTTAAGCGAAGCCCCGATTAATTTTGTAGGTAATATCGAGTCACGTGAAATGCCAAAGGGTGTTTGCGATGCTATCATTACCGACGGCTTTACAGGTAACATTGCTTTAAAGCTTATTGAGGGTACAGCAATTACATTCTTTAAGCTTATAAAGAATGCGCTTTATAAAAACATTTTCAATAAATTGGCAGCTTTGGTTATTAAAAAGGATCTATATGCCCTTAAAAGTATGATGGATAGCTCTGAGGTAGGCGGTGCGCCACTTTTGGGTGTTAAAAAGCCTGTTATTAAAGCGCACGGCAGTTCAGATGCTAAGGCAATTAAAAACGCCATTCGCCAAGCTGTTACATTTACTAAAAACGGCGTTATTGATACCATTTCAGAACAACTTACATAAATCTATAAAGGAATTTTTAAATGAAGGCTTTAGAGAAGAATTTAGGCTATTCCTTTAAAAATGAATCACTGCTACTTAATGCTCTTACCCATTCCTCTTATGCAAATGAGGCACGGGGCGGAGTTGCATCCAACGAAAGACTTGAATTTTTAGGTGATTCGGTTTTATCGGTAATAGTTTCGGATTATATATATAAGCAATTTGGTAATCTTCCTGAGGGCGAGCTTACAAAGCTCAGAGCGTCACTCGTTTGCGAAAAATCTCTTTGTGGCTTTTCAAGGGAACTAAATCTTGGCGACTTTTTGCGTCTTGGCAAGGGTGAAGAAAAGGGCGGCGGCAGAGAAAGAGACTCTATTTTAGCCGATGCCTTTGAAGCGGTGCTCGCCGCAATTTATCTTGATAGCGATTTAGAAACTGCAAGAGGCTTTGTTATGAGGTTTGTTTTAAAGGAATTAAAGCATACCGATGATGAGGTTTTTAAGGACTATAAAACCGCTTTACAGGAAATTATACAGCGCAATCCCGAAGAGTATGTAACATATATTCTTACAGGTGAGAGCGGCCCCGACCACGATAAGCTTTTTGAGGTTGAGGTACACCTCAATTCCAATGTTATAGGTAAAGGTGCAGGCAAGTCTAAAAAGCAGGCAGAGCAGATGGCGGCAAAGCAGGCGCTAAGCCTAATGGGTGCCGAAATATGAGTGCGGTTCACGCTAATATTTCAATCTTTGTGCCGCACATTGGTTGTCCTAACAAGTGTAGCTTTTGTAATCAGCGTTATATTACGGGAGTTTGCAAAGCACCGCGTGAAAAGGATGTTGTTTCTGCTGTAGAGGCGGCTAAGAAATCCCCTAAATTCGACCCCGAAACTACAGAAATCGCATTTTTCGGCGGAAGCTTTACGGCAATTAACCGCAATTATATGATGGGACTTCTTGATACTGCCTACCGCTTTGTTAAAAGCGGCGAGGTTAAGGGAATAAGAATTTCCACCAGACCCGATGCTATAGATGAAGAAATTCTCAGTATTTTAAAAAGCCACGGTGTAACGGCTATTGAGCTTGGTGCTCAAAGCCTTGTAGCAAGAGTGCTTAAAATGAATAACCGAGGTCACACTGCACAGGACGTTGTGAATGCTTCAAGGCTTATAAGAGAACACGGCTTTGAATTAGGTCTTCAAATAATGACAGGTCTTTATTCTGATAGTGATGAGGGCGCAATAAAAACGGCTAAAAAGGTTATAGAAATAAATCCCGATACAGTAAGAATATACCCCACAATAGTTTTAAAGGATACCGACCTTGGCGCTCTTTATGAGGATGGAAAGTATAGTCCTCAGTCCTTGGGTGAGGCGGTAGAATTAGCTTTAAGGCTTTATACAATGTTTACCGAAAATGGTATCAGGGTTATAAGACTAGGTCTTCATTCTATAGAGGAAAGGGCTTATTTAGCAGGGCCTTGGCATCCTGCATTCAGCGAGCTTTGCCAATCGCAGATAATGCTAAATAAGGCGATAAAGCTTTTGGGTGAAAAGGGCAGATATACTATATATGTCGGCAAAAGCGATGTTTCAAAAATGATAGGTCAGAAAAGAAGCAATATTTCTCATTTAGAAGCAATGGGATATTATTGTAAGGTAAAAGAAAAAAATGACCTTAGTAATCTTAATCTTCAAATTGAAAGGGAAGTGTAACACAGATGCTGTTAAGCTCAATAGAAATACAGGGCTTTAAATCCTTTGCGGATAAAACAGTTTTAAAATTCGGTAAGGGAATTACCGCGGTTGTAGGTCCTAACGGAAGCGGTAAAAGTAATATTTCCGATGCTGTGCGTTGGGTGCTTGGTGAGCAGTCAACCAAAAGTCTTCGCGGTCAGTCTATGGAGGATGTTATCTTCGGCGGTACAGAAACCCGCCGTCCTCACGGCTTTTGCGAGGTAACCCTTAATATAAATAATGCGGACAGAACTCTTAATTTTGATAATGATTTTGTTGCTATTACAAGACGTTTTTACCGTTCTCACGAAAGTGAGTATGCTATAAACGGTGTTTCTGTGCGCCTTAAAGACATTCACGAGCTCTTTATGGATACAGGCCTTGGCCGTGACGGTTATTCAATGATAGGTCAGGGTAAGATTGATAATATTATAAGCTCTAAGTCAGGTGAACGCCGCGATATTTTTGAGGAGGCGGCAGGTATTTCAAAATACCGCTACCGTAAAATCGAGGCTGAAAGAAAGCTCACCGCCGCTGAGGACAACCTTCTTCGACTTCACGATATTTTAGACGAATTGGAGTCGCGCGTAGGTCCTCTTGCCGAACAAAGCCGCAAGGCGCAGAGGTTTTTAGAGCTTGCCGACCAAAAGAAAGAGCTTGAAATCGGTCTTTGGCTTTATACCCTGAATAATTCTAAGGATGCACTTAGAAATCAAGAAAGTAAAATTGCGGCGGCTCAGCTATCCTACCGTGAAATTGAAGAAGCTTTAGAAGAGTTTGACCGCAAACAAGAGCAGAATACCGCTTATTTTGCAAGACTTACTTCAGATATTGAGGGTGAAAGACTTAGCATTTCCTCTACTAATGAGGAGATTGTAAAGCAAAACGGCGAAATCACGGTAATAGAAAATAATATTTCCTATAATAATGAGACCATAGGAAGATTAAATGAAGAAAAGCAGACCTTAGGCCGTACCGATAGCGAGGCCTTGGCAGAAATCGAAGAAAAACACGCCCTTGCAGAACAAAAGCTACAGGAACGCGTGGGTATTGAAGAAAAACTTCATGCTCTTGAAACCGAGCTTGCAGAACTTTTAAGCTCAAGCGACAGTATTTCAAGAAAGATTGAAGCGCAGATAAGAGCCCTTAACACACTGTCAGCCGAAAGCGCCGATATGCGTGTTGCTATGGTTACTGCCGATACTGCTATTGAGGAAATCAACGGCAGAGGCGCTAATTCTGAAGAGCAGATAAAGCAGTATAATTTGGATATTGAAAAGCTTGATAATGAATTTAGCGAGACCGATAAATTGCTAAGACAGTTTGAAGAAATAATTGAGAGCAATAATAATGTCCTAAAGGGTTATGAATTGCGTCTGGCTTCCAAGACACAGGTGGCAGAGACCGTCAAGCAGGAGCTTGATACGCTTAATCTTGATACCGAGGCAAAGCGCCGCAGAGTGCAGATTTTGCGCGAGCTTGAAAATAATATGGAGGGCTTCGGTCACGCAGTAAAAACCGTTATGAAGCAGGCAGAGCTTGGCGTTTTAAAGGGGATTTGCGGCCCTGTATCAAAGCTTATTAAGGTTGATAAGGAATATAGCATTGCTATTGAAACGGCTTTAGCCGCGGCTATTCAAAATGTTATTACCGAAACCGAGGCTGACGCTAAGAGAGCAATTAACTATCTTAAAACATCAGGCACAGGCAGAGCAACCTTTTTACCCGTTGCTACAATTAAATCACGTGAATTTAAAGAAGAGGGCTTTGAAAAGCTATTCGGCTTTGTAGGAATTGCCTCTGATTTAGTAGAAACCGATGATAAATACCGCGAGATTATAAAATATCTTTTAGGCGGCGCAGTTGTTGCCGAGGATATTGACAGTGCGGCTACAATCGCCAAGAAATACGGCTACAGAATTAAGGTTGTAACGCTTGACGGTCAGGTTATTAATCCGGGCGGTTCGCTTACAGGTGGCTCACTTGTGAAAAATGCAGGTATTTTAAGCCGTACCTCTGACATTGAAAAAATGGAAGAGGATATTAAGTCTTCTCTTAAAAAGGCAGAGGAATTATCCCAAAAGCTGACCGCGGCAAGTGAGGTTGTAGCTGTTGTAGAAGCAGATATCACCGCCGCTAAGGCAGAGCTTACCACCGCTAATGAGGATAAAATCAGGGCTTTAGCAGAGCTTAAAAGAATTGATGATTTGCGTCAAAATCTTAAAACCGCACTTAAGCAGTTAACAGACGAGCAAAGCTCTAACGAGGAAAAGCTTGCAAAATTAAAGCAACAGTCTGTGGATGCGGCGCTTAAAATCACCGAGCTTGATGCTAAAAAGACCGAATTGCAGTCCGAAATCGATAAAATGACGGGCGGCAGAGACAGTCTTAACGAAACAAGAGAAAGAATTACTGCCGATATTACGGCGGCTAAGCTTTCTATTATTGAGACTGATAAGGATATTGAGCAGTTAAATGCCACAGCTAAAAACCTCGAACAGCTGATTTCTTCAAGAAGTGAGCGTAGCAGTGAAATTGATGCCGAAATAGAAGCAATTGGCAAAAAGAATGAAGAATTAAATGCTAAGATTGACGAAATTAAGGCTTTAATTGATACACTAAAGCAAAAAATTACTGTTAGTGAGCAAAATATTACCGAAATGCTTGAAAAGCGAAACCAAACCGAAAAAGCAGGTATTGAGCTTAGAAACAGCGAGAGGGAAAAGACCCTTCGCCGTGAGCAAATAGGTGGAGAACTAGCCCGCCTTACCGAGCGTAAAGAGGTAATGCTCAAAGAATATGATGAGGTAATAAGAAAGCTTTATGACGAATATCAGCTGACGCGCAGTGAGGCTGAAAAGGTGGCAAGCGAGCCTGAAAATCCGTCAGAAGCTAAGAAAACTCTTGCCGAAATTAAGGGTAAAATCAGAAATCTCGGCAGTGTTAACGTTTCTGCTATTGAGGAGTATAAAGAGGTTAAGGAGCGTTATGATTTCTTATCCGCTCAGATAGAGGATGTTGAAAAATCGCGTGCAGAGCTTTATAAGCTTATTAATCAGCTCACAACTCAGATGCGTGATATTTTCACCGAAGGCTTTGCTAAAATTAATGAGAATTTCTCTAAAACCTTTACAGAGCTTTTCGGCGGCGGTACGGCAGGTCTGTCGCTCACTGACCCTGAGAATGTGCTTGAAAGCGGAATAGATATAAATGTTAAGCTTCCCGGTAAAAATGTTCCTAGTATTGACGGACTTTCAGGTGGTGAAAAGGCAATTGTTGCCCTTTCGATTTATTTTGCTATTATGCGACTTAATGCACCACCTTTCTGTTTTCTTGATGAGGTTGATACCGCGCTTGACGATATCAATGTAGACAGAATTGCGGCTTATATGAAAAATTCTGAGTTTGCAACTCAGTTTATATGTGTAACCCACCGCAGAGGCACTATGGAAGCGGCAGATATGCTTTACGGTGTTACTATGCAGGAAAAGGGTATCACAAAATTGTTAGAGCTTAATGTTGCCGAGCTCGAAAAAAAATTACTTGAAAATAATCAAGGTGCATAATTTATGAAAATTTTGTTTGGGGATAAAAATAATTTATACAAGGGTAATATGCATTGTCACAGTACTTTGTCTGACGGAAAATTAACCCCCAAGGAATTAAAGGATTATTATAAATCAAACGGTTATAGCTTTTTTGCTATAACCGACCACGAGCATATCAATAATAATTCGTATCTTGACGATGAAGATTTTTTGACTATTACAAGCTGTGAAATTGCGATTAAAGAATTCCCAACGGTTTCTGTAAATCAAAATACCGATATGAAGGCTTGTCATTTAAATTTTTATGCAAAAGAACAACAAAACGATTATAATGTCTGTTATAGTGAAATTTATGACCATTTCACTAATGAAGAGCGCCGTGCCGCTTTAAAAAGACCGGCAAAGGATTTTGAGCGTGTTTACGGGGCAGACGGTATTAATGACATTATAAAAACCGCTAACGAAAACGGCTTTTTTGTAGCCTACAACCATCCGCGTTGGTCGCTTGAAAATTATAGCAACTATAGCGGCTATGAGGGACTTTGGGGAGTGGAAATTTATAACACATCCTGTAATGTCAGCGGTATGTATGAATATGACATAAATGTTGTTGACGATTTTTTAAGAGACGGCAAAAGAGTTTTCGCAACCTCGGGTGACGATAATCATAATAATAAGGATGATTCCTTTGGAACCTTTGTTATGGTAAATTCAAATACCTTGCAGTATGGCGAGATTATTAATTCTTTGCTGAACGGTGATTTTTACACCTCGACAGGACCCGAGATTTTTGAAATTTCTATAGAGGATATGACCGTTAAGGTAAAATGCTCTGATGCTAAAAAAATCAACCTTACAACAAGGGGTCGCAGAATGGATGCGTTAGATGCCGATGCTGACTGTTTTATAAATACCGCTACCTTTAATTTAAGGGAAACTGACGGTTATTTTAGAATATCTGTATTAGACGGCGCAGGTAAACGTGCAGATTCACAAAGCTATTTTTTAGAAGATTTTATTAAATAAAAACAGGTGATTTAATGGGATTTTTCAGTAAGATTAAAGAGGGTCTTAAAAAAACCCGTAATTCTATTGCAGAGAGTGTTAACAGTATTGTAAACAGCTTTACAAAAATTGATGAGGAGCTTTTTGAGGAACTGGAGGAAACCCTCATAATGTCCGATATAGGTGTTAATACTTCATGCGAAATCTGCGATTTATTGCGTAAAAAAATCAAAGAAACGGGAGAAACAAATCCCAATGTAATCAAGGAAAGGCTTCGCGAAATAATCACCGAAATGTTGGGTGAGGATGAGGGCTTAAAGCTTGAGACCAAGCCCTCGGTAATACTTGTAATCGGTGTTAACGGTGTGGGCAAAACTACATCTATAGGTAAAATTGCCGCTCAGCTTAAAAATGACGGTAAAAATGTTGTGTTGGGCGCGGCAGATACATTCCGTGCCGCCGCTATTGACCAGCTTGGCATTTGGGCAGAAAGAGCGGGAGTTTCTATGGTTAAAAGCGTAGAGGGTACAGACCCCGCATCTGTTGTGTTTGATACAATTGCCTCTGCTAAAGCCCATAACGCCGATGTTATAATATGCGATACCGCAGGTCGACTTCATAACAAGAAAAATCTTATGGATGAGCTTGCAAAAATTAACCGCGTAATAGCACGTGAGTTACCTGAGGCTTCGGTTGAAACCTTGCTTGTTCTTGATGCCGCTACGGGACAGAACGCCGTAAATCAGGCGCGAGAATTTAAAAATGTTACAAATATTACGGGAATAGTGCTTACTAAGCTTGACGGTACAGCCAAGGGCGGTATAATAATTCCTATAAGAAATGAGCTTAATATCCCTGTAAAATACATTGGTGTTGGCGAGGGAATAGATGATTTACAACCCTTTAGTGCTACAGAATTTGCTGAGGGAATTTTTGCGGTTGAGGAATAGAAATGAAGGTATTTATTGCAACTAAAAATCAAAAAAAATTGGTTGAGCTTAGCCGAATTTTAGAGCCTATGGGCTTTGATGTTGTATGCGAAAAGGATTTGCCAAAGCCCTTAGAGGAAATTGAGGAAACAGGCACCACCTTTGAAGAAAATGCAATCTTAAAGGCGAAAGCAGGCCTTAAAGAAACGGGATACATCAGCGTTGCGGACGATTCGGGTATTTGTGTCGATTACCTAGGCGGTGCCCCAGGTATATATTCGGCGCGTTATTCGGGCGGTCACGGCAATGATGACGATAACAATAAAAAGATTTTAAAAGAACTCGATGGCGTTCCTATGGAAAAGCGTACCGCTTATTATGTGGCGGCTATTGCCTGCGTTTTTCCCGATGGCAGAGAATTTACTGTAAGGGGAGAGTGTCACGGTCATATAGCTTTTGAGGAGTCGGGCAACTGCGGTTTTGGTTATGACCCACTCTTTATAAGCGAAAAGGGTTGCTTCGGTCATCTATCTGACGAGGAAAAGGACAGTATAAGCCACAGAGGTAAGGCTTTAAGATTATTTAAAGAAGAGCTATCTAAATATATTTAAGGAGTTATTTATGTTAAACAGCAGACAACGTGCACAGCTAAGGGCTATGGCAAATGATATGGAAACAATACTGCAGGTTGGTAAAGGCGGTATTAATGAGAATACTATAAAGCAGGTAAAGGATGCACTGGAAGCAAGAGAGCTTATAAAGCTTCGCGTGCTTGAAACCTCGCCTACAAATTCAAGAGAAACTGCCGACCAGATAGCAGAAGCCGCAGAATGTGATGTTGTTCAGGTTATAGGCACACGCTTTATTCTTTATAAGGAAAGCAAAAATAACAAAACTATCAAGCTGGTGAAATAATGGCATTTACAGCAATTTTCGGCGGCACCTTTAATCCGTTTCATATAGGTCACTATGAGATGCTTACGGCACTCGAGAAGGATGATAGAATTGATAAAATATTTGTAATGCCCGATAAAATCCCACCGCACAAGGTTTGTGATTTTATGGCTGAGGACAGTGCTAGAATCGAAATGTGCCGCATAGCCTGTAGTGATTTCAGCAAGGCTGAGCTTTGCCTTATAGAATTTGAACGCGAGGGTAAAAGCTATAGCTATGATACGGTAATAGAACTAAAAGCAAAATACCCGCATGAAAACTTTATATTTGTTTGCGGCGGAGATATGCTTGTAACATTCCAGCGGTGGTACAGGTATGAGGAATTAATGAAAGAACTGCCGTTTATGGCGTTCAGAAGAAGCGATGTTGACAATACTCTTTTCGACCGCTATGTAAAGCTTTTGTCGGACAAGGGTATGAAAATTATAGTTAAAGAAGAAATTATTTCTGCGGTTTCTTCCACAGAGATAAGAAACGACTTTAAACGGGCAAAAGAGCTTTTACCGAAAAAAATATTTGAATTTTTAAAGCAAGGGGGAGTGTACAATGGATAAGGTTTATGAAAAATATAAAGAAATTTTAAAATCAAGACTTAACGAAAAACGTTATTATCATTCCCTTTGCGTTGCAGACGAGGCAAAGCGTTTAGCAGAAAAATACGGCGGAGATACCGAAAAATGCTACCTTGCAGGTCTGCTTCACGATATTACAAAAAACACACCTGACGAAGAACACTTGCAAATCTTTAAAAGCTTTGGTATAATGCTAAACGATATTGAAAAAAATGCCAAAAAGCTTTGGCACGCAATGTCGGGCGAAGCGTATATAAAAAATATTTTAGGTCTTGATGATGCCGAGCTACTTGACGCAGTGCGTTATCATACAACTGCTAAGAAAAATATGTCGCTTACAGCAAAGATTTTATATCTTGCAGATTTTACCTCACTAGACCGCGATTATGATGATGTTGAGGTTATAAGAGCACTTGTTGATAAATCAATAGATGAAGCTATGATTTATGCCTTGCAGTATTCTATAATCGATTTGGTTGAGCAATCCAAGGCAATTCATTTTGATACATTAGAGGCATACAATGAGGTATGTACAGGAGGAAATAATGGAAGCATTTGAAATTTTAAAAGTTGCAGCTAATGCGCTGAATGAGAAAAAGGCAAAAGAAATTTTAGGTGTTAAAATTGACAGTCTTACGATTTTAACCGAATATTTTTTAATTTGTACCGCAGGCTCTACAACCCAGCTTCGCGCTTTTTGTGACGAGGTTGAGGAAAAGCTAGAGGAAAACGGTGTAAAGCCTCATCATATTGAGGGTAAAACTACAGGCTGGGTATGTCTTGACTACGGCTCGGTTATAATTCACATTTTCACTCGCGACCAAAGGGAATTCTACGGTCTTGATAAAATGTGGAGTGACGGCGAGATAGTTAATATGGAAGAAATTCTTACTAACTCTTTGGAGGACTCGATATGAAAAATTACGATTATAAACAGATTGAAAAGAAATGGCAACAAATTTGGGACGAAAAGGATACCTTTGCCGCAAAGAACGATTATACCTTACCTAAGTTTTACGGCTTGGTTGAATTTCCGTATCCATCGGGACAAGGTCTTCACGTAGGTCACCCGCGCTCATATACAGCTATTGATATTGTCTGCCGTAAAAAGCGTTTACAGGGCTTTAATGTTCTTTATCCTATGGGTTGGGATGCGTTCGGTCTTCCTACCGAAAACTTTGCTATAAAGAATCATATTCATCCTGCAGTTGTTACCGAAAATAATATTGCCAATTTTAAGAGACAGTTAAAGTCCTTAGGCTTCTCTTTTGATTGGAATAGGGAAGTAAACACTACAGACCCCTCTTATTACAAGTGGACTCAGTGGATTTTCCTACAGCTTTTCAAAAAGGGACTTGCCTATAAAAAGGAAATGTCTGTTAACTGGTGTACATCCTGCAAATGCGTGCTTGCTAACGAAGAGGTTGTAGGTGGTGTTTGTGAGCGTTGCGGCAGTGAGGTTGTTCAAAAAGAGAAAAGTCAGTGGATGCTTAAAATTACCGACTATGCTGAGAAGCTTTTAGAGGGACTCAACGAGGTTGACTTTATTGACCGTGTTAAGACTCAGCAACGCAACTGGATTGGTCGTTCATACGGTACACAGGTCACCTTTAACACCAATATCGGTGATACCTTTGAGATTTTCACCACTCGTGCCGACACACTTTTCGGTGCTACCTATATGGTAATGTCACCAGAACATCCATTGCTTGAAAAATGGGCTGACAAAATTGAGAATTATAGCGAAGTTCTCGAATATAAAGCACAGGCGGCTAAAAAGTCTGACTTTGAAAGAACCGAGCTTGCTAAGGATAAAACAGGTGTTAAGCTTTCAGGTGTTACCGCAATTAATCCCGTTAACAATACCGAAATTCCGATTTTTATTTCGGACTATGTACTTATTTCCTACGGCACAGGCGCTATTATGGCAGTTCCTGCTCACGATACTCGTGACTGGGATTTTGCAAAGAAGTTCAATTTGCCTATTATTGAGGTTGTAGCAGGCGGCGAGGATGTTCAGAAGCAAGCCTACACCGAATGTGCAACAGGTACACTTGTTAATTCTGATTTCCTTGACGGAATGTCTGTTGAAGAGGCTCAAAAGGCTATTCAGGAATGGCTTAGTGAAAAGGGACTTGGCTCTGTTAAAACAAACTATAAGCTTCGTGACTGGGTATTCTCACGCCAGAGATATTGGGGTGAGCCTATTCCTATGGTTTACTGTGAGAAGTGCGGATATGTTCCTCTACCCGAGAGCGAGCTTCCCTTAATGCTTCCTAATGTAGATTCCTACGAGCCTACCGATAACGGTGAATCGCCTTTGGCTAAAATTACCGATTGGGTGAATACTACTTGCCCTCACTGTGGCGCACCCGCTAAGCGTGAGACCGATACAATGCCCCAGTGGGCTGGCTCTTCGTGGTATTTCCTCAGATACTGTGACCCTCATAACGACAAGGAATTAGCTTCAAAAGAAGCGCTTGAATATTGGAGCCCGATTGATTGGTACAACGGCGGTATGGAGCA
>CAZNTP010000018.1:0-23498 GCA_964575985.1 uncultured Ruminococcus sp. | reverse complement strand
AACCTTAGGAGGAAATTAAAATGGCAGTAGTATCTATGAAACAGCTTCTTGAAGCCGGTGTTCATTTCGGACATCAGACAAGACGTTGGAATCCGAAAATGGCTGAGTACATTTTCACAGAGCGTAACGGTATCTATATTATCGACCTTCAGAAGACCGTTAAGAAGCTCAACGAGGCTTATATGTTCGTTCGCGACATCGCAGCCGAAGGCGGAGATATTCTCTTCGTAGGAACAAAGAAACAGGCTCAGGATTCCGTTAAGGAAGAAGCAGAGCACTGCAGCATGCCTTATGTTAACGCTCGTTGGCTCGGCGGTATGCTCACAAACTTCACAACTATCCGTACAAGAATAGCTCGTCTCAATCAGCTTCGCACTATGCGTGATGACGGCACTTTCGAGCTTTTACCCAAGAAGGAAGTTATTAAGCTTAACCTTGAAATCGAAAAACTTGAAAAGTTCCTCGGCGGTATTCAGGATATGAAGAAAATCCCTTCAGCTATGTTTATAGTTGACCCCCGCAAAGAAAGAATTGCAGTAGCAGAAGCTAAGAAGCTCGGTATCCCGATTATTGCTATTGTTGATACCAACTGTGATCCTGATGAAATTGATGCAGTTATCCCCGGTAACGATGATGCTATCCGCGCAGTAAAGCTTATTGCTGAGACCATTGCTGCCGCAGTTATCGAAGGCAGACAGGGTTCTGAAATGGGCACTGCCGCTGTAGAAGAGACTGAAGAAGAGGTTGCTGAGGAAGCAACTGCTGACGCTGAATAATTACTATAAATCGGAGGAAATAAACAATGGCTTTTACTGCTAAAGATGTACAGGCTTTAAGAGAGAAAACCGGTTGCGGTATGATGGACTGCAAGAAGGCTCTTGTTGAGACTAACGGTGATATGGACGCAGCTGCTGATTACCTTCGTGAAAAGGGTCTTGCTTCTCAAGCTAAGAAGGCTACCCGTATCGCAGCAGAGGGTACAGTATGTGCATATACAAATAACGGTGTAGGTGTTGTTGTTGAGCTTAACAGCGAAACCGACTTCGTTGCTAATGGTGACGGTTTTAAGGCTTTGGCACAAGAGGTGGCTGAGATTGTTGCTGAGCAGAATCCTGCGGATGTTGATGCTCTTCTTAAGTGCGTAAAGGACGGCCAGACCGTTGAAGAAAAGGTACAGGAATTATTCCTTGCTATTCGTGAAAATATCAAGATTCGCCGTTTTGCTCGTGTTGAGGGTAAGGTTGTAACCTACGTTCACGCAGGCGGTAAAATCGGTGTTATGGTTAACTTTGACACTGCACTTGATGCTGACAATGCAGAGTTTGTTGCTATGGGTAAAAACGTTGCAATGCAGATTGCTGCAATGAACCCCTCTTACTTAGATGAGGCTTCTGTTCCTGCAGAAGTTCTTGCTAAGGAAAAGGAAATCCTTATCGCTCAGATGAAGGAAGATCCTAAGATGGCTAACAAGCCTGATGCAGTTCTCGGCAAAATCGTTGAGGGTAAAATCGGCAAGTACTATAAGGAAAACTGCCTTGTTGAGCAGGCTTTCGTTATGGACGGCGATATCAATGTTGGCAAGTATGTTGCTAACACTGCTAAAGAGCTTGGCGCTGATATCAAGATTGCTTCTTTCGTTCGTTTTGAAAAGGGCGAGGGTATTGAGAAGCGTGTAGACGACTTCGCTGCTGAAGTTGCTGCAATGGCAAAATAATTTAAAAAATAAACTTTTTAGGGCTGTTTCATTTTGAAACAGCCTTTTTTCAAAATGAGAGGTTAGTTATGTTTATAACTGAAAAGGAAAGAAAAGTAGAAATCGGCGGAGAATATGATGTTGTGGTGGCAGGCGGCGGCATAGCAGGTATATCTGCGGCTCTGGCTGCTGCAAGACAGGGTAAAAGTGTGCTTTTGCTTGAAAAAATGTTTATGCTAGGCGGTCTTGCTACATCAGGTCTTGTTACTATATATCTACCGATTTGTGACGGTAAGGGTAGGCAGGTTTCTTTCGGTATTGCAGAAGAACTATTAAGGTTATCTGTAAAGTTGGGTTTTGAGCCTTTTATGGATGGCACTACCAAAGAGGGCAAACCCAGAGGTATGGCTTGGCTCACAGGTGACGAGGAAGGCAAAAAGAACCGTCGATTTGAAGTGCAGTTTAATGCTAACGTTTTTGCAATTCTTTGTGAGCAATTGCTTTTAGAAAACGGTGTTAAAATTCTCTACGGTACTTCTGTTTGCGCTACTGTTGTTGAAAATAAAAAAATAACCTCAGTTATAACAGAAAACAAAAGTGGAAGAATGGCATATAAGGGAAAATCTTTTGTTGATGCTTCGGGTGATGCAGATTTATGCTATCTTTCGGGTGCTAAAACCGAAGAATTTTCTCAAGGCAATGTTTTGGCTAGCTGGTATTATGAAATGGTAGACGGTGAATACCGCCTTAAAATGTTGGGCTTTTCCGATATTCCCGATAAATATAAAAAGGCAGAGGAACAGTCAAAAAAGAGATATACGGGACTTGAGGCGCACGAAATTTCAGAAATGGTGTGCGAATCTCACGAAAACCTCTTAAATGATTTTCTTAAAAAAGGCTGTATTAGTAAAGACCACGCACTTACTAATATTGCTTCAATTCCTCAGCTTAGAATGACAAGAAGAATTGTTGGCGCTTATACTATGAATGACGAGGAAGTTTTTAAAAGCTTTCCCGACAGTATTGGTATGATTAGCGACTGGCGAAAGGCAGGTCCTGTTTACGAAATACCCTTTAGCTGCCTTTACGGTGAGGATATTAAAAACCTTATCACTTGTGGCAGATGCATTTCTGTGACCGACGATATGTGGGATATTTCGCGTGTAATCCCTCCCTGTGCAGTAACGGGTGAGGCGGCAGGTATTGCCGCGGCTTTAAGTGATGACTTTGCTACGCTTGACTACGGAATACTATCTGAAAAGCTTAAAGAGGCAGGCGTAAAGCTTCATTTAGACGAAATTTAGTAGAGGTAGATTTAATTGGCTAAAATTTATACATCAGCAGAACAATTAATCGGTAATACACCGCTTTTAAGACTTAAGAGATTAGAAGAAAAGCACGGTGTTAAGGCAAAAATTATAGCAAAGCTGGAATACTTAAATCCTGCAGGAAGCGTTAAGGATAGGGTAGGAAAGGCTATGCTTGACGATGCCGAGCAAAAAGGAATTCTTAAAAAAGGCTCGGTTATTATAGAGCCAACATCAGGGAATACGGGTATTGGTATTGCGGCGGTGGCGGCGGTAAGAGGCTACCGTACTATTATTGTTATGCCCGAAACAATGTCAGAAGAAAGGCGCAAGCTAATGGTTGCTTTTGGCGCAGAGCTTGTTTTGACCGACGGCAAAAAGGGTATGAGCGGCGCTATTGAAAAGGCGGAAGAGCTCTCAAAAGAAATACCAAATAGTTTTGTTGCAGGTCAGTTCCAAAACCCTGCTAATGCACAGGCGCATTTTGAGACCACGGGCCCCGAAATTTTACGGGATACCGACGGCAATGTTGATATTTTGGTTGCGGGTGTAGGTACAGGCGGCACAATTACGGGAGCAGGTGAGTTTTTAAAATCTAAACTACCAAATATTAAGGTTGTGGCGGTTGAGCCCGCTTCTTCACCCGTTTTGTCGGGCGGAAAAAGCGGCAGTCATAAAATTCAGGGTATAGGGGCCGGTTTTGTGCCTGAGGTACTTGATACTGATGTTTATGACGAGATTATAACGGTAGAGAATGAGAATGCTATAGAAATTGCGCGTTATATGGGGCATACCGAGGGCTTTTTAGTAGGTATTTCCTCGGGCGCGGCGCTATGGGCTGCTATAGAACTAGGCATTAGACCTGAGAACGAAAACAAAAATATAGTTGTAATATTGGCAGATAGCGGTAGCCGTTATTTGTCTACCGAGCTTTATGATTTTTAGTGTCAAAACCTTTGCTGAAAGGCAAAGGTTTTGTTAGTTTTAAAGAATATTAAAAAAGTATGGAAAAATCGAATATAATGGTGTATAATAATCTAATAATATATTTTAATCGGGTGTTTAAAATGAGAGTTGTTATAAAAATAGGAACATCTACCTTGGCTCACAGTACAGGCAGACTTAATATTCGCCGTGTGGAAGAACTTTGTAAGGTTATGAGTGACCTTAAAAATGCAGGAAATGAGATTATATTAGTCTCCTCAGGCGCTATCGGTATGGGTGTTGGTAAGCTTTCCTTGCAGGGCAAGCCTAGCGATATTCCCACAAAGCAGGCGGCAGCGGCTGTCGGTCAGTGCGAGCTGATGTACATATACGATAAGCTTTTCTCGGAATACAACCATACTGTAGCGCAGATACTTGTAACGGGCGCAGATATTGAGCACACCGAGCGCAAAACCAATTTTGAAAACACTATGCGCAGACTTTTAGAGCTTGGCGTGTTGCCGATTGTTAATGAAAACGACTCAATTGCTACCGATGAAATAGTTATCGGTGATAACGATACCTTGGGCGCTATTGTTGCTACTACCTTAAAGGCTGATTTGCTTATAATTTTATCTGATATTGACGGTCTCTTTACAGCAGACCCGCATAAAGACAAAAATGCGGTGCTTTTACATACAGTAAGCGAAATCACCCCCGAAATTGAGGAAATGACAGGCGGCGCTGGCAGTAGCCTTGGAACAGGCGGAATGCACACCAAAATTAAGGCGGCAAAAATCGCAAATAGCGCGGGTACTGATATGGTAATAGCAAACGGTGAGGACCCCGATATACTTTATGATATTGTAGCGGGCAAGGATGTAGGCACGAGATTTTTGTCCCGAAAGGCTGATAAATAATGATTACAACAAATGAACTGCTTTTAAGGGCGAAAAAGGCATCTCAAAATGCGCCCCTTAGCGAAGTAATTAAGAACAAAGCCTTAAAAGCAATGGCAGACTCGCTTATAAAAAACAGTGAGTTAATATTAAATGCAAATGTTGAGGATATAAAAAGGGCAAGCGGAACTGTAACTACCGTTATGCTTGACCGTTTAAGACTCACACCCGAACGCATTGAGGGTATGGCAAAGGGAATTTTAGAGGTAGCAGATTTACCCGACCCTGTAGGCTCGGTAATAGAGAAAACCGCCCACAAGAACGGCCTTTTAATAGAAAAAACCTCGGTGCCGTTTGGTGTTGTGGCAATTATATATGAAAGCCGCCCGAATGTAACCTCGGATGCGGCGGCACTTAGCTTTAAAAGCGGTAACGTCTGTGTGCTTCGCGGCGGTAAGGAAGCCTATGCCAGCTCATCGCAAATAGTTAAAGCCTTAAAAGAGGGACTTCGTGAGTGCGGTATTGATGAGGATTATATTAACCTTGTGGAAGATACTACAAGAGCTAGCGCTAATGAGCTTATGACGGCGGTGGGTCTTATTGATTTGCTAATCCCGCGCGGCGGCAAGGGGCTAATTAAGGCTTGCACAGATAACGCAAAGGTGCCTTGTATTGAAACGGGCACAGGTATTTGCCATATTTATGTCGATGAAACTGCCAATATAGAAAAGGCGCTTAGTATTATTGATAACGCGAAAACAAGCCGCCCCTCTGTATGTAATGCGGCAGAGGTTTGCCTTGTGCATAAGGCTGTAGCAAAGGACTTTTTGCCAAGGCTTTACGAAAGCTTTTATGCTGAGGGTAGAGAGAATACCGTTGAGCTTATAGGCGATAGTGAGGTTTTAAAATATATTGCTGTAACTCCGGCTGACGAAAATTCCTTTGATACGGAATTTTTGGATTATAAAATGGCTGTAAAAATAGTTGACAGTGTAAGGACTGCGGTAGAGCACATAGCCGAGCATTCAACCCACCACAGTGAAAGTATTATAACCGAGACAAAGGAAAATGCAGATTATTTTACCTCTATGGTAGATTCTGCGGCAGTTTATGTTAATGCTTCTACACGCTTTACCGACGGCGGCGAGTTTGGTCTTGGCTGTGAAATGGGTATCTCAACCCAAAAGCTTCACGCAAGAGGGCCTATGGGACTAAGCGAACTAAATACGTATAAATATATAATTAAAGGTAACGGTCAAATAAGATAAGGAGGGTGAAATTAATGTCATCTGTAAAATTCGGTTTTATAGGAACGGGAAATATGGGCGGTGCGTTAGCGCGTGCGGTTTGTAAAAGCGTAAATCCAAAAGAGGTTTTACTTTCCGATCTCTCTGAAGTGAAACCTCAGCTTTTAGCAAACGAGCTTGGTTGCTCTTACGGCGATAATACCGCGGTTGCTTCTTCGGCTAAATTTATATTTTTGGGTGTAAAGCCTCAGGTAATGGAAGAAACAATTAAGGGACTGCTTCCCGTTTTAGAAAAGCGCAGTGATAGGTTTGTGTTAATTACAATGGCGGCAGGTCTTAAAATTTCCAATATTGCCAATATGTGTAAAACTAATTATCCAATAATCAGAATTATGCCTAACACACCCGTGGCGGTTGGCAAGGGTATGATACTTTATACTGCTTCGGATGAGGTGTTTATGGATGAAATCGGCGAGTTTTGTGACGCTTTAAAGCAGGCAGGCAGGGTAGACCGATTGGAAGAAAGGCTTATTGATGCCGCAAGCGCGGTATCGGGTTGCGGTCCTGCTTTCGTTTATATGTTCTGTGAGGCTTTGGCGGATGCAGGTGTTGAATGTGGACTGCCTAGACAAAAGGCTTTGGAATATGCCTCTCAAACCCTTTCGGGCGCGGCAGAGCTACTGCTCACATCGGGTAAGCATCCCGCAGTTTTAAAGGATGAGGTTTGTAGCCCCGGTGGCACTACAATTGCGGGAGTTCACGCACTTGAAGAAAACGGCTTCAGAGCGGCGGCAATGTCGGCAGTAAAAGCCGCGTTTGATAGAACGAGTGAGCTTAATAAATAAGGAGAAAAGATATGTTTCGTAAAACTTTAGCGATTATACTAAGTGTTTGCTTTATGTTATTTGCGTCAGGCTTTGGCACAGGGGCTGTAGCCCAAACTACCTATGGCGGCGATATTACTATTGATAATGTAGAGGCTTATGCGGGAAATACGGTTTTAGTAGGTATAAATATTGAAAACAACCCCGGAATTATGGCGCTAACAGTTAGTATCGGTTACGATGCTTCGGCGCTAAGCTATGAAGACTATAATAATGGTGATGTGTTCAGTGATTATACTGTTGTAGCACACCCAGAGCAGAATATGATTCGTTTTGTTGTTTGTGAGAATAGAAATGTGACTAAAAACGGAACAATGCTATTTATCAGTTTTAAGATTTTGGAAACAACAGAGGTTGGAACATACCCTGTAACTTTGGAGTATTCCGAGGGGGACTTTTCAAATTACGCAATGGATTATATAATGCCAACGGTTACTAACGGAAGTATTACGGTTAATAGCTGTGAACATCCCGATTCTAATTGGATAACCGATTTAGAGCCTACATTTGAGTTGGCAGGTAATAAAAGCCGTGTTTGTACGGTGTGCGGTCTTGCACTCGAGAAGGAAAGCATAATAAAGCTAGTTTACGGTGATTTAAGCCGTGACGGAGTGCTTAAATCCAATGATTTGGTAGGTTTAAAGCGACTCCTATTTGGTACACTCTCAAACGAAAATTATGAGGAACAAACGGCAGATGTTAACGGCGATGATGCGATTGATGTAAGGGACCTTGTAAGGCTTAAAAAGTATTTTGTAGATGATTCGGTGGTTTTGGGTAAGACAGAGGAAAGCACCGATAATCCTGATGCAAATACCTCATCAAGCGTTCAGTCAAGTGAGAATATAAATACATCAAGCGTTGCATCAAAGACAGAAACCAGCAGTGATTGCTGTGTTTCGCAAGAAAGTGTGTCAAACGAAACTTCAAGCAGTGCGGATGTTTCATCATCAAATAACAGCACTTCAAGCTCTGTAACGGATAGTAATGTGCCAACTTCGGCTACACCTGAAAATACATCATCGCAATCTTCTAATCCATAAATTAAAAAATCGTTCAGTTTTACTGACCGATTTTCACATTAAAGGGTATTATTTTTAAGTATGTATTCGAGTAGTTTTTCACAGCCCTCATTAACGTCACGCTCGGTGGCATCAAAATCACCTGTGTACCAAGGGTCTGCAACATCACCATTACGGTCGGTGAAATCAAGCAGACGGAAAACCTTGTTTTCGGTGTCGTTACCTATAATAAGATTTAAATTCCTCAGATTATTTCTATCCATACAGATTAAATAATCATAATAACCGTAGTCACCCTTAGTAACTCTTACGGCTCTTTTGCCGTCGGTAGAAATTCCTCTGCGGCTTAAAAGCGCCCTTACGGGCGGGTAGATGGGATTACCGATTTCTTCATTAGAGGTAGCCGCCGATGCAATTACAAACTTATCGGCTAAGCCTTTTTGGCTTACCAATTCTTTCATAACAAATTCTGCCATAGGACTGCGGCAAATATTGCCGTGGCATATAAATAAAATCTTAATCATTTTTATCACCTTAATATTTATGTTAGTTTAAAATAAAACTCAGTTCTTGGCTCCCTCTGACGAGGGAGCTGTCAGCAAAGCTGACTGAGGGAGAGATTTTTTAACAATCAAATCTATATATTCGCATACACCGTTAAAATTGCGGTCAATATCCAAATTAGAAATTCTTAAAACTGTCAAATTCATATTCTCTAATTTATTGGTGCGTACCTTGTCTTTTTCAATTTGTTCAGATGTATAATGTCCGCCACCGTCAAGTTCAACAACAAGCCTTGCTTTTGCACAATAGAAATCTGCAATATAGTTTCCAATGGCCTTTTGTCTTTGAAATCGTATGGGATAATTTCTTAAAAATTCATACCAAAGCTTTCGCTCCCAAGGTGTCATATTCTTTCTCAGAGCTTTTGCGAGGGGAATATTGGATTTATTATATTCTTTCATTTTCTCTCCCTCCGTCAAAACTTCGTTTTGACACCTCCCTCGTCAGAGGGAGGCTATGGTGACTACAGTATTCCTTGAACATAATATAACATTTTATATCAAAATTTTCAAGCTATATGTTGTGGCAAGGGCATACCCCTGCACCCCGCATATTACTTTTGTTTTCAAAAAGTAATATAGAACACACCCGAATTGACTTTACATTTCAAACAATTCGTGATATAATGTGTTCACCACACTTAAACTCAATAGCTCTATTTCACTAGGAGTCGCTTTTTACTTCGGTAAAAATGCGGACTTCACTTTTCGCATTTCTAGTGAATGTTGAGAGAGTTTTTGTGTGGTAGCAAAACGAGGTTTCGCATTTTTCGGTGTGTGCGACTTCGTGTTGCACACACTTTTTTAATTTTGGGAGGAAATGAAATGAAAAAATTATTATCACTACTTTTGATTTTGGGTTTTATGTTCACTTTTGTAGGATGTAATAGCACCACATCCACTGAACAAACAAGCACAAATAATGTAACCGAAAACACTGAAATTAAAGAAACTGTAGAAACTGAAATCAAAGAAACTACAGAAATTAAGGAAGACTTTGTTGTTGGCGATAAGTTGAAATGTTCTTATGGAGAGTCCTTTAAAATGCCACTTGTTTCTGGTGAAGGAGAAGCCTCAATCACATCTATTTCAGTTGTAAAGCACAAAGTATCTGACATTAACAACTTTGAAGATTATCAAAACTATGGTGGTTCAAAATATTTTTACAAATATCAGTACAAGGTATCTATCAAAGGCAATGTTAGCGCAAATTTATCTGGTAGTAGAATAAATGTAAATGTATGTTTCTTAAACGATGTTACTATGCCAAGTAACAACGACGAATTTTTTTCTGTGATAAATTCAGATGGTTCATTTAACATAGAATTTATTGGATTTAGTAACGAAATTCATAATGAATTTGTTCCTAATAGTGTTAATGTGCAAAACCGATGAATTGGTAGAAAAGTTTTGAAAATAGTATTTTAATTATTCAATAAAAAACTGCTCACACAGATTAAGTGTGAGCAGTTTCTCTTATGTCATATTCAGGGCTTTCTATTTGATTTTCAAAAGTAGTAAAAAAGTAGTACGATTTACAAATCACCTTGCAAATCGTGGTATAACGTAGCATAGATGGGTTCTTTTTGGCTATGTTCAAATATTGCCGTGGCATATAAATAAAATCTTAATCATTTTTATCACCACGAATATTTTAGCATATTAAGTTTTATTTGGCAAGTTATTGAACATAATACCAGAAAAGTAATATTAGCAAATGAGAAATATCATCTTTATTTGTTATATTCAATTCATTGAAAAAATCGGTTATAGGCTTGTTAATATCTATTACATTATTTCTAAACCATAAACCCATAGAAAAATGATAATCTTCTAATTCATTATGATTACAATGTATAAACTCTTTTAAGTTCTCTTTACCAACATTTAATATAATATAATCAAATACTTTTTTTAATTCTGTAGATATATGCATACTAAACATCTCACAAGCATATTTTACTATTAAACGATAGTAAAATCAATACTATTTTTTGATAGTAAATATACTGTGTATAGAGGTGAGGGAAATGTATTATCCAAGATTAAAGGATTTGAGAGAAGATAAAGATTTAGTACAAAAAGAAATTGCGGCATTACTTGGAATTGACCAAAGAGTATACAGTAACTATGAAACAGGTAAAAGGGAAATACCAACTCATTTTGTAATACAACTTGCAAAGTTTTATAATACATCTACCGACTATATTTTAGGTCTTACAAATCACACAGAAAGATATAAATAATTAAATGGCTGTTTTTTCTATCTAAAAATAGCTGTTTTTTTATTGACATTGCTTGCGTTTTGAGATACAATCCCATAGGTGATTTTATGTTTAAAAAATATATAGGCGATAAAGCCTTTTATAAAAGGGTGTTGGCATTAACACTGCCCATAATGCTTCAAAACGGCATTACAAATCTTGTTAATATGCTTGATAATATTATGGTTGGAAGACTCCAGATTGCATCAAGCTCGGGTGTGACTGTCGCTAACCAGTTGATATTTGTATTCAACCTTTGCGTTTTCGGTGCTATTTCGGGTGCGGGAATTTTCGGCGCACAGTTTTTCGGCAAGGGTGATAACGAGGGTGTGCGTCACACCTTTCGCTTTAAACTGATAATAAGCGTGTTGCTTTCTGCTATAGGTGTGACAATTTTCGCACTGTTTGGAAACAACCTTATAAACCTGTATTTGCAGGGCGAGGGAGGAAATGTTGACCCCGCGCTCACACTGGCAGAGGCACGGGACTATCTTAATATTATGCTTATAGGCTTTGTGCCGTTTGCGCTATCGCAATGTTATTCGGGAACGCTTCGCGAATGTGGAAGACCTGTTCTACCAATGGTGGCAGGAAGCGTTGCCGTGCTTACCAATCTTGTGTTTAACTATATACTGATTTTCGGTCATTTCGGCGCAGAGGCTCTCGGCGTTAAAGGTGCCGCAATAGCAACCGTTATTTCAAGATTTGTAGAGCTTATTGTAATTGTTATCTGGACCAGAGCTACAGCAAACAAAAGCCCCTTTATTATAGGCGCATACAGAAGTATTTATGTACCGCAGGGGCTTGTAAAGGAAATTATCAAAAAGGGTATGCCCTTAATGATTAACGAGGCTCTTTGGAGTACAGGTGTGGCAACGGTTAATCAGTGCTATTCGGTAAGAGGCATTGAGGTTGTAGCCGCTAATAATATTCTGCAAACATTCTTTAATGTATTCTCGGTGGCATTTATGGCTGTGGGTGTGGCTATCGGTATTTTGCTCGGTCAACAGCTCGGCGCCAGGGATGAAGAGGGCGCTATGGATACCTGCCGCAAGCTTATAATGTTTTCGGTATTTGTTAGCGTTTTAGTGGGTGTGGTATTCTTTGTATGTGCCATATTTATACCAATGGCATATAATTATCCCGATGAGGTGCGAAACACCGCTACCAGACTTATGCAGATATGTGCTGTTGTAATGCCTATTGAAGCCTTTGCCCACGCGACATATTTCACACTGCGTTCGGGCGGTAAAACTCTTATAACCTTTGTTTTTGACAGCGGATTTATGTGGATAATAAGCGTGCCTGTGGCTTTTCTGCTAAGCAATTTTACTTCACTAAATATATTGTGGCTTTATGCTATAGTGCAGTTAATTAATATTATAAAATGCATTATTGGCTATATCTTTGTTAAAAAGGGTGTTTGGATTAGAAATATAGTTTCTAACGAGCAGTAAAAAAGGGGCTGTCTCACTAAGATTAAAATGCACAAATCGGCGTTGTAGTTATCACCGTTGGCTCCCGTCTTAGAGGGCGCTGTCGAGTGCAACGAGACTGAGGGAGAGAAAAAACTGCATTTTTGCAGAGTTTTTACCTTTTCTCTCCCTCCGTCACAGCTACGCTGTGCCACCTCCCTCTAAGACGGGAGGCAGGGTTTGTGCAAATTTCCTTTAGTGAGACAGCCCCTTTAAATTTAAAGATTTAAGAATATAAGCGCTACGACACCGATTGCCAGACCTATCCATTGGCTAAGTTGTAGTCTTTCTTTAAATACTATAACAGAGAATAGCGTGGTAATTGTAAAACCGCCTACGGCAATGCCTGGGTAAATAACACTAGGTGACAGCGTGGTAGATGCCATTAAAATTATGAATAGGTTAAGTACCGCACTGCTTATACCAACTAAGGTGGGTAAATACCAAGAGGTTTTCACAACCTCTTTCCATTCTTTTTTTTCTTCACGAAGAAACATTATTAAACAAACTATTGCGGAAAAAGCCGAAGCGGAAACCATAAGCATACTGCCGTGCTTGCCGTCAAATGCCATTTGTTCATATCTTTGCACTATGGAACAGCCTGCATTACCTACAAGCAGAATAAGTGCATACACAACCCATTTAAATGTGATTGGCTTCTGACCGTCGACACTTTGCTTTTTATTACCGGTAAAAAAGCAAAGGAAAAGAGCTAAGGCAATAAGGATAAGACCTATTAGCGTATTCGATGTGAGCGGAGTACCCCAAAAGGCAAAGCCCCAGAAAGAAACACAAACAAGTGAGGTTTGTTTAATAAAAGCGGTAAGTGCTACCGAGCCGCACTTTAGGGCCTTTATATGACCGATTATTGCAAGGGTGTAGCAAATGCCATAGCCTACAGAGTATAAAAGAACGAGCGGCTCAAAGGAAAAATCAAATATGTAAATTATGGTCCAGCCTAAAAAAAGCACTGCAGCCTATAAGCAGATTGTATAGGTTGGAGATAGACTTCCGTCCCGCATTTTTGGCATTAAATCAGGTGCCTAAAACGCTAAGCGAAGCCGAAAAAATGATTGCCGACAACAGATAGATATAAGGCATTTGTTTCACTTCCGTATTTTAAAGATAAGATATTCTATCACTAATGAAAAATTATTTCAAGCCTGAATTGACATTTAAATTAAATTAATATATAATTAGAAAAATCCATAAAAAAGGAATGGTTAAAGTGGTAAGGTTTGTAATTATAAGACACGGCTACAGTGTAACCAATAAGGCAGGTAAATTTACAGGTCAAATGGATGTGCCGCTTGACGAATTGGGACTTGAACAGGCAGAGGATACCGCAAGGTATGTTTTAGATAATTATAAAATTGATAAGATTTGTTCAAGTGATTTATGCCGCGCTATAGATACTGCAAAGCCCATAGCAGATGCTTTTGGACTTCCTATTGATACATATAAAGAGCTGCGTGAAATTTCAGCAGGTTGTTGGGAAGGAATGTTTATTGAGGATATTAAGCGTGAATACCCCGAAGGATTTAAAAAGTGGGCAACCGATGTAGGTAATGCCCGTTGCGGTGACGGAGAAAGCTCGGCAGAGCTTACGGAGCGTTGCAGAAAGATTTTCAAAAAAATTGCCCGCAAAAACGAGGGTAAAACAGTAGCTATTGCGACCCACGGCGGTGTTATAAGGGCTATTCGCTGTGCATGGCTTGGCATTTCGCTTGATGATATGCAAAATGTGCCACATGTTGCAAACGCCTCGGTTACAGAAGCTTTATATGACAATAAAACTGATACCGTAGAGCTTACTCTTATAGGATACAACGAGCATCTAAAGGATAAAGTTACAGAGTTTTCAGTTAACGTTTAGACTGCCTGAAGGCAGTCTTTTTTATAGGCTGACGAGAGTAGAACCCATTACGGTTTCGCTCGCCGTCTTTTACTGCCTTGCTTGCGCTTATTTTTGTAAGGCGGCAGCCTTACTGCAAATTTCACGCTTCGCCTTTCAAAAAAGGCGGCTGAGAGAAACTCTTCGACCTGCGAATAAGGAATTTTTTGTTCCGACGAAGTCGAAGAACGCAGTAATACTGACGTATTGCAAGTGATAAGACAAGTTCGGGCGAAAAAATTAATATTTGTCAGGCGTGACGAGTTCGACTCTCGTCAGCCTAACCTTTCCGTAAAATGAGCATATATTATGGGTGTATATATTTAAACGGAGAGTTGATTATGGAAAGAAATAACGATTTGAGCTGGGCTTTCGGCAGAAGACCTGATGCCGTGGTATTTATAAAGGGCAGTTCAAAATACCCCGATATTGAGGGAACGGTGCTTTTTTATGGCGGCAAAGACGGTGTTGTGGTTTCTACCGAAATTGAAGGCTTGCCGAAAGGTAAAGGTCGGTGCGATAAACCGATTTTTGCCTATCATATTCATAACGGCGGTTAGTGTAGTGGAAATAATGAGGACCAATTTGCGAATGTAGGAACTCATTTTAACCCCTATAACTGCACACACCCATACCACGCGGGTGATATGCCGCCCTTAATGAGCGCGGACGGTAAGGCCTTTTCGGTTTTTCTGACCGATAGATTTACTGTTAACGATATTTTAGGTAAGACGGTAATAATTCATATTTCGCCCGATGATTTTATGACACAGCCTTCAGGCAATGCGGGTGAAAAAATCGCTTGCGGCGTCATTACACCTACTATAAGATAAATTTAAAAGCAACTGATATTTTATTGGTATCAGTTGCTTTCTTTTATTTCTTGGATTTTACGTTAGCCAATGGGTTTTGGTTAACGGCATCTTCAATCTGTTTGTTTGAAACGTGGGTGTAAATCTGCGTAGTGCCGAGATTTGCGTGACCTAAAATATCCTTTAAAACCCTTATATCAACGTTGCCGTGCTGATACATAAGTGTGGCGGCAGTGTGGCGCAGCTTGTGTGTGGAATAGCCCTGACCGCCAAGCCCCGATTTTTCAGGATAGGTCTTTACTATGTGCTGAACGGTTTTAGGACTGATGCGCCTATGATTGCGGCTTATAAATAGCGCGTTTTTATCTGTTACAGGTATGTTATCATGAGGACGCACAGCAAGATAGGCATTTATAGCATCAAGACAGGAATTATTAAGGTAGACCATTCTTTCCTTATTTCCTTTACCTAAAACGGTCAATGTGTTGTCGGTAGAAATACTGCTGAGATTAAGGGCGCAAAGCTCTGCAAGACGGAGTCCGCAGTTTAAAAATAGCACTAATATGCAGTAGTCACGTTCTTTGTTTGGTCCCTCTACCGAGTTTAAAAGCTCAAGCGAGTCTTCAAGGGTTAAATGTTTAGGTAACGCCTGCTTTACCTTTGGGGCTTCAAGCATTAAAGCAGGGTTGTTTTCAATCTGATGTGTCTGTGAAGACATATATTTGAAAAAAATTCTAAGGGTTGAGGTTTTTCTCGCTCTTGTGGCGGTGTTGTTATCCCGTTCGTTTTTGCAATAAACCAAAAAAGCATAAAGGTCGGAAATAGTTATCGATTTAATAAGCTCAATATCGACCGATAAAATGTCAATTTCTTCAAACGGGGTATTTTTATCCACCTTACCGCGAGCTATAAGCAAATAACGGAAAAAGGTCTGTAAATCAAGGAAATACCCCTCAACCGAGCGGCTTGATTTGCCCTTTATTGTTTCATTATAGGTTAAAAAATCGCGGATAATAGGGGGACAGCTTTGCAAGATTTCAAGCTTCATAATTGCAACTCCATTAAATATGTAGTAAAATAATTGTAGCACGAAATGCCTAAAATTTCAATCTTAATAAAATCTTAATAAAATAATACCTTTTTTCTTAAAATATGTTTTTGTATAATAAGCTCACAGGGGGATAAAAGGATGTATAACATACTTATTTGTGACGATGAAAAGGATATAGTTTCAGCGCTTAAAATTTATCTTAATGCAGAGGGGTATAACACAGTTTGTGCCTATAACGGAAACGAGGCATTAAAGGCTATTGCGGATAACGAAATACACCTTGTGCTAATGGATATTATGATGCCCGAGCTTGACGGAATTTCTGCTATGATAAAGCTTAGGGAAACCTCAAATGTGCCTGTAATTCTGCTTACTGCTAAAAGTGAGGACACCGATAAGATTTTGGGACTTAATGTAGGGGCCGACGATTATATAACAAAGCCCTTTAATCCGGTAGAGGTGATTGCGCGTGTCCGCTCACAGCTTCGCCGATTTGTGCAATTAGGCGGTAAAAAATCTGAAAGCTCAAATCTTATAATCGGTAATATTGAGCTTGACGATAAATCTAAAACGGTAAGGGTTGACGGCGAAATTGTAGCGCTAACACCTACAGAGTTTGAGATTTTAAAATTGCTTATGACCAATGCGGGCACAGTATTAAGCCCTAAAGAAATTTACCGCAAGGTATGGAATGATGAGGCATACGGTGCTGAGGGCACAGTGGCTGTACATATAAGGCATCTGCGTGAGAAAATAGAAATTAACCCTGCAGAGCCCAGATACCTAAAGGTTGTTTGGGCACACGGATATAAAATGGAAAAGGGAGTGTGAATTAATGAAATTTAAAGAGAGCCTTAGCTCTAAAATAGCGGCGATTATTTTTTCCTATGTAATGGTGTTAATATTGGTTGCAAGCGTTGCAGGAACGGTTGTTATGGGCGTTTATAAGTTCTATTTCAGCGAGGTAGATGCACTACAAGAAGAAATACTTTCGGATATGGCACAGAACGAAGCTTATCATATAGAAAATATGGTCGAATGGGGAGATGACCTAAAGTCTTATTACCGAAACAAAAATGTATATTATAATGTAGTTTTTACTGATGGCAGTGAATCACTTACTAATTACAGTGGCGAGCCGTATATTGCATCGGCCGCTACAGAGTATTGCGATTACAGTGAAGAATATACTACTATCGATGAATATGGAAATGAGGTCTGGCATCAAAAAGAAATAAAGCTTGCTGATGTTGAGGTATATATAGCTAAAGATTTGCATAAAAACGATATGTTTTCTGCTGTAGCTAAAATAATCGAAATAGGGTATAGCCTTAGATATGTTATAGTATTTATTGCTTTGGGCGCATTAGCAATATTTATATATCTTTTATGCTATCTTTACTGCGCGGCTGGGCATAAAACGGGCGGAGTAATTAAGTGTAACTATCTTGATAAAATGCCTTTTGATTTTATGACCGCTATTGTGGTAGCTATCGCGTTTTTTAGTTTTTGGATTATATACGAAGCAAATAATGAGTTTGATCTATTCATAGTGTTGGCAATTATCGGCAGTATAGATTATTTTGTGGCTCTAGGCTATACAATGAGCTTTGCAACAAGAGTTAAAACACGCACTCTTATTAAAAATAATATTATTTATTATATTTTAAGCTTTGTAGGTAAACGACTTAAAAAGTTTATTGCTTGGCTAAGATATGTTTTTTCGGGCGCATCGCTTCTGCAAAAAGCCTGGATTGTAGTCTTGGCAGTGCTGGTTTCGGGATTTTTATTTACGGTTATAGTTGTTGATAACTTTTACCGCTCAGTTGAAGGCTTTATCCTTTTTATGTTCATTTTAATTCCTGCTATATGTCTGGCTTTGCTTTATCTTGCGGTTGTTTTGCAGAAAATAAAATTAGGTGGCGAAAAAATAGCCAAGGGTGATTTACAGCATAAAATCGACACTAAGTATATGTTTGGTGATTTTAAGAGTTTCAGTGTAAGTCTTAATAACATTAATTTAGGATTACAGGCGGCGGTTAACGAGCGTATGAAAAGCGAGCGTTTTAAAACCGAGCTTATAACCAATGTTTCGCACGATATTAAAACCCCACTCACATCAATTATTAATTATGTTGATTTAATTAAAAAAGAGGATATTGAAAACGAAACGGCAAAGCAGTATATAGAGGTTTTGGACCGTCAGTCAGGAAGACTTAAAAAATTGGTTGAGGATTTAGTCGAGGCTTCTAAGGCTTCCTCGGGTAGCCTTAGTGTTGAGCTTATGCCTTGCGATGTTACGGTACTGCTTACCCAAACCCTTGGCGAATTTGAGGATAGGTTAAGCCGAAAGGGACTTATCCCTGTGATTAATGCGCCCGAAAATTCGGTTAAGATTATGGCGGACGGCAGACATCTCTGGAGAATATTTGATAACCTTATGGGAAATGTTTGCAAATACGCTTTGAGCGGTACCAGAGTTTATATTGATGTTAAAAGCGAAGACGGAAATGCAGTTATAACCTTCCGCAATATTTCCGAAAACGAGCTTAATGTATCTGCAGATGAGCTTATGGAACGTTTTGTTCGGGGGGATAAATCCCGTAATACAGAGGGTAGCGGTTTGGGGCTTTCTATTGCAAAAAGCCTTGCCGAACTGCAAAAGGGACGTTTAGAGCTTTGCGTAGACGGCGACCTCTTTAAAGTGACGCTTAGTTTTAAAGAAATTAAGGAGTAAAAATGCAAAACAGTGATTATTATTCGAGGCGCGCCGTTAATGAAAGGCGGCGGCTGAGAAGACGCAGAATAGTTAGAAGACGGATATTTTTGTGTCTTTTTACGGTTATTTTCGCAGTGGTTGTGGTAGGCGGCGGAGTATTTATTTACAGCCTTTTTAATCCGTCTGTGTATGACGATGGCTTTGTGCCGTCACCCTTTGGTGCTAATGTTTCAAAAAATGTAACTAAGGCAAAGGAATTAAGCTTGCCCGATTGGATAGATGTTCAGCTAATTCACAAGCACACAACCGCAAGAACGGGAATTTATCTTAAAGATATTAAAAACATTGTTATTCATTATGTTGGCAATCCTAATACAACAGCTCAGAATAACCGCGATTATTTTGATAAGGCGGATACTACCGTAAGCTCGCACTTTGTTGTGGGTCTTGAGGGTGAAATAATTCAGTGTGTACCGCTTTATGAAAAATCGGCGGCGAGTAATGATAGAAATAAGGATACAATTTCGATTGAGGTCTGTCATCCCGATGATACAGGCAAGTATAGCGACAAGACCTATGAGTCGGTAATAAAGCTGGCATCCTTTCTTTGTAATAATTTTTCTCTTGACGAAAGCGATATTATAAGGCATTATGATATTACAGGTAAAATATGTCCCAAATACTATGTTGAGAATGAGGACGCCTGGGGAACTTTAAAAGAGGATGTAAAAGAGAAATTAGATGAATACGAAGAAGAAAATTGAGGCTTTAACTAAAAGGCAAAAAAACATATTAGGAATTATTGTTTTTCTTCTGTTTTTGGCCTTTTGCGGAGTGGTCGGCTGGTTTATAGGCAGACCTATGATAGAGTTTGTATCCCGTCCCGAAGAATTCAGAGGCTGGGTAGATTCCCACGGTCTTTTTGGGAAAATTGCCTTTATCGGAATGACGGTATTTCAGGTGATTATAGCCTTAGTACCGGGTGAGCCCTTGGAAATTGGGGCCGGCTATGCCTTTGGCGCGGTAGAGGGAACAATACTTTGCTTAATTGGTATAGGTATTGGAAGTATGCTTGTATTCTTGCTTGTAAAACGCTTAGGAATACGGTTTGTTGAGATATTCTTTTCTTTGGATAAAATAAAAGAATTAAGAATACTTAAAAAATCAAGAAAACGTGATTTATTAATGTTTCTCGTTTTCTTTCTGCCAGGTACCCCTAAGGATTTAATAACCTATTTTGCGGGGCTTACCGATATTAAGCTTTCATATTTTATTTTGCTTACTACAATAGCAAGACTGCCGTCGGTTGTAAGCTCGACTGTGGGCGGAAGTGCTTTGGGGGTTGAAAGCTATCTTACCGCGATTATAGTTTTTGCTATAACACTAATAGTCAGCGCTATTGGTTGGGTGATTTATAACTTTATCATTAAAGAGAAAAGAAAATAATTTTAAGCAGTGGTGATTTTTTGTGTTAGAGACAAAAGATTTAGTAAAGATTTATAAGCCAAAAAAAGGCGTGCCCGTAACGGCGCTCGATAAGGTGACACTTAAATTTGCCGAAAAGGGAATGGTGTTTTTACTCGGCAAATCGGGTAGCGGTAAATCCACCCTTTTGAATGCTCTCGGCGGACTTGATAAATACGAGAGCGGTGAAATTATCATTAAGGGTGTATCCTCAAAGGCTTTTCGGCAAAAGCACTTTGACTCCTACCGCAATACCTATGTGGGTTTTATTTTCCAAGAATACAATGTGCTTGACGATTTCACCGTTGGCGCAAACATTGCTCTTGCTATTGAGCTTCAAAACAGAAAGGCGACCGATAGCGAGATTAATGATATTCTTAAAGAGGTTGACCTTGAGGGCTTTGGCGCCAGAAAACCGAACGAGCTTTCGGGCGGACAAAAGCAGAGGGTTGCAATTGCACGTGCCCTTGTTAAAAATCCGCAGATTATTATGGCGGATGAGCCTACGGGCGCGCTTGACTCCAATACAGGTAAGCAGATTTTCGATACCCTTAAAAAGCTATCAAAAAATAAGCTTGTTATTGTGGTGTCACACGACCGCGAGTTTGCCGAAAGCTATGCTGACCGTATTATAGAGCTTAGCGACGGTAGGGTTATAAGCGATGTTGAGTATGACGAGAATTATATAGAGAGCGAGACAAACGGCTTAGAGTATAACGGCAATATAATTGAGGTGCCCGAAAGCTACCACATAACAGAGCAAGACCGCAAAGAGATAAATGAATACATTAAAAATTTAAAGGGAAGGGTATCACTCTCTGTAGGTACTAGGGCATCTGACAAGAAGTTCAGAAAAACCGATGAATCGAAAATCAGCGCACAGGATAGCTCTGCTTTTAAGCTTATTAAATCCAAATTACCGCTTAGAAATGCCTTTAAAATAGGCGGTAGCAGTTTAAAACACAAAAAGTTTAGATTGGTTATGACAATTTTGCTGTCCTGTATAGCGTTTGGTCTTTTCGGACTCTCCGACACCTTTGGAGCATATAATCATATCAACACCTGCACGAATTCGCTTATTGACAGCGGTGTTAATTATGTGTCGGTAGCAAAGGCTAGAAAAGTGGGTGAGGGCGAATACAGTTATTGGCGTGAATACGGATTTTATCTGTCACAGGATGAGCTTAATAAATTCGGTGAACAAACAAAGGTCGAAATGCACGGTGTTTACGAGCCTTTTAACAGTGACCTTAGTTTTTCGGGTAATATTGATAATTCGGTAAAATTAACCGAAACGGAATTTGATATATACAATACCTATTTTTCGGGCTTTGCCAGCATTAATCAGGAAATATTACAGAATATGAACTTTAAGCTTTTGGCAGGCGCTCTGCCCAACGGCAATAAGGACGAAATAGCCATCAGCGAATATGTTTTTGAAATATTCAAAAAGACAGGCTATACCGATGGTACAACAAAGGTTAAAAACCAAAAAGGTGAAGAGGTTCTTAAGTATAATGAGGTTAAGGATTATCTTGATATACTTGGCAAATATATTAAAATTAACGGTAAAAACTATTGGATTACCGCTATAATTGATACTAATTTTGATTTAGAGCGTTATAAGCCCTTGACCGAAAAGGCTGAAAATAAGACCAAAGCAGAATCATTAGTAGATTATATACTCTACAACGAGTTTGACTTTGCCGCAAGATACTCGTATGCCTCGGTTATAATGACAGGTGACGGCTTTATTGACAAATTAATAGCCGCAGAGCCTAAAATCTCCAATATTACTAAGGGCTACCTTAGTTTTTACGGGGACGATTACGGTGTGGATTCACAGTATGTTGCGCGCCTTTCTGATATGAGTGATGAAAAAATCATCTGGCTTAACGGCGAAAAACAGGCCTTAGGTGAAAAAGAGATAATTGCTACTACAGATATTATAAGTCTTTACGGTCTTGAAGCTACGGCTACAGGGGAATATGAAAACGACGAGCAGTATTATTCGGCATTGCTTAAAAATGCAAAAGAGCTTAGTGCGTTTAAGGATTACTTCTTTGACAGGTCCGAGGATGAAAGATATGTAAATGAAGAGGGCTACAAGGTAGTAGGTTTTATTATTGCAGATTCAAGCAAAACAAAAATAGCATCAACGGTTGTCTGCTCTGACAGTCTTTATAACGAATTTGCAGACGGTGCAGACAGTAAATTCCACTTTGCTGTAGGCTCAATGCCTAAGGAAAGGGAAGATATTAAAAATCTTGTAAGCTACTGCTACAGCGAAGAGGGTAACACCCGTTTCCCAGTGCAGAATTCGGTGACCTATGAGCTTGATTCCATAAATGAGGCGCTAAAACAGGTGGCAAAAATATTCCTCTATATAGGTCTTGGTTTCGCGCTTTTCGCGGCGCTTATGCTTTCTAACTTCATAGGCACAAGTATTGCTTACAAAAAACAGGAAATCGGAATTTTGAGGGCTATTGGCTCACGCAGTAACGATGTTTTCAGAATTTTCTTTGCCGAAAGCTTTATTATTGCTATGATTAATTTCATACTGTCGGCTTTAGGTGTATTTGTGGCAACTACTGTAATAAACTATGTAATAAGAAATCAGCTTGGTATTCTTATAACAATTTTAAGCTTTGATTTAAGACAGATTGTTTTACTGCTTGCCGTGAGTATATTCGTGGCATTTGTGGCAAGCTATATTCCTGTAAAGCGAATTGCCTCTAAAAGACCGATTGATGCCATAAGAGGAAGATAAATCCATTTTTCCGTAAATAACTCTTGATTTTAAATCTTTTTTGGTATACAATAGTCTGTGACAAAAACAAAACTATGGAGGAATAAAAATGTTAGTTTCCGCAAAAGAAATGCTTAACAAAGCAAAGGCAGGCAAATATGCCGTAGGTCAGTTTAACATCAACAACCTTGAATGGACAAAGGCTGTTCTTCAGACTGCTGAGGAATTAAAGTCTCCCGTTATTCTCGGTGTATCTGAGGGCGCAGGTAAGTATATGTGCGGCTACACCACAATCGTCGGTATGGTTAACGGTATGATTAATGAGCTTGGAATTACCGTTCCTGTAGCTCTTCACCTCGACCATGGTAGCTATGAAGGCGCTATGAAGTGTATTGAGGCTGGCTTCTCGTCTGTTATGTTTGACGGCTCACACTATCCTATCGAAGAAAATATTGCTAAAACCAAGGAATTGGTTGCTATCTGCGAAGAAAAGGGACTTTCTCTTGAAGCAGAGGTTGGCGCTATTGGCGG
>CAZNTP010000017.1:20912-23846 GCA_964575985.1 uncultured Ruminococcus sp. | reverse complement strand
ATTGGTCTCGCGGTTCATTTCCTGAACAATAAAGTCAAGCTTTTTACCCACAGGACCCTCGGCTTCAAAAAGGCTTTCAAGCTGTTTTATGTGACTGCGAAGTCTAACAATTTCTTCATCCACCGCAATTTTATCGGCAAAAATGGCGGTTTCGGTAATAAGGCGCTGTTCGTCAACATTAGCGTTATCAATAAGCTCGCGTATTTTCTGCTCAAGCCTTTCTCTGTAGGCCTTAACCGTCTCGGGCGCGTGTTCCTCTACCAAAGCCACCTTAGAAAGCACAGTATGTGCACGGGATACCACATCATTCATAAGGCGCTCGCCCTCGGTTTCGCGCATTGCAATAAAGCTGTCTATAGCCAATGCCGTAACGGTGGTAAGCGCTTCGATTACCTCCTCATCGGGAAGCTGTGTTCTGCGAAGCTTGAAAATATCATTATTGCCTGCAAGTGAGGAAATTTTAATATCGTTCTTAATACCGTATTCCTTAGATAACTGCTTTAATGCGGCAATATAAGCCTTAGCATAGGTGTGATTTATCTCAACCTGTGTGGTATTGGCGGTAGTTTCCTCAACAAAAACAGAAAGTTCAATTTTACCCCTTGAAATACTCTGTTGCAAAAGGGCTTTCAGCTTTTCCTCTGCGAACTGATATGCTCTTGGCATTCGGGCGGAAAATTCAAAATATCTGTGATTGACAGATTTAATTTCAACAGTTACATCAAGTCCGTTTATAACGGCATTTCCTCTGCCGAAGCCGGTCATACTTCTTACCATAAAAACACTTCCAAACGCAAAAATGCTATTACTCCATATTATTCCTTGTATTATACCAAAAAAATAGTTCAATGTCAACTTTTAAGCCTTAAAAACCGCGAAAGAGAAAGTCTCTTCCGCGGTTTTTGTTCAAAATTTATTTAGTTTTTTGTTTATTAGCTCGTTGCCGATTTCTATCATTCTGGCTTCAAGATTTCTCCAACGGCCCTTGTTATTCTCGTCAAACTGCCAATCAAGACCGTGCCAAATTTCACCGAAGGAATACCAGTTATAGCAGGTGAGTCCGCCGGGGTTTTTCTCCTCATTTAGTAGCTTATAGCACATTTCAAGGTGGCTAAGGCAATGTCTTTCGCTGAACTGGTTATTACCCGCCCAGGTGCAAGGCACATACCAGATATAAACATCGCCCCTACCGACACGGCGCTTCATTTCTTCCGATACTGCTTTATGGCGGTCATAATCTATCGAGCCGTACCAGTCAAAGCCGACATCGGTGAAATATTTACAGCTTTCGGGGTTAATAAGATGACCCTCTTTGCCGAATTCGGGGTCATCAGAGCGAGGATGACTGCCCTCGATTAACTCGTAATATGAAAAAATTGCTCTCTGCCTTTTGCCGTACTTTGCGTATTCCTTTGCTACAGGGGTTATAATTTCGTTAGTGCTTTGAAGCATAGGTTCATCCCAGTCAAAGCCTAAAACCGCATCCCAAAGGCCTGCCGCCTTTATAGCTTCTACACGCTCGGCTATTCTTTCTTTCCAACCGTCCTTTATGCCGTAAACCAGCTTATCGCCCTGTTTTTCACTATAAAGTCCCACGCCGTTGGCATAAACCCAGAACTTTACCCCCTCGTCCGCGATTATACGTGTGAGGTCGGACTCTAAATTTAGGCTATGTGAAACATTCATAAAGCCCATTTTGAGATATTTTTCTACCATATCTCTGCTTCTTGCATGGTTGTGTGGGAAATGGTAAATTTCAAAGCCTACCGCTTCCTTTGCTGTCATTTTACTGTTAATCATTTTTTGCACCCCGCTCTTTTAAATTTTGTCATAAAAAATGTGCCTGCAAAAAGGTTTGCCCTTTTTACAAGCACATATTAGCATTAGTACTTATTAATTGCAAGAAAATTTTTAATTTTTTTCTAAATATCCTAATATCTGTTCTTTTATTTCACACATACCCATTTTGTTCGGGTGTCCGTTCTGCTTAGTTATATCCTTTAAAGCAATATATTCTGCACCAAAATGCTCGCAAGCCGCTTTAAAACCCTCCGTGATTTGAAGCTTCAATTCGGTATTAAGTATACAAATAATTCGGGTTTCGGGCAGTTCATTTTTCAGTTTATTGAGCAGGTAACAAACAGCCGGTGCAAATGAAAAAAGCTCTTCCCGCTCCCAATCGGAGAATTTCAGTTCACCTATAGGTGACGGCACCCAATTGTCATTAGTGCCGCCGAAAACAAAAAGCGTATCAACAAAATTTTCCTTAAAAAATCCGTTATTTATAAGTTTTTCTATTCTTCCTATAAAACATATATCTGAACAGTCTCTTGGGCCGTAACCTGTTTTACAAACCGTAGTTCCCGAATAACTCGAGTTTCTGACAAGGCGTGAATTTGTTTCATCGAGTAACTGTTGCCACCATGTATCTTTAACATCTTTCACATCTAAATCTTCATTAGGATAATAGGTGTGATATTCTGTCGGTATAAAACCGTTAAAGGTTGAATAACTGTCACCCAATATAAAAACATTGCCTAAATTCACCATAATAATCACCATATTCTTTCTGGACACAAAACGCTATAATGGTTATAGTAAGTCGAAACAGTGTAGATTTACACTATTTCGACACCAAATCTTTGATTTGGGCGCAAATTTTCAAAGAAGGCTTGTCTATACCATTGCAATGAATAATCACTGATATGGTGATTATTATAACGCATGTAGCACGGTTGCCACTATGACCGCGAGTGGCAAGCGCCCTATATTTTTCAGCGTGATTTTTCACGCTATCATCCATTCATTATTTTGTAATACAGTCGGCAACATAAATACCCATAGCTCCCGATTGAGAAAGACCGCGGCAGATACCGCTGCCGTCACCGATAATATAAACGTTATCGGTAAGCTCGAAATTCTTGTTTCTGAACT
>CAZNTP010000017.1:0-20902 GCA_964575985.1 uncultured Ruminococcus sp. | reverse complement strand
CTGAACTCGGGGCGAATGGAATAATACTTGCTTTCGCAACCGTATAGCAGGGTGTCGTCATTAGCAGTGCCGGGGGCTACCTTATCAAGCGCATAGATAGTTTCAATAATATTTGTAAGTATTCTGTGGGGAAGCACAAGTGAAATATCGCCTGCAGTAGCCTTTAAGGTAGGCTCTACGGTATTCTGACCTAAGCGGTGCTCATTTGTGCGGCGTCCGCGTATTAAGTCACCAAAACGCTGTACTAAAACATTGCCGTTACCAATCATATTAGCAAGCCTTGAAATATTTTCGGCATATTCGGTAGGCTGATTAAAGGGCTCTGTAAAGCGAATACTTGAAAGTATTGCAAAGTTGCAGTTTTGGGTTTTCTTATCTTCTTCTGCAAAGGAGTGGCCGTTTGCGGTAATTATGCCGTGATTATTTTCGGCCGACACAAGACCGCCCTTATTAAAGCAGAACATTCGGGTGCGGTCCTCAAAGGTCTTGGTTTTGTAAAGAATTTTAGGTTCATATATTTTATCCGAAAACTCTTTCCAGACAAGGTCCTTCATTTCTACACGAACACCGATATCTATATGGTTAGAGTGCATATGTACCCCAAACTTGCGGCAGAAATCTGCCACAAAATTAGCGCCGCCTCTGCCCGTAGCAATTATTATTCTGTCAGCGCAGATAGTCTCTCCGTTGGTGTAAAAGAGGATATATCCGTTGTCAGTTTTCTCTACCTTTTCGCAATCGTAGAAGGAAAGCATTTCCACGCCCTGCTCACCGATAGCTTTTATAAGGTTTTGCATTGTTACATAGTTTTTATCTGTGCCCAGATGCTTTACATTCATATCAAGAAGTCTTAAATTGTTCTGCAAACATTTAAGCTTTAAATCGTCGTTAGACTTATAAACCTGTGGCACGCCCGAGGTGCAGTATTCAACAAGAATTTTATCAACCTCGTCAATATATTTATTTGCAAGGTCGTCGCCAAGCTCCTCACCCAAGGTGCCGCCGTAGGCAGTTCCCAGATTGAATTTACCGTCCGAAAAAGCACCCGCCCCCGCATAACCGCTTGTAATACTGCAGGTTTTGCAGTGAACACAGGTGTTATTTCTGCCTGCAGGACAATGCCTTTTTTCAAGGGTATTGCCTCTTTCGGTTATAACAATTTGAAGCTCGGGCGCATTTTGCTTTAAACGGTATGCCGCCATAAGACCGCCAATACCGCCGCCGATTATTGCAACGTCATATTTTCTCAAATCAGACATTAAAACCAAATCCTTTAATTAAACTATGGCACAATAAAGGACTGTATTTTCTTTATGGGAAAAACACAGTCCTTACTGCTTTTAAATTATACTTACTCTTTATGATTTTGTCAATTGTAAATTATCCCACAAGCTTCTCAAGCTCGCGGATAATTTTGTTAAGCGCCGAAGCGTTAACCTTACCGAGCGCCTCGCCGTCAGACTTGTACTCATAACGGGTTTCGCTGGCCTTAACAAAGTCGATGCGGTTTTCACCGCCGATATCGTCCTTAAACTTAAATATAAAGCTATATTCAGCACTGCCCGAAACATTATCAACCGTATAATCGGTACAGGTAATACTTATCAGCTGCTGATAGTAATCCTGAAAGCTCTGACAATCAATCTTTGTACCGTTATAGGTGATAACATATTTATCCTCGGCTTCTTCGTCGGGGTTGGCCTCTATACCGAATTCGTAGGTCTTATCAGGGGTTACAATAGATAGAGCCTTAAGGTCATCAATTCCGTTGAGACAAACCCAGTTAGAATAGAAATCGGTTGTAGTATACTCACCAAAAGGCACATTGCTGGCAACAATCATTCTGATAGACTTGCCGCCGTCTTCAATTGCGGCATAATTGCCATCTTCCTGAAGAGCAAATTTAAAGGTGAGGCTCTTTGTGCCTATCTTTACGGTAGCCACAAAATCGGGATTATCAAGCCCGTGGTCAGCCAATGACTTATCCGACACATCAAAGCTATAAATTCCGCTTACAATAACACCCTGCTGGAATGCTTCAAACAATGCATCAACATTCTCTGCAATACGCTTTGTGGGTGAGGTTATATTATAGGCTGCATAGGTAGCCAAATCCTCATCCGTTGTAGGCTCTATAACCACAGGCTCTGTAAACTTTTTACCCGTTACAGTAATGCTGTCAAAGGTTGAAATGACCTCGTCCTCATTAAGATAACTGCTGTATTCTTCGCCTGGGTCGAATCGGGGTAAAGAATCGGAATTTGCCATATCAAGCGGGGTGAAATCAAAATAAGCCTGATAGGTATCACTTGTAAGGTATATTTTATCCTCATCTACCAATTTCATATAGCAACCGCCGCTCACCTTATCGAGATTTTCTTTACCAAGAAGTATTGTGATTTTTTCACCGTCTTTGGTAACTAAATCTGCTTTAGCGGTAGGGTCATCAAGTCCGCAGTCAGCCGCGGTAAGCTTGGTAATTTCCATATTAGCCACTGCACCTGCAATACTTGTAACCTTTGAGGATACGTTGGTTTCGTTTATGAGTTCCTTATCGTAGCCCTCTATATACCAATAGGTCTTTTCCTCAGTTTCCTCAGAGGAAGTATCAGAGCTTTCGGTAGCTTCTGTCTCGGTAACAGTTTCGGAATAGAGTTTATATGTGCCGTTAGAATTGGTGACGGTCATTTCAGTAAGGTCATCGCTTGTAAGGTCAAGCACAATTATATCCTCTACTGCAGAGGAAGAGGTGACCTCCTCCTCTTTTTCGGGAATAAGCTTTATTACGCCCACCGTTCCGCCAATAAGTACCGCCACCGCTAAAAAGGAAGCAATAATTATAGTAAGACGTTTTTTCTTCTTTATACCCTCCGCCGTCTTTTTATGGGTGGTAGGGTCGGAAAATATGGTAGAAAACTCCTCTTCGTTAAGTTCGGTTTTCTCGTTTTCTGGAAAATCACTCATATTATGTGTTCCTTCTCTTAATGAAAATATAAATACCGGCTATTATGCAAAGCACGGGTAATGCAATCATAAATATAATCTGCATCATCTTAGAAGATGTTTCGGTTACACTCTCTGAAAAGCTTTCGCTTGTTATTGTTTTAGAGGTGAACTTAACACCGTTCTCGTCGGCTCTTACGAGACGTTCTGCAACAGCCAAGGCAATATCGTTATTAGAAACAGATGCCTGTGCATTGTAAGCCGAATAAATATACTCAATACTGCTAAACGCTACAACATAGCTGGAGATAAGCTCATTATCGCTGTTGTACTCTTCTTTTACAGCCTGAACTACTGTAGGATAGCTCTGTTGCTCATAATCGCTGGCGCCTGCCCAATCGTTTGAGGTGCCAACAGGTGCTGCTACTACAGATTCGGGTGTTGCAATAAGAGCCGAAACACTGATACCGTCCTGCTGCTCAAATGCAAGGTCAAGAGGTACGTTATAACCTGTAATAAACAAATTCATATCTTTAGTGATTTCGTCATCACTCTCGATAGGATATGTGCCGATTGTCATAGGCTCGTCAGGGATATGGTTGCTCTCATTTGTTTCAAACAGAACACCTTCGCCAACCTCAATGCCCCACTGACTTAAGAAGTCATAAAGGTTTGTAAGATAGGGCGAATCTATATCGGCAAAGAAGATAAGTCCCTTATTAAGCTTGCCGTCATCGTCAAGGAATTTTGAAAGGGCTTCAATCTCACTACCGATAAAGTCGGTAACAGGAGAAGCTATCATAACAGCATCAAACTCGTCAGAAATTGAGGTTACAAGCTCATCATCGATATATGCCACCTCATAGTTATTTTGACTCAGCATTTCAACATAATCAGCGGTATAATCGGTCTTGCTGTGACCTGTAAGTATTGCAAGCTTCTTAGTCTTTGTGCTTGTTACATAAGCAATAGCGCCTGTAAGAGCGGTTTCAATATTGTTTCCGCTTACAGTCGAGGTGGTAATTCCGTATGCGGCATAGGTATCGTCCTCGGTAATCTGATAAATATCCTTAAAGCCTATTATCTTGTGCTTTTCAGTATCACCCTTTTTAGTCGAAACTATAATATCACCGTAGCCGATGCTTTCACTCGCATAATTTGTGGTTATAGCCGAAAATTCGGTAGACTGTGAATCAACATACTTAACCTTTATATTCTTATTATAATCGGAGTATTTATCTACGAGAGTTAAGGTTTGCTCATAATACTGACTTGCGTCCTCAGAAACGCCGTACTGCTGAGCATAGTATGCCATATAGCCCGTAGCATAGCTTTCCTTATCGGCACAGAATGTAACACTAACCTCTTGGTCAAGATTTTTAAGGAACTCTATATTTTCTTCGGTCATACTGTTTGTTTTCTGTGTAGACATATCAAATTCCATATTAAATCTGTCTGCCAAGACAGACACCAAAATATTTACAACTATAATACCTGCAAGCACTGCCGCAGTAATAGCCAATGAATAGCTGCCTCTTTTAAAGGCAAACTGACTTTTAAGAAGCCTTGCTTTTTTTACCTTTTTAGGCTTTTTTTTCTTACTTTTTTCGGTTTTTTTAACCTCTGCTACAGCCTCTGCTTCATTTGAAGTATTTTGCTCTTCGGAAGTTACGGCTTCGATTTCGGTTTCGGGAGTTAAATTCTTATTTTCTTCCATTGTCACAAACCTCCTTTAAGCCCATCTTCTCTTCTCAAGCGAACGGATGCTCAAGAAAATGAATGCTACAATAATACTTAAGAAATAAACTATATCAGAAATTCTGAAAACATTTTCACCGAATTTCTCGAAAACGCTGATAAACGCAGTATTTTCAAGAAAACTTACAAAAGCGCCAACAATAAAGCCCCAAATTTTTGAGAAAAAGCCTGTTGAGCCCTCGGGCACGCTTATCATCTGAGAAAAGCTTGACATATAAAGGGTGAGAATGTTAATAACAAGTGTTAAAACACCTGCTATTACAGGACTTTCGGTAAGGGAAGAAATAAACATACCTATTGCTATAAGCACACCGCCTAAGAGCATAGCTCCGAACAATGCATATAAATAGGATAAAATGTTGATTTCAACATAGAAAGCTACAATAATCTGGAAAATAACACTGGGTACAAAGCCGATAGCATAAACGGCTAAAGCGGCAAAGAATTTGCCGAACACGATATCGCTAAGCTTAATAGGTGCGGTAAGCAATACCTGATCAACCTTTTGACGACGGTCCTCACTCATAAGTCGCATTGTGAGAATAGGCACAATAAATATAACTATTGAAGACATTGCCATAACAACGGTTGAAACCTCGGGTGAGCCATAGCTATATATTATTGAAAAACAGTAGCCCAGGAAGAAGAAAAATACTGCTAATGTTATGTATCCTACAGGTGTAGAAAAATATGACTTAAATTCTCTTTTAAATATAGCGCTCATTATTCCTCTACCTCCTCTGTTACATTATTTTCTATTTCTTCAAATTCTAATTCCTCTACTACAGAGGCGACAGACTCCTCTTCGGTAATACCTAACATCATTCTTGCCTCATCATTATCGGCAGCACCGGTAAGTCTTAGGAATACCTGCTCGAGAGATAACTTGTTGCTTGTGAGTGACAACATTGTTTTACCGCGGGACACAATGCGCTCAAAAACAGCCGCGCGGATATCTACATTTTCCTCAGGCTCAATAAGGAAGTCGTAAGTGCCCTCCTCTTTGCGTCCAAGTGACATTACACTCTTAACACCCTGAACGGTGCTTAAAGCATCAATCATATCCTGCTCGCCTGCGGCAATTCTTGCTACTAAGGACTGGTCGCTCGATAGCTTTGAGGAAAGATTTTCTGCCATATCGTCTGCAATTATTTCGCCCTTGTTTATAATTATAACCCTCTTACAAACAGCCTGAATTTCAGACAAAATGTGTGAGGACAGAATAATTGTGTGGTTTTTACCTAGTCTCGAAATAAGATTTCTTATCTCTATAATCTGCTTGGGGTCAAGACCAACGGTCGGCTCATCCAATATAAGCACATCGGGGTTGCCTATAAGCGCCTGGGCAAAGCCTACACGCTGACGGTAACCTTTTGAAAGGTTTTTGATAAGGCGATTCTCAACGTGATCAATTTTAACAAGCTTTAAAACCTCATCAATATGGGGTTTTTTAGGGAACTTAACCTTCTTTAAATCATAGATAAAGTTAAGGTACTCCCTTACCTTCATATCTACATAAAGCGGGGGGATTTCGGGAAGATAGCCTATGCGCTTTTTGGCTTCCTCGGGATTTTCGAGAATGTCAAAGCCGTCAATCTCTACCTTGCCTTGTGTCAGGGACAGATAACCGGTCAAAATGTTCATAATTGTTGATTTGCCGGCGCCGTTAGGTCCCAAAAAGCCGATAACCTCACCCTTTTCAATGTTAAAGCTAACATTGTTAACTGCAAGGTGGGTACCGTACCTTTTACTGAGTCCGGTAACATTAATCATTTTTATTCCTCCAAGAAAATTTTCATTTTCATATTACAACAAATAACATAATATCAAACAAATATACGCAAAAATTAAACAAATTGTTAATAATTCCGAATTACGCATTACGAATTCCGAATTACTTTAAGGTTCTTTAATACTAAGTGATATTCTCTTTTTAGCAACATCTACAGACAGTACATAAACCTCTACAATATCGCCGACCTTTAAAACCTCACTCGGATGCTTTATAAAGCGGTCGGTAATGCGTGAAATGTGAACAAGTCCGTCCTGATGAACACCAATATCCACGAACGCGCCGAAGTCTATAACATTGCGGACCGTTCCTTTTAGCTTCATACCTGTTTTAAGGTCTTCCATCGACATTATTTCCTGCCTTAGCATTGGCGGGGGCAACTCGTCTCTGGGGTCGCGCCCGGGTCTTTCAAGCTCTTTTACAATATCCTCAAGAGTCGGCACACCAATACCCAATTCCTCGGCGGTTTTGTCAACACCTCGTAAAGCCACGCGCTCGGAAATATTATCCGCACAGCCCGACTTTAAATCCTTGTCGGTATAATCACAAAGCTTTAAAAGCGCCTTAGCGGCATCATAACTCTCGGGGTGAACAGAGGTATTGTCAAGCGCGTTCTTACCGTCTGCAATTTTAAGGAAGCCTGCGCACTGCTCGAACGCCTTAGGGCCTAGCTTTGACACCTTTTTAAGCTCTGTTCTGGCAGTGAATTTTCCGTTTTCTTCGCGATAAGCCACTATATTTTTAGCAAGAGCGCCGCCTATACCTGCAACACGGGAAAGTAGCTGAACAGATGCAGTATTAAGGTCAACGCCGACAGAGTTAACGCAGTTTTCAACCACACCGTCAAGAGCGCTGTTTAATTGTGCGGGCGGCATATCGTGCTGATACTGACCAACACCTATAGCCTTAGGCTCAATTTTAACAAGCTCTGCCAAGGGGTCTTGCAGTCTTCTCGCAATAGAAACTGCGCTTCTGAGGGAAACATCATAATTGGGGAATTCCTCAGCCGCAAGCTTTGAAGCCGAGTAAACACTAGCCCCCGCCTCACTTACAACCATATAGGAAAGCCCTGTATCTAATTCTCTTATAACCTCTGCCGCAAAGCACTCGGTTTCGTGGCTTGCAGTTCCGTTACCGATAGCAAAAACCTCTACACCGTGCTTTTTAACAAGCGCTTTTATAATAATTTTGGCTTCCTCTATTTTAGATTTCGGTGGTACGGGGTAAATTACGGCGGTGTCAAGCACCTTGCCTGTACCGTCAACCACAGCCACCTTACAGCCTGTTCTGTAGCCGGGGTCTAGACCTAAAGTGACCTTATCCTTAACAGGCGGTTGCATAAGCAGTTGTTTTAGATTTGTTGAGAAAACCTTAATCGCAGAGGTTGCCGCGCGGTCACTAAGCTCTGAGCGGATTTCCCTTTCAATTGAGGGGAAAATAAGCCGCCCGTAAGCGTCCTCAGCCGCAAGTCTTACAGTCTCTGTCGCGGGTGAGCCCTCTTTAATGTGGGTTTTTGATATAATAAACATTGCTTTATCCTTATCAAAATCAATGTTTACCTTTAAAATGTCTTCCTTTTCGCCGCGGTTAATTGCCAAAATTCTATGGTCGGGTATTTTGGAAACAGGCTCACTGTAATCGGCATACATTTCGTAAACACCTGCATCCTCTACTGCCGATTTCACTGTTAAAATACCGTGAGCCGAGCATACAAAACGCATTCTCTTTCTTACATCGGCATCGTCAGAAATTTTTTCGGCTATAATATCCATAGCGCCCGCAAGAGCATCCTCGGCAGTTTCAACACCGAGCTCGGCATTTATAAACTCGGCAGCCATTTCTATAGGTGCTACACAGTCGGGTGCTTGCTCGTAAAGCATATCGGCTAAAGGCTCCAAGCCCTTTTCCTTAGCTACACTTGCCCTTGTCTTCCTCTTTTTCTTGTAGGGACGGTAAATATCATCAAGCTCAGTAAGGGTTTTAGCGTTCTCGATAGCCTCTATAAGCTCTTCTGTCAGCGCACCCTGCTCTTCGATTGATTTCTTTATCTTATCTCTGGTTTCGTCCATATTACGAAGATAAGAAAGCCTGTCATTTAGCTCGCGCAAAATCTGGTCATCCAAAGAGCCTGTAGCTTCCTTACGGTAACGGGCTATAAAGGGAATGGTGTTGCCCTCGTCAATAAGCTTTACGGTGTTTTCCACCTGAAAGGGATTTAGTCCGAATTCCTCGGTAAGTGTTTTTAAAATATCCATAATTCACCTTTGGTTACAAAAATTTAAATTTTAACAATTCCCAATACATCAAGTACGGAAGAAATCAGAATAAGCACAATGCAAATAGGTGCAATATATTTAATAACAACATTAAACATTGCCTTGCCCTTAAATTTACCTGTCAGCTCGATTTCGTCTGTAATCGTTTTTGGTTTTATAACATAGCCCACAAAAATGCAGGTAAGGAATGCAACTATAGGCATAAGCACACTGTTGCTTATAAAGTCAAACATATCAAGGAAGGTAAGCCCAGCAACAGTAATGTTACTAAGCACTCCAAAGCCTAAAGATGAGGGCAGACCTAAAATAATAGAGCCGATAAGCACTATAATGCAGGTTTTCTTTCTCTCCCAACCAAGCTTATCGTTTATAATAGAAACTACCGTTTCCATAAGAGAAATCGAAGATGTAAGTGCGGCAAAGAATACGAGAATGAAGAAAAGCGCACCTATAACCGTACCGCCTGCCATAGACTCAAAAACCTTAGGAAGTGTAATGAACATAAGGCTGGGTCCCTTGCCGAGAGCGGCTTCGTCTCCGCCCGAGAAAGCAAAAACTGCAGGAATAATCATTAAGCCTGCGAGGAAAGCAATACCTGTATCAAAAATTTCAATCTGTCTTACAGAGGACTCAAGGTTAATATCCTTTTTCATATAAGAGCCGTATGTAATCATAATACCCATAGCCAAAGACATTGAATAGAAAAGCTGACCCATTGCGGCAAGCACCGTAGTAGCAGAAAATTTACTGAAATCGGGCTTAATATAATAAACCAGACCGTCAATAGCCCCAGGCATAAACAAACCGTAAACTGCAATTATTATTGTAAGAATTACAAGTACGGGCATCATCCATTTACTAACCTTTTCAATACCCTTTTCTACACCGAATATTACAATAAGCGCTGTAAGACCGATAAATAAAAGGAACCAACCGATAGGCTCAAAGGGCTTTGCAATAAAGCTTGTGAAATAATCGTCCCCGGCAGCCGCCTTTGTGCCGCCTGTCACAAACACTGCAATATATTTTGTAACCCAGCCGCCTATTACCGAGTAATAAGGCAGAATTATCATAGGAACAATGGATGCAAGCCACCCTACAAAAGAAAATCTTTTGTCGAGAGCCTTAAATGCACCTATTGCACTAAGACCTGTTTTTCTGCCTATTGCTATTTCTGCGCACATAAGCGCAAAGCCAAAGGTTACTGCCAATATAATGTAAACTAGCAGGAATATACCTCCGCCGTATTTTGCGGCAAGGTACGGGAAACGCCAGATGTTACCTAGCCCCACTGCAGAACCTGCGGCGGCTAGCACAAACCCGATTTTACCGGTAAAATTACTTCTTTTTTTACTCATAACCAAACATCCTTAAAATTATTTTTTTTATAGAAAAATTATAAAATTCGCTTTCTTAAATCCTCTGCACTTGAGGGAAAAAGATATACAGGCGCTACATCAAAAACTGTTTTACAGCCCGAAAGCCCCTCCTTACTCATTCTATATGCCGCGCGGGCGTATGCCACGATTACACTCGAAGTGAATTCGGGGTTGGAGTCAAGCTTTAAGCTATATTCAATAATGTGGGTGTTTTCACCTCTGAGTCCCGTTTTTCCGCTTCTTATTACCATTCCGCCGTGTGGGATACCGCCGTGGTCACGCTTCATTTCTTCCTGCGAAATAAAGTGAACGGTTGTGTCATAATCCGCAAAATAGTTGGGCATGGTTTTTATTTCTTCTTCAATGCGGTTTTTGTCAGCACCCTCGGCCGCTACTACAAAGCATTCTCTTAAATGCTTTTCTCTTATAGCAAGGTCGGGATTCTCGCCCTTTCTTACCCTTTCAACCGCACTGTCTATAGGAATTGTATACTGTCGGGCATCAATTACACCCTCAATTCTTCTTATAGCATCCGAATGGCCTTGGCTAACACCCTTGCCCCAAAAGGTATAATCCTTACCGTCGGGTAAAACGGCCTCGGCATAAAGGCGGTTAAGAGAAAACATACCGGGGTCCCAGCCGACAGATATCATAGCAATATTGCCACCCTTTTTAGCGGCAGTATCAACATTACAGAAATGCTCGGGAATTTTAGCGTGGGTATCAAAGCTGTCTATTACATTAAAATGCTCTGCCAGAGCGGGTGTCTGCTCAGGCAGGTCGGTAGCAGAGCCACCGCAGATAATAAGCACATCCACTTTACCCTTGTGCTCAAGTATGCTGTCTAAAGAAAAAACCTTAGCGCCTGTCAGGGTTTTAACCGTTTCGGGCGCGCGTCTTGTAAAAACGCCGTAAAGCTCCATATCACCGTTTTGCTTTATTGCACATTCAGTACCGCGACCCAAATTGCCGTAGCCTACAATACCAATCCTTATTGCCATGTCCATTACTCCCTTGGGAAATTAAAATTAATTAATATATTATACCATTATACGCCGATTTTATCAATTATTTTTTTACGCCTTTAGCAATTTATTCAGAAAATTAAGCACCTTTTTCTTATCTGCCGACCAAAGCGGCGCTACCAAGTCCCGTTTAGCGCCGTCACCTGTTATTCGGTGTACTACAATATTTGGGGGCAAAACGGCTATACATTCCTTTAAAATTTCGCCGTATTCTTCCATAGTCAAACACTCGAATTCACCCTTTAAATAGTCTTTTTCAAGGTCGGTGTTTTTGAGCACGTGTAAAAGGTGGAATTTAACCCCGTCTGTACCAGATGCCACCGCATAGCGCGTAGTGTTAATCGCATCCTCTTTATTTTCCTGCGGCAAGCCTATTATAATATGTGTGATAGCCTCAAGCCCTGCGGCTTTGAGGCGTTTTACCGCATCTAGATAAACCTCATTTTTATAGCCTCGGCGGATATATTCTGCCGTTTTCTCGTTTGAGGTCTGAAGCCCTAATTCCACCGACACAGGCTTAATTCGGTTTATTTCCTTTAATAATTCTATTACATTTTCATCCAGACAATCGGGTCTGGTACCAATGCTAAGCCCCACAATATAGTCGGGTTTTATGGCTTCAAAATAAAGCTTTTTGAGTTTTTCTATAGGCCCGTAGGTGTTTGTAAAGGACTGAAAATATGCAATATATTTACCGTTCTCTATTTTATTGCTTACTCTTTTCTTGGCTCTTTCAAGCTGTTCTTCTATACTGCCGCACTGCTTTTCGGCAAAGTCACCGCCGCCTGAAATGCCGCAAAAAATACAACCCCTTGTATCTATTGCACCGTCGCGGTTTGGGCAGGTAAACCCTCCGTCAAGCGAGAGCTTATACACCTTACAGCCGAATTTTTCTTTGTAATGCTCATTCAAGGTTTTGTACATACCGTCACCTCACCGTAATTTTACCAAAAAAGCCATAAAAAATAAAGTTTTTTCAAAAAAATTGACACTTTAATTTTTATAAAGTATAATTGAGTTTATGAAGATTGGAAATTTAGAAATTAAAGGCTTTGCCGCTTTAGCGCCTATGGCAGGTGTTGCCGACCGCGCTATGAGGGAAATATGTATAGAAAAAGGCGCCGCCTTTTGCGTGGGTGAGCTTACAAGCTCAAGAGGAGTGAGCCTCGGGGATAAAAAATCCTTTTCACTTCTAACCTGTAGCGAGAGTGAGCGACCTATAGCATCACAGCTTTTCGGCTCGGAGCCCTCTATTATGGCAGATGCCGCTTTAAAGGCTTTGGAATTTAAGCCCGATTTTATTGATATTAATATGGGATGTCCTGCCCCAAAGGTTGCCGGTAACGGCGGCGGCAGTGCTTTAATGCGTGAGCCACTGCTTGCCGAAAAAATAGTAAAAGAGGTTGTAAACGCCGTAAATGTGCCTGTAACGGTTAAAATGCGAACGGGTTGGGACAGTGAAAGCCTAAACGCTGTGGAATTGGCAAAGCGGTGCGAAGCGGCAGGCGCTAAAATGATAACGGTGCACGGTCGAACAAGACAGCAGATGTACGCTCCGGGGATTGATTATGATATCATAAAGGCAGTAGTTGATGCCGTAAATATTCCTGTTTGCGCCAATGGTGATGTAAGGGATGGTAAAAGCGCCCAGAATATGTATGAAACCACAGGCTGTGCCTTTGTTATGGTGGGCAGAGCCGCCGAGGGCAACCCCTTTGTTTTTGAGGAAATAAACGCTTATTTAAAGGGTGAAGACTATACACCGCCCACATTAGAGCAGAAATTTGAAACCCTTATGCGACAAATAGAATTAATGCACCAGTACAAAGACCCCCGAAATGCAATTTTAGAAGCAAGAAAGCACACCGCTTGGTATATGCAAGGTCTTAAAGGCGCCGCATCCTTGCGGCGAATGTGCGGTGAAATTAATTCTTTAGAGGATATTACCGCAATTTGCGAAAAAGCACTTGAACAAAACCCGTTGTTGTGATAAAATTATTTTTTGTTAAAGATTGATTTAAAAAGAGGTTTGAAACAATATGTCAGGACATTCAAAATGGAACAATATTAAAAGAAAAAAGGAAAAAACAGATGCCGCAAAGGCTAAAATCTTTACTAAAATAGGCAGAGAAATTGCGGTTATTGTTAAAACAGGCGGCGCTAACCCCAACGAAAACAGCAAGCTTAAGGATGCTATCGCAAAGGCAAAGGCGGCAAACGTGCCTAACGATAATATTGAAAGTATTATCAAAAAAGCCGCAGGTGACGGCGAGGCCAACAACTACGAAGAGCTAATATATGAGGGCTACGGTCCCTCAGGCGTTGCAGTTGTGGTTGAAACCCTATCCGACAACCGCAACCGAACTGCAGGTGAAATGCGTCACTACTTCGATAAGTGCGGCGGTAACCTCGGTCAGTCAGGCTCGGTTATGTTTATGTTCGACCGCAACGGTATAATCACAATTGAGGGCGAGGGTCTTGAAGAGGATACCGTTATGGAGGATGCTTTAGAGGCAGGCGCCGAGGACTTCAGCTTTGACGGTGACGTTTTCGAGATTGTGACCGCTCCCAACGATTTGGGCGCTGTGCGTGATGCACTCGAGAGCAAGGGCTACAGCTTCCTTTCTGCCGAGGTGGCTTATGTTCCCCAGACTATGACCGCTATCGAGGACGAGGAAGCCATTGCCAAAATGGAAAAGCTTATCGATATGCTTGAGGATAACGACGACGTTCAGGCAGTTTGGCATAACTGGGAAATGCCCGATGAAGAATAAATGCGTAATTCATAATTCGTAATGCGGAATTAAAAAGTGAGGTGGCCCTAAGCAGAGCTACCTCACTTTATATATATTTTTTTGCATTAAAGCTTATTCGGCATCTTCTATTTGTCAACCAACATTTATTGATTCAAGATCCTTCAAAAGCTCTTCAAACTTTTCTTCACGACATTTTTCGCACATATTTACGGTTTTACCATCATCCTCTTCAACTGCTTCAATGCCAGAATTATTTTCACCGCATACATCGCACTTTTGACCGCAACCTGTAAGAGAAATAGCCATAAAAAGCATTACCAACAAAACAGCTGTTAATTTTTTCATTACTACACCCCCTTGTAATATATTTAATATTTTTTATCAATCAATTTTGAATAACTGGATGACTTCAGAAGCTCAAAAGCATCTAAAATATTAAAATTTTGCCAACCCTTGTCAATAAAATATGTATTAACAACCTTAACTTCATAAACCTCTGTCATAGTATCGCTCACTGGGACTTCGACAATATAATAATGTACATCATCGTCGCCCTCCTCTTCTTTACGGTCAAAGTACAGAGCCGAAATCTCGTCACCCCACTCTTCCCTTATATATTCCTCAGAAATACTAAGCGGACAAGAAGTTCTGGGTGTTGTGTTATACCCCTCTTTAAAATAATCTTCAAGTAGCCAACCGTCATCATAAAGAATATAATTAAGGCTATACTCCGCCTCATAAATGCAATCACTGTTTCGGGCGGTAATCACAGCGTATACATCATCATATTTTTGGTCAACCATAGTTTTTCGCTGTGTAATTTCCTTATCGGTTATTTCAAGACCGTATTCCTCAAAGAAATTATCCTGTGCTATAATATCTTCCCATATCTGCGTTTCAGAAACTTTGGTTTCACCACAGCCCGCAAAAACCGAAGAAATTAATGCCAAAACTAAAACAATACTTAAAACACTTCTTATACATTTACGAATTCTCATTCCATCACTCTTTTAGAATTATTTTTTGGGTTTTGAAGCATAAATCAGCCATACACCGCTGATCACAAGTGCTATTGATATAATTATTCTTGCTCCAAGTTCATAATTAGTTAACATTGCCCTACTTGCACTATCCAGACCTATCAAGGATAAAGCACCAAAAACCGCCATAACTATGCCGCCGATTTTTTTACCGTTCTTTTTCGGCTTTTTTTGAACAGTAGGTTGAGCAACTGGTGCAGGATTTTGATTTACCTGCTGTGCTGTAGGCTGAGCGGGTGACTGGTTGCTGTTAGCAACAGCCGTTCCACAGCCCGAGCAAAATTTTTCTCCCTCATTTATTTGTGTACCGCAGTTTGAACAAAACATTAAAAACATCCTCTCTTTTTAGTTATAATTATTTTTCAGCATAACCGTTAGAAATAAGCTGGTTTGCAATTTGGCTATATGACATATAATCGCCTGACGACCCTAAAATTCCAAGCTCTGTCAGTTTATTAATATTTCGTGCATTATCTAAATTTTTAAATTTAAAGGTTACTACGCAATAGTTAGAAAGCTGCTTCTTACTTGCTGTGCAAAAGCTTAAGCCCTTAAGCTCGTTATAAAATTCTTCATCGATAGTATCTTCTGTAAGATATATTGTATATTCCCACTCCTTGATAACATCATCCTCATAGCCGTAAGCCATCTTTTCTACTGTGCCGTCGCTTTTGGCTATAGCAAATTCTGCCGTATCAAGACCAAAAAACAACGCGGGTGAATCTACAATATTACGTGTAGAGAATATACTGTTGTAACTACTGTCTAATAAATAATCGTAATCATCTTCGGTATCATAGTCGTAGTCGTTATCGTAATCCCCGTAACCGTCATCATAATCCTCACCGCTGTCAGACATATATGACGGTGTAATCACAAATTTTCCAATTAACGAGAATATAACCACCGCCGCTAACGTAATTATAATTGTAAGTTTTTTGTTGTTTTTTTTGCTTTTGGGGTTGCCGCTGTATGTTGCTCTGCCAGCCGAGCCTCATTTACAACAGGACTTTCCTCTTCCATAGGCTTTTGCTGGACAGTAACCGCTTCGGCTGTTTCTTTGGCTTCTACAGCTTCCGCCGTCTGTTGCGGCGGTATGCTCTCTGCCTTAGCCGTAATCGGTTTGCCGCAGTTCGAGCAAAAGGACGCATTTTCGCTTATTTCTTTTCCGCAATTTGTACAATACATTAATAAATCCCCCAATATAAATGCAAATCATTGCTCATACTAATATATTAGTATTATAGCTACATATTTTTAGTATGTCAAGCGTTTTTAGTAAAAATATAGTATAATACGGGGTACGTAGAGCAAGTTTTAGAAATATTCTCCTACAGAAAGGATAGCTTTAATGAATCGAATTCGCGAACTGCGTGAAAATGCGGGTTTAAGGCAGATTGATGTGGCTAATGCTACGGGTATAGACCAAAAAACACTGTCTAATTATGAAACAGGCAAAACCAATCCGGATAGCTATGCTCTTATAAGGTTAGCCGATTTCTTTAATGTTAGTATAGATTTTATAGTTGGCAGAATAGATGACACCTTTTCTGCCGATGAAAGACGTCAGATATACAAAAAAATTGATATCATTAAGCAAGAGCTTAATGATATCAAAAAATATTTATAATTCAGAAGCTACTCACTTTTGGTGGGTAGTTCTTTTATTTCAAATCATTATTCGCAGGGTTTTCGAGCACCTCACCGTTTTCGGTAAATCGTGAGCCGTGGCAGGCGCAGTCCCAAGTATGCTCTAAAGGGTTCCATTTAAGCGCGCAGCCTAAATGCGTGCATCGCTTTTTTGTAGGTGTCAGTAAATTGGTTGTGGTTTCAAAGCCGTTTATTAAAAGCTGTGGCTTTAAAATACTGCGTGAGGGGTTAAAAACCTCTAAATAATCATTCCTTTTACCGCTTAGCATATCCGCTATACACATAGCCGCGGTCATAGCGCCTGTCATACCCCATTTGTTAAAGCCGCTAGCCACATATAAATTCGGTGTGTTTTTGGAATAATTACCAATGTAGGCTATGCCGTCAAGGCTCATACAGTCCTGCGCCGCCCAGTGATATTTCACATTGACACCGCCATAATGCTCACCCGCAAAATTTCTCAGCTCGCTCCAGCCGCCGCCCTGCTTACCCGTTCGGTGACTGCCGCCGCCGAGAAGTAGCAAATCACCGTAATTTCTGAAAGAAAGTCCTGTTTTCTGGTCGTCAACATACATTCCGTTTAACTTTTGCGCATTTTCAAGCCCCAACACATACGAGCGGTGCTGATAAAGCTTTAGAAAGTAACTGCCGTGCTTATTTAAAAAGGGAAAATGAGTGGTAACTATAATTTTTTCAGCGGTTATTTTGCCGTTTTCGGTAAGTGCGAAGCCTTCGCCCGTCTCGGTGACACGAGTGTTTTCATAAATATTAAGTCCTTTAGCAATGTGGCTTATAAATTTAAGCGGGTTAAACTGCGCCTGTTCCTTAAATTTAACCGCACCTGCAATCTTTACGGGTATTTCAAGGCCATCACAAAACTCTGCCTTAAAGCCTATTTTTTCTAAAGCCTTTATTTCGCTTTCACACTTTTCGCGGTCGGTAGTAGAATAAACATAATTATCCCGCACCTCAAAATCAAAGTCAATATTCTTTGCTAACTCGCTATACTTTAATAGAGCATTGCGGTTTGCCTCTAAATACATTTTCGCCTTTTCTAAACCGCAGGAATTAACCATCTTTTCGTAAACGAGACCGTGTTGAAAGGTGATTTTACCCGTAGTGTTTTTGGTTGTGCCGAAGCCTATTTTTTTACTTTCCACCAAAATATAATCTATACCGCGCTCCGCTAAAAAGTAGGCGGTTAAAGTGCCTGCAAGCCCTCCGCCGATGATTAGCACATCGGTTTTTTTGTCTCCCTTTAATTCGGGGAATTCGGGCAAAGCCGCACTATTTTGCCAAACAGATTCGTTCATTTATAATTCACCCCAAATTATTTTAGGGCTTTTTACCGCTTTTATCCCAAAAATATAAAATTTGGTTTGCTATTAATCACTTTATATGATAGAATACATACATAAATTTTTAAAAGAGGTTATACTTATGAAAACCGTAGTTTCTGTTATTGGTAAGGATGCCGTTGGCATTATTTCAGAGGTAAGCGCCGTTTGCGCCGAGTGCAATGCTAACATTGTGGACATTACACAGTCTGTTCTCGAGGATTTGTTTGTAATGGTAATGCTTACCGAAATTAAGGATATTAACTGCTCCTTTGCAGATTTTTCCGACAAAATGAAAAAATTAGGTGAAAAGAAATCGCTTGATATACGTGTTATGCACGAGGATGTATTTAACTCAATGCACAGAATTTAAGAGGTATGCCCAATGATAAATCTTAACGATATAATGGAAACCATAAATATGATTTCCGAAGAAAATCTTGATATAAGAACCGTTACAATGGGTATTTCCCTGCTTGACTGCGCTGATAGTGACATTGATAAGTCTTGCGAAAAGATTTATAATAAAATCACCCGTCTTGCAGGTAATCTTGTTAAGGTGGGCGAGGATATTGAAAAGGAATACGGTATTCCGATTATAAACAAGCGAATTTCGGTAACACCTATTGCAATGCTTGTTGCCGCCTCTGGCGGTGACCCTGTGAAATACGCAAAGGCTCTGCAAAAAGCCGCCGATGCTACGGGCGTTAACTTTATAGGCGGTTATTCGGCGCTTGTACATAAAGGCTTTGCCGCAGGTGACGAAGTGCTCATCCGCTCTATTCCCGAAGCCCTTTCGGTTACAAATAACATTTGCTCATCCGTAAACATCGGCTCTACAAAGGCAGGCATTAATATGGATGCCGTAAAGCTTATGGGACAGATTGTGCGCGAAGCGGCAGAAATCACCGCCGACCGCGACTGTATCGGTTGCGCTAAATTGGTAGTTTTCTGCAACGCTGTTGAGGATAATCCCTTTATGGCAGGCGCTTTTCACGGCATAGGCGAGCCCGACTGCGTAATCCACGTAGGTGTATCGGGCCCAGGTGTTGTTCAGGCGGCGCTTAAAAAATGTCCTGACGGAGACCTCGGCGCACTTGCCGAAATTATTAAGCGTACTGCATTTAAGATTACCCGTATGGGTCAGCTTGTGGGCACAGAGGCTTCAAAGCGACTAGGTGTACCTTTTGGCATAGTTGACCTGTCCTTAGCGCCTACCCCCGCTGTTGGTGACTCGGTAGCCCACATTTTAGAGGAAATGGGCCTTGAGACCTGCGGCACACACGGTACCACCGCCGCGCTTGCAATGCTTAACGATGCGGTTAAAAAGGGCGGTGTTATGGCATCGTCCTATGTAGGCGGACTGTCGGGTGCATTTATACCCGTATCCGAAGATGCAGGTATGATAGCCGCCGCACGCTCGGGCGACCTTGAGCTTTCAAAGCTTGAGGCTATGACCGCCGTTTGCTCGGTTGGTCTTGATATGATAGCAATTCCCGGCGAGACACCTGCCGAGGTGATTTCGGGCATTATTGCCGACGAAGCCGCCATCGGTATGGTAAACTCAAAAACTACTGCTGTAAGAGTAATTCCCGCCATTGGCAAAAAGGCGGGCGAGACCTTGGAATTCGGCGGACTTTTGGGCTCAGGACCTATAATGAAGGTAAACCTTACAAAAAGTCCCAAAAAATTTATAGACAGGGCAGGACGTATACCCGCCCCACTTCAAAGCCTTAAAAACTGATATGAAAAATATTGTTTTAATTGGTATGGCAGGCTCGGGCAAAAGCACCGTGGGGGTAATTCTTGCAAAGGCTCTTGGTATGCAGTTTGTTGATACAGATTTGCTGATTCAGCAAAAAACAGGTGAGCGGCTTCAGCAAACTATTGATACCAAGGGTACTGACAGCTTTTTAAAGGTAGAAGAGGATGTTTTAACCAACCTTTCTTTAGAAAACTTTGTAATTGCCACAGGAGGAAGTGCTGTTTTAAGCAATAAAGCGATGGGAAATTTAAAGAAAAATGCTATAACCGTTTTTCTTGATGTGCCGCTCCCAGAGCTTAAAAAACGCATTACAAATATGACCTGCCGCGGTATTGCAATGAAAAAGGGTGAAAGCTTTGAAAGCGTTTATAACGCACGGCTGCCTCTTTACAAAAAATATTCGGATATAACGGTTTCTGTAGGCAACCAAGCCCTTGAGGAAACCGTAAATTTAATAATTGACTGCATAAAATAAATAAATCAGCCATAGCCTTTCGGTTATAGCTGATTTATTTTTTATCTATCGCTCATATTTATATAATTTCTATGAGGTTGAACGCTCATATAAGCAGGACGTATAATTTTGCCCGCATTTATAAGCTCTTCTATACGGTGGGCACTCCAGCCCGCAATTCGTGCCATTGCAAAAATCGGGGTGAACAGCTCGTGCGGCAGACCCAACATATCATAAACAAAGCCACTGTAGAAGTCTACGTTAGCGCTGACGCCCTTGTACATTTTCCGTTCTTTAGCGATAACCTCAGGGGCTAATTCTTCAACAAGGCTGTAAAGGGCATATTCACGGGCCAGTCCCTTTTCTTCCGAAAGGCTTTTTACAAAGCCCTTAAATACCTTGGCTCTGGGGTCTGAAACCGAGTAAATAGCGTGACCTATACCGTAAATAAGGCCTGCCTTATCAAATGCCTCTTTATTAAGAATTTTTGCAAGATATGCCGATACTTCCTCGCGGTCGGTCCAATCGCGGATGTTTTTCTTAATATCCTCAAACATAGCCGAAACCTTAATATTAGCGCCGCCGTGCTTGGGGCCTTTAAGCGAGCCTAAAGCCGCCGCTATTGCCGAATAGGTATCCGTTCCCGAGGATGATACCACGTGGGTGGTAAAGGTTGAGTTGTTACCGCCGCCGTGCTCTGCGTGAAGAATAAGTGCAATATCAAGCA
>CAZNTP010000016.1:0-24438 GCA_964575985.1 uncultured Ruminococcus sp. | reverse complement strand
TGGCAGTTAGCAGCTGCGGCTGTTACAGGCTTTATCGCTAAAGAAAACGTTGTTGGTACATTGGCAGTTTGCTTTAGCATTACCAACTTTATAAATGTTGATGAGCTCGTTCTCGAAAGCGGAGCTGCAGAAGTAGCTTCAGTTATGGGTATTGGTCAGGTTGCAGCGTTAGCTTATCTTATGTTCAACCTCTTTACTCCACCTTGCTTTGCAGCTATCGGTGCTATGAATTCCGAAATGAAGAGCGCTAAGTGGCTTTGGGGCGGTATCGCATTCCAGCTTGGTGTTGGCTTTGTAGTAGGTTATTTAGTATACACAATCGGCACCCTTATCACTGAGCCTGCTGCGCTTAATATCGGCGGCGCTATCGGCGGTGCGGTTGCAGTTGCAGTATTTGTAGCTATAGTTTCCTATCTCTGTGTAAATGCTGAAAAGAAGCTTAAGGAAGAGTATGCTTTAAGCGGCGATAAGGCAAAAGCTACCGTAACAAAATAAGGTGAATTTTAAATGGATAATTTTATTATTATTGCGATTATCGTTTTGATTATCGGTTTTGCGGCTTTCTATGTTTATAGGCTTAAAAAAAGCGGCAAGAAGTGTATAGGTTGCCCCGACGGTTGTTCTTGTAGTACTAAAAAAGGGGAATGTCCCTCTTGTTGCTGTGGCGCAGATAACGATAATAAAAATTAAAAAGATTTTTTACCAATCTAATATAAAAAGCATCACCCTATGAAGTAAGCCACATAGGGTGATGCTTTTTTATAACTAAACTGTTTTAGCGTCATTTTTAAGTGTTCTGCCTGTATTTCGCTTGTAAAGCTTTAAAAGGTAGCTACCATCGCAAAAACCGAGCTTTTCGGCAATTTGCTGTGTTGAAAACCCTATTTGATATAGTCTTTTGGCCTCTACAAAACGAAGCTGATTTCGATATTCGATGGGGGATAAACCCGTATATTCTGTGAATTTTTTTCTGAAATAGCTTTCACTGAGGTTACATTTTTCTGCATAAAGCTTTACGGGTAAATTTTCCTTGAAATGCGCGTTAATGTATTCTATTGCAGGCTCAATTTGGGAAAATTCCCCTATATTTACTGCGTTTGATGAATTTAAAAATGAAAGAAGACTATAAACCGCATTTTTGAGCTGTAAAAGCTCTAAGGGAGAGCTTTTATAAATTTGATATGTGCGAACAAACAAATCAAAAACCAATTCTTTTCGATTAATATTTTCTTCATAATAAATATTTAATTCATTTTGGTTAAAGGCAATATCCAAATCAAAGGATATACCTATACCACTACAACTTTCATTATTCACGGTTTTAGCTCTGGTAAGGTATTTTGTACCGTCGGGTATAAAAATCAGCGTGCCTGCCCCTACAGAAAAGATGTTATCTTCGGTTTCATACAATCTTTTTCCTGCCGTTACAAAGTGCAAAAGACTTTTTCTTCTGCCGTATTTTGAATAGTCGACCACATTTCCGCTTTTAAATTCCATTTGGTATGGCTCTATATTAGTTATATTAAAATCTGAAAAGCGCAGTTTTGCAAATATATTGTCTAAAATCATAATCACCTTCTTTATATGTAAGTATATTTTATAAGGCTTTTTATGAGTTGTCAATAAAAATCGAATAATACCAAATTGCAGTTGAATAGCTCATTGAAAATTTTATAAATTGCAATACAATAAAAATTGAGGTGAGTGGAAATGAAAAATGAATTATTTGAAATTAAGTTTAATAAGGAAAACGGCTCGGTATGTTCTTTTGTAAATCTAAAAGATAAGCATAAAATGAATTGGTGCATTGAGAATGAAGGCTGGGGCTTAATGCATTATAATAACACATTTAAAATTGAGCCGTTATATAAGCGTGAAAATTCGGTGGAAACAATTCCAATGAGCGAATTTTCTGAGGATGATAGCTTTTGTAAAGCGGTTTTTGTTAACGATACATTAAAAATAACGGTCGAAAGATTTTTTACTGATAACGGCTCTTATAACGAACGCTACACCATAAAAAATTTGAGAGAAACCGATTATTTTCTCGAGCACGGAACTTTGGGGATTATACTGCCCTTTAACGATATTTATACCTATGCTGATGACTGTATGATTAACCGTTGTAATACGCATATCTGGTGCGGTGGAAATGTGGCATATATAAATGCTCTTAAAATGGGCAAATCGGACATTAATTTAGGGCTTGTTTTAACAAAAGGCTCTATAAAAAGCTACAGTGTAAAAAATACTAAAACAAATCACAGAGGTATTTTCATTCTTAATCCCGATCATTTTGAATTGCTCAGTGGTGAGGAATATATAATTGAGTGGCAGATGTTCTGGCATAAAAGCAATGAAGATTTCTACCAAAAAGCATTGGAATACCCAACCTTTATAAACATTGAGGCGCCTCAGTTTACGGTATTTCAAAATGAAAAAATTGTATTTACATTAAAAGCTAAAAATAAACTTAAACTTTTAAAAATAATCTGCGACGGTGAAGAAATATCATATGAAACCGATGAAAACTGTTATAAGGTAGCATTTAACCCAAAAAGAGTGGGTGAGCACCGATTTGATATTACCGCTTGCGGTATTTCTACATATACGGAGTTTTTCGTAGCAGAAGAATTGGAAACCTTACTTGAAAAAAGAATTAACTTTATTATTGATAAACAGCAGTATAACAGAGAAGACAGCGCATTAAACGGGGCATTTCTTATCTATGACAATAAGGAAAAGGAGTTAATTTTTGATTCGGTTTTCCGTGACCATAACGCTTGCAGAGAAAGAACGGGTATGGCGCTTTTAATTGCAAAATATCTGCAAACACATAAAAACGCTAAAATGCGCAAAGCGCTTGATAAATATATCGCATTTGTATTGCGAGAGGTATTTGACAGCAATACTGGTGAAATATTTGACGGTGTCAGAAAAAATGTAAAGTTTAAAAGACTTTATAACGCGCCTTGGGTTACTACTCTTTTTACCGAAATGTATTTGCTTACTAAGGATACGGCATATTTGAATTATGTAGTCAAGATTTTAGAGCATTATTATTCCGTAGGCGGTGAAAAATTCTATCCTAACGGACTTTCAATGCGAAAAACTATAACCGCTTTTTATGATGCTGGTCTTCTTGAAGAGGCTGAAAGAGTAAAGAATTGGTATACTGCACACACAAATAATATTGTTGCGAACGGTCTTTCGTACCCGAAGCATGAGGTAAATTATGAGCAAACAATAGTGTCACCTGCGGCAACCTTTATTTCTGAAATGGCTTACGTTACAGGTGAGCAAAGCTATAGGGATGAAGCCCTGAAGCATATAGAGGTTTTGGAAAGATTTAGCGGTCATCAGCCGAGCTTTCATTTAAATGAAATTCCTATAAGATTTTGGGATGACCGTTGGTTCGGTAAGGAAAGGCTTTTTGGGGACACTTTTCCGCATTATTGGAGTTGTCTTACTGCGCGCGCTTTTACCGCTTATTATAATTGTTCGGGTGATGAAAAATATAAAATAGCGGCAGAAAGGTGTGCGAGAAATTGTCTTTGTCTTTTTAATGATAAGGGTGAGGGCTCGTGTGCTTATGTTTATCCCTTTAAAAGTGGGGATATAAAGGGTGAATTTTATGACGAATGGGCGAATGACCAAGACTTTGCTTTATATTTTTATTTAATAATTAATGAAATCCAATTTAACGGGGAAATATAAAATGAAAAAGTATTACACAGTAGCAATTATCGGCTGTGGCGGCAGAGGCTACACCTATACAAAATTACTGACCGAAAAAAAGGAGTTTGGTATAACTGCCATCTGCGACATAAATCACGAACAGCTTAAAAAGATTAACGGTTTAATTAATTTGCCGTCTAGTGCTATGTTTTGCAGTGAGGAGGAATTTTTTAAAGAAAAAAGAGCAGATGTTTTAGTTATTGCTACTACCGATTCACATCATGTGCGTCAATGTATTAAGGCTATGGAGTTAGGCTATGATGTTTTGCTTGAAAAGCCGATAAGCGACTCTAAAGAGGAAATAGAAAAGCTTTTAAAGGTTCAAAAACAAACAGGTAGAAAAGTAGTAGTTTGTCACGTTATGCGTTATGCGGCAGGAATAATAAAAATCGACGAGCTATTACAGAAAGAAATTATAGGCAAGCTGGTTGCCATTGACCAGTCTGAGCGTGTTGCTTTTTGGCATCAGGCGCAGGCTTATGTAAGACTTCAAAAATCAAATCCTGATACATACCCGACAATTCTTGCAAAATGCTGTCACGATTTAGATTTAATTCAACATTTTGCAGGGGCTAGCTGTAAGTCCGTTTCCTCTGTCGGAGACTTATCCTTCTTCCGTAGAGAAAATGCACCCGATGGCTCAGCAGACCGTTGTCTTGATTGCAAATATGTTGATACATGTACCTACAGCGCTAAGAAAATTTATATTGACGTCTGGAAAAAAAGAGGTTGTCCTGTATTTTCTTGGCCGTATAATAAGGTATCATTAAAAAATCCGACAACTGAGGAGGATTTGTACCAAGGCTTAAAAACCAAGGTGCAGGGTGAGTGCGCCTTTAAATGTGGTGTAGAATCAGACCCCCACGTTGTTGATAATCAAATGGTACAGATGCAGTTTGAAAACGGTGTAATTGCAACTCTTAAAATGGTGTTCGCTGCAAGACCGGGTCGCTTGATAGCGCTTTACGGTACAGAGGGCGAAATTGTTATGGATGAGGTATTAAACACATTAACAATAAAGCCCTACGGCAAAGATATTGAAGTTATAAAACTGAGTGGTCTTGATTTTGGCGGTTGGAGTCACGGCGGCGGAGATGCGGGACTTATTAACGATTTATATGATATTTTGACTGGTGCAAAAAAGAATTACACCTCATTAAAGGAATCGGTAGAAAGTCATCTTATTGGAATTTGTGCAGAAGAATCCCGTCTTGACGGCGGTAAGACCGTTAAGGTTCATTAAAATTTTAAGGGGGCTGTCTCATTAAGCACAGACCAAAAGAAAAAAGCAATAAAGAAATAAAAACAAACACCTTGTAAAAGAAAAAATCAACTTTTGCAAGGTGTTTTTATATGTGAAATTCTTTGAATTGCGAATATTAAGTTTCCTTTTTAAACGTTTTTTCGCCACTCGAAGTACTTATGTACGTCTAACGTGGCAAAGAAAACGCTTTCTGTATCTTACTGAGACAGCCCCTTCTGTATTCGGTAGGTGTTAGCCCAGTTTTTCTTTTAAAAAGCTTGCAAAAGTAGGTGTAGTTATCTATACCCGTTTCCTCAGCTATTTTGTATATTGGGTCTTTTGTTTTAAGTAATTCCTTGGCTTTTTCAATTCGTTGCTTTGTTATGTAAGCATTAACTGTTATTCCGTATGTTTCACAGAAAAATCGGTAAAGCTTGTTTTTTGAAATAAAAAATTTTTGGGATAAATAATTTATGCTTAAATCTTCTTTTAAATTATTTTTTATATATTCACTTATTTCATCAACGAGATTATCGTTTTCAATCTCAATTGCATTTTGAAAGAGAATTCTTGGTAAAAGGTCGGTTAAATATGAAATTTTGGTAACTGTAAAAAAAGGGAGTTTATTGTATAGTGTGTTGAGTAATTCGTGCTCGGTTTTAAAATTATTAACCTTTGGTGACTCTTTTGTGCGTATTCTTCCAAAAATAACAAAACCGACGATTATTTGATTTTTTATAATAGGCATTGCCGTATCGCAAAGACCCGCGTGACATAAATGACTTTCAAGCTTTCCGCTGTTTTTGCATTTTGTTAAAAGTTCTAAATCTGAGCAATGACAGGGTTGGTCTAAAAGCTTTAATTGCTGTAGCTTAGAGCAATAATCGGCATCATCAAATGCTCTGACAATATAGTTAAAATCGGTATCAAGAAACGCAATACTGATGCCTGTTAGCTCGGCTAAATCTGTTATGATATGTTGTAATGCGTTGGCATTGTATTTAATTTTCAAAATTATCACCCCTAATGTGTCTTATTTTACTATATGTGGGAAGAAAATGCAATATTTTATGAAGATAACACATTGAAATCTTGCGGTTTTATTGTATAATGAAGAAAAAACTAATAGGGGGATTACCTTATGAGCGAATTTTTTAAAAACCATACTATCGAAATAGGTAAAAAAAAAGAAGCAGAGCCTTTTCTTAGAAAATACGGTATTTATCAGGACGGTACAACACCGATGTACCGCGATACCGACGGCAAGCTTTGGGCAATGAGCGGTCATAGCCATATGGGACATATTGCTGTTTTTTGCGGCACCTGTCTTGATGATTTAAAAGAGGTTTATCCTATAAGTACAAATTTTTGCGTTGGTCACGCCGATTATGCTTTTGCGGGTGTTAGATACCCCGAGGGTGTTAAGGCAAGAGGCAGTATTTGGCCCTTCGGTTTATATATCTGTCCTACCACCCATAGATTTTTCTGCTTCTTCCATAATGAATCAGGTTGGGCAGGCAAGGGTACTGCTTACGATTCTTTCGGTCCTTGTGTAACCCCTAAATATGATTCCGACTTCCGTCATATCGGTCTTATGCATTCCGACGATGAGGGCAGAAACTGGACCTTTGACCGTTGGGTTGTAACCAGCGAAAATGTATGCTTTACTGAAAGATACAGCCCCGAGGGTGATAAGGTTATCGGTCAAAAGGGGAACGTTATTTGCCTTGGTAGCGGTGATTTTACATTCTTTGATGACCCAAATAGCGATTATCTCTATTTAGTATACAACCAAGCTTTTGTAAACCTTGAGGAAGGCTATTGGGAGAGCTGTCATGCATATCTTGCCCGTACACGTAAGCGAAACGACGGCATTATGGGTGACTTTGTAAAGTATTATGAGGGTGAATTCTGTGAGCCTGGAAACTTTGGTAAAGAAACTCCTGTTTTAGAAAATTCTTGGCACACAAAGTTTGCATATTTAAAGAAATATGATTTATATATAGCATCTTCCACTGCTTTAAATATTTGCAAAAAAGGCGGACCTATTTGTGCAGATTATATGCAGCTTCGCACAAGTAAGGATTTAATTAATTGGAGCGAGCCTGTATCTTTTGAGAAGGACGACAAGAAATTCGGTTGGCATTACTGCTCGTTAGTACCGCTTGATGATAAAAACCCGATTACTGTTATTGAGGATGATGATTTCGCAATTCTTCTCAATCACAACGGTACTGACAGCTTCAGACACGACTGTAAATTTTTGGAGATTATTTAATTATGCTAAATAGTATTTTTATGATTTTAACAGTTTGTACGTTATCACTGCAGCACATCTGCAAAAAGGCGTATAGCAAAAAATTAGATGGCAAGGCAGTTATAATTTTTAGCGCTTTTTCATCCTTGGTAGCGGCATTGTTCTTTATATTTCAAATCAATTTTCCTTTCCAGATGGATATAAAGGTTTTGCCTTATTCGTTTTTGTTTGGTCTGGGCTACGGCTCGGCGGTCTTATTTTCGGTTTTGGCAATATCCTGTGGCTCGTTGGCGCTTACTGCCCTTATTTCTTCATATTCCTTGATTATTCCCACATTATACGGTTTAATATTTAAAGGCGATGAAATTAGTGCTTTTTTGATTATTGGATTACTATTTTTAATGATTAGTTTATTTTTAATTAACTTTGTTAATGAAAAGGATAATAGTATAAAGGTATCATTAAAGTGGATTATATTTGTTGCAATTTCATTTTTTGGCAATGGGCTTTGCTCAACTGTGCAGAATGTTCAAATAGCTGATTTTGGCGGGGAATACAAAAATGAATTTATGACAGTAGCTTTATTGTTTGTAGTTATTGCTCTGTTAATTGTTTCATTTTTTACAGAAAGAGACAGTATTTTACCTGCTGTTAAAAACGGCAGCATACCAATAATTATATGCGGTTTGGCAAACGGTGCTTGCAATCTTCTTGTAATGATACTGTCTGCAAGACTTCCTGCCTCTGTAATGTATCCCTTAGCGTCGGGAGGCGGTATAATTCTTACATACTGCATATCACGTTTTTGGTATAAAGAAAAACTTAGCCTAATGCAAAATATCGGCTTCGTGTTAGGTGTGGCTTCGGTTGTATTTTTTAATTTATAATTTTAAAAGGGGCTGTCTCACTTTTTCTTAGTGAGACAGCCCCTTTTAGCTTTTATTTCATATTGTTTTTTCTGTAGGCTAAATAATCTTCAAGTATAATCACTGCCGCTACCGCGTCTACAACCTCTTTGCGCTTTTTACCGCGTGTATTGGTATAATTAAGCGCGGTGTTAGCCGAAACGGTAGTACAACGTTCATCCCAAAGTGCAGTTTTAGTACCGATTAGTGACTCGATTTTTTCGGCAATAGCCTTACATTCCTCTGCGCGTGAGCCTTCACTGCCATCCATATTTTTAGGGTATCCCACTACAATAAGCTCGGCCGAAAGCTCCTTTGCGGTGTCACATATTTTTGCAATGAGCTTTTCTTCATTATATTCAATTATTACCTTTTTAGGAAAAGCAAAGCTTTCGCCGTTATCTGAAACTGCAATACCTGTACGGGCTTTTCCTAAGTCTACTGACATTATTATCATATAAAACCTCTTTAAATTATTTAGTGGGTATTGCGGCGGCTTTATTCATAAGCTCTTCGGTAATATGAGAAGCATCATCATAAAACACAACTCTGTAATTTAAGTTATCGTCGAATTCAATCAGTGTTATTGCAGTATTATAACCAAAGGGGATTTCTTTTAATTTGGTTATATCGTCTTTTAAAAGCTTGCAGTTAAGACATCTAAGCACACCGCCGTGCGAGGCACAGGCAACGGTTTTACCCCTATTTTCCTTTGCAATTTTAAACACGGTATTCCAAATTCTATCATAAGCTTCTACCATAGTTTCGCCATTTTCGGGTGCAAAATCCTCAGGATGATTTTGCCACATATCCTGAAAGTCAGGGAAATTAATATGAATTTCATCGAAGGTTTTACCCTCAATAATACCGCCGTTAAGTTCAATAAGTCCTTCATCAATTTCTAACGGTATGGATTTTTCGCCTATAATTGCTTTTGCTGTCTTCCTAGTGCGAATTAAAGGGCTGGCAATCACACGGTCGATATGTATGGCGCTAAAACGCTCCTCTAGTGCTTTAAGCTGTTTTACACCAAGCTCGGTAATATCAAGGTCGGTAAGTCCTTGAAACATTCTTTTAACATTGCCCTCAGCTTCGCAATGTCTTACTATGTAAATATTTGTCATAGAAAAATCACCCCGCAAATTGTAGCACATAAATCTACAAAAAGCAAGGTGAATAGCTTTAAATTTTAATTTCATTTATTAATTCTTTGCCACTAAAGTAATCGCTTAGATTGTTCATTGTGGTTTCAGCAATAGCATTTAAGGCTTCCTTGGTCAAAAAGGCTTGGTGTGAGGTTACAAGAACGTTTGGCATTGAAATTAAGGTTGAGAGTGTGTCGTCGTGAATGATTTCTTCGGAATAATCTTCGAAAAATAGTGAAGTTTCTTCCTCATAAACATCAAGTCCTGCGGCGCCGATTTTACCCGATTTTAAACCGCCAATTAAAGCCGCAGTATCAATTAATTTTCCTCTTGATGTGTTAATTATAAAAACACCTTGCTTCATTTTTGAAACCGTTTCAGAGTTTATTATATGGCGGTTTTCTTTGGTTAAAGGACAATGAAGTGAGATTATATCGCTATTATTCAAAAGCTCGTCAAGACTTACATATTTGCCCTTAAAATCTTTTGATTCATGAGGGTCATAGCCCAATATTTTCATTCCAAAGCCTTCGGCAATTTCACAAAATGCCTGACCGATTTTTCCTGTACCTACAATACCAACTGTTTTGCCGTGTAAATCAAAGCCTGTAAGCCCTTCAAGTGAAAAGTTGTGGTCACGTGTTCTGATATACGCTCTGTGAAGCTTTCTGTTTAAAAGCAGTATCATACCTACTGCGTGCTCTGCAACAGCATACGGCGAATATGCAGGCACTCTTACAACATTTATTCTGCCGCGCGCCGCCTTTAAATCTACATTATTGTATCCGGCGCACCTTAGCGCTATCAAACCTACACCGTATTTTTCAAGCTGTTCTATCACATATTTATCAATATTATCGTTTACAAATATACAAACCGCATCACAGCAGGCCGCCATACTTACGGTATCGCGGTTGAGCTTGTTTTCAAAAAATCTTATATTTATATCCTCGTTACCGTATTTTAAAAAGCTTTCTCTGTCATAAGCCTTGGTATCAAAAAAAGCAACGGTTTTCATAAAATTTCCCCCAAATTAATAAATTAATATTATTATTTACAGAAAATTTTTGCATATACACTATTGTCTTTTTAATAAAAAAGCAGTATAATTTACTTAATTTATTGGAATTCTTTAAGGAGGAAGTCAAAATGGTTAAGAAGTATATAAACCGCTTGTTTATTGACGGTCTTTCGGGTATGGCATACGGTTTGTTTTCAACCCTCATAATCGGTACAATTCTCTGCCAAATTGCCGCATTGCTTGGCGGAAATATTTTAGGCGATTATCTTACCGCTATGGGTAATGTTGCAAAGACACTTACGGGTGCCGGTATTGGTGTAGGTGTTGCTTGTAAACTTAAATCCGCACCGCTTACAACAGTTGCCGCCGCGGTTTGCGGTATGATTGGTGCATTCCCAAATCTTGCAAACGAAGCCTTTGCAATCGGCAAACCCGGTGAGCCTTTAGGCGCTTTTATTGCTGCTTATGTTGCAATTGAGATTGGATGCTTGGTTGCAGGTAAAACTAAGGTGGATATAATTGTAACACCAATTTGCTGTATAGTTGCAGGCTCTGCCGCAGGTTACTTTGTAGGTCCCTATATTTCTGCCGCTATGGTTTGGCTTGGCAATCTCGTAAATGTAAACGTTGCAAAATATCCAATTTTAGGCGGTATAGCGGTTTCTGTGCTTATGGGTATAATTTTAACCTTACCGATTTCATCCGCCGCTATTGGCGTTTCTATGGGTATTACAGGGCTTGCCGCAGGTGCCGCTACAGTTGGTTGTTGTTGTAATATGGTAGGTTTTGCGGTTATAAGCTACCGTGAAAATAAATTCGGCGGTCTTGTAGCTCAGGGGCTTGGCACCTCAATGCTTCAAGTACCTAACATCGTAAGAAATCCGCTTATCTGGATTCCTGCAATAGTTTCAAGCGCTATTTTAGGCCCTGTGTCTTCTGCAGTACTTAAAATGGTTAGTAATCCCGTAGGCTCGGGTATGGGCTCTGCAGGTCTTGTTGGTCAATTTATGGCTTATGACAGTATGGTAGCCGCAGGCTTTAGCCCTGTTGTCACCTTACTCGAAATTATTTTAATGCATTTTATTTTGCCTGCAGTGATTTCGCTTTCCGTTGCAGAGGCTATGCGCAAAATGAAGCTTATTAAGCCTAATGACCTTAAATTAGAGGCCGCCAATGCGTAAAAAAGAACGAGTTATAGAAGCGGTAGCGAGGCTAGAAAACTTATATCCCGATGCTATTTGTTCATTAGATTATGAGGATGCTTTTCAACTACTAATTGCCACAAGATTGTCAGCACAATGTACAGATAAAAGAGTTAATATGGTAACTCCTGCGCTTTTTGCCGAATTCCCCGATGCCAAGACTATGGCAAGGGCAGAGCTTAGCAGGGTAGAGGAGCTTATAAAAACCTGCGGTCTTTATAAAACCAAGGCAAAGGATTTAATTGCTATTGCTCAAAAAATTGTATCAGATTTTGGCGGTAAGGTTCCCGATACTATTGAAGAACTGACAACACTTTCGGGTGTTGGAAGAAAAACGGCTAATCTGGTTTGCGGGGACATTTATAAAAAGCCCGCTGTTGTTACCGATACTCATTTTATAAGAATCTGTAACCGTCTAGGCTTTGTAAATAGCACAAATCCGCTTACAGTTGAAAATGAAATGCGAAAGCTTTTACCACCCGAAAAATCAAACAATTTTTGCCACAGAACAGTTCTTTTCGGCAGAGATGTTTGTACTGCAAGAAAAGTTTATTGCGACACTTGTGTTTTAAACGATATTTGCCCAAAGAAGAATGTAAAATAGTAAAAAGGGGCTGTCTCACTTGTTTAGTGAGACAGCCCCTTTTTACTTACAGAAGTACCTCAACCGTCTTTTCAAAATCAAGGTAATTATCAATAGTTAAATAGTTGAAATCGGACTTATATACCGACTCATCATTTCCGCCAGGACCGTAATCGTCACCAATGTAAACAACCTCGTCGTGAGCAATAGCGTGATCGGCGCAGTATTTAGCTAAGGCATAAGCCTTGTCAAAGGGGGCAGGTGCCATATCAAAGGAAGAAGAACCGCCCACAAATACTGTGTAATCACTAAAGGTTTTCTTTATATCCTCATAAATAGCGCGTCTTTTTTTGCGGTCGGGGTCAAAGCTTAGCTTATCCTCTGGGTTTGCGGCAGTGCCAAGTATGGGGAAGGTCACACAACCAGAGCTATGAAATTCAACATTATCACCTGCAAATTCAGTAAAGCCGTATTTTTGGCGCATTTCGGTGACCCGCTTATCAACGCTTTTTTTATCACAGTGGAAAACTTCGTTAAAAATGATGTCTAAATCCTTGGTATCGGGATTGTATTCGGCATACTGAAGACCGTAGTTTCCTAAAATATTAATAGGGTAACAGTTCATTTGCTTAAAAATTCTGTGGCACATTCCAGCCCCCACCATCAGAAGCTTGTACTTTTTTGAAAGCTTATCTAAAATTTCTTTGTGTTTGTCGCTCAAAGGCGTTTTGTGCTGTGTGAGTGTGCCGTCTAAGTCCATAGCAATAAGCCTGATTTTTTTAACATCCATTTTAGTCACCTAATCCTAAATCGTAGTACATCCAAAGAACAGTATATCTGTCTTTCAAATCCTTAGCATAGCGAATAGCGTCCCTAATTTTTTCCTCACTGTAGGTAGAATAAAATTCGTTCATATCAAGACCGATGTCAGATAGTATTTTTTCAAGCTCGTCAGAGTTTGGTGCCTCAGCGAGTATGTTTTTGATTGCGGTTTCGTTCTCTAAATAAACAGAAATTCTGTCCTGTTCATATGTAGCTAACTTGTCCTGCAAGGCTATGCAACCGTCTGCAACCTGCTTATACACTCTCTTAATTTCACTTTCTCTCTCAGCTCTTGTTTGACGGTACTGATTTTGTGGGAATTGACAATTTTTAATTTTTTCTCTTAATGCAGAGGTAATAAGGGTGGAATATACAACATCAATTCCGTGGGGGAGATAGTCGGTGTTATCGATGATACCTGTTATTTCAAAATAATGTGAAAGATGGTGCTCACTTCCTGAAGCCGGTCTTGAATTTCCTGCAAAGCTCATAGCAATGCCCACAACAATCAGAGCTTCGGTTAAAATTCTAATGCTTTCCTCATCACGTTCTAAAAGCTTTCTGGCTAATGGCAGAGTTTTTAAAAGCATATCAAAGGTGAGGTTATAAATATAGTCACAAAAATATTCGCTGTTTACAATATGACCTAATTTCCAATCATTAAGTGCTGAATATTTACCGATTATATCACCGTAGCCCGCCTTTATCATTTGGATAGGCGCATCCTTTAAAATTTCGGTATCGGCAATAATGGCATCGGGAACCTTGGCAGAGTATGTAACCTTCATACCGTCGGTTATCATAGCGGCTCCTGTGGAAGCATAGCCGTCCATTGAAGGCGCGGTAGCTACTATATAATAGGGAATACTGTTTTTAAAAGAAACATATTTGCAAAGGTCCTGAATTACACCCGAGCCAATACCAACAATCAGGTCGGTGTTATTTAATTTTTCGGTTACAGAATTTATTGCCTCTTCATTGGGAATTAGAACGGTTTTACCCGAAAAAATCTGTCGGTCGGCAATTTTCACACTTATATATTTTTCGGTTTTTTTGCCTGCTGCGCGGTAGGTATTTTCGTCTGCAACTATGAGTATTCTATCATAATTTTTGCAGATATCTGCAAGATGTGAAACAGCGTTATTTTCCACATAAACATACTTAATGTCACACTCGTGTTTTTTGCCGCAAGAGCATAGAACACCTTCGAGTAATTTTTTAATGTCCATAAATTAACTCCTTTACATTTTATGATATTTATATTATAATCAAACGAGCAGAAATATTCAATCGAATTTGCGTATTTGCGTGAATATTGAAAAGATAATACGCATTATTGCGTGTTTCGTTCAATAATGCGCACTGTTTATGAGGTGTAAATATGTTTAAAACCGAAAGGCAAAATCAAATATACGCTTTACTCAACACAAACGGATATACTTCGGTAAGGGATTTAAGTAAGGCTTTATATACAAGTGAGTCGAGTATACGCCGTGACCTTGCAGAAATGGAAAAGCAAGGTCTTATCAGGCGAAGTTACGGTGGCGCAGAGGCTTTAAGCGGCTCTGTATCGGTGTTACCCTTTAACACAAGAAGCTTTGATTATGTAGCCGAAAAGCAAAAAATTGCCATTAAAGCAGCTGAGCTTATAAATAAAGGCGATGTAATCTTCCTTGACCAATCAACAACCAGCTTCTTTTTGGCTAGGGCAATTATGGATAAAATAGGTATAACTGTAGTTTCAAACAACCTTGAAATATTAAACCTACTGTCGCACTGTGAAATGACGGTCATCTCTTCGGGCGGCATTGTTAGTAAGTTAAATAACAATTGTCTTATTGGTGAAAATGCAAGTAAGACATTCGAGGGAATTTTCGCGGATTTTGCCTTTATTTCTGCAAAGTCACTGGATGCAGACGGTGTAATTTCCGATTGCACCTTAGAGGAAACATTTGTGCGAAATTCAATGCTTAAAAATGCATCTAAAAAAGTTTTTCTTTGTAACGCACAAAAATTTAACACACATTCAAATTTTGTACAGTGTAGTTTGTCGGAAATAAATATTCTAATAACTGATGAAAAAAATACCGCCGAAGTTTTTAAGGAAAAGTTTAAAAACCTTAAAATTTTATAGCTTAAATTTTTTGTTGACTTTAGCGTATTCTGTGGGTGACAGGTGTGTTCTTTCCTTGAATGTGCGTGAAAAACTATAAACACCTCTGAAACCGCATTCCTCTGCAACGGCAGATACCGAAAATTCGGTCTCAGTAAGTAAAAGTTTAGCTTTTTGCATACGCACATCTAATATATACTGTTTAGGTGTGGTGCCCATTTTTTCCAAAAACAACTTTCTGAAATATATTTCACTGATATTAGCTTTTTGAGCCAATAGCGAATTGTTTAGCTCGGGGTTTGAAATGTTATTTTCCAAAAACTTAATTGCAGGGTGCAAAATGTCATTTTTAGGCTCCTGTTCACGTATCAGGCGGTCTAGCATTCCATAGAAAATACTGTATATTAAAGGCTTGTTTCTGTCAAAAAGAAGCAGGCTTTTGATTTTTTCAAAATCTTTAATAAATGGCTCAATATCATTTATTGAAAATAGCTTAAAGGTGTCTGTAATAAAGCTGTTACAGTAAAAATCTATAACAGGGAATAAGCCTTCCTTGTTTCCGTAAAGTGTATATGACTGACCCTGTGGTAAAAGTATTGCATGCTCGGGGTCGGATATATATTCTTTTCCGTTAAGTGTGTATGTTATTTGACCTTTAAGGCAAAATGATAGCCCATAGCAATGGCGGTTTTTCATTTCAAAAACTCTGCCTTTTGGAGAAAAAACGGTTACAACATCATCAATATTGGTTACGGTAATTTTTTTTAGGGTATCCATTCTACAACTCCTACTGATTTTTTAACTTTATTTTACTGCATTTGTTAAAATAATCAAGAAAAACTTCATAATTAATATCGAAAATGTTAAAACGATATCGTTTTGGGTATTGTGAGTGTAGTGAAAATGCATTAAAATTAATAAAAAGGGTAGGTGGCACTAATGAGTAAAACTTTTTTAAATCACGAAAAACCGTTACTTACAGTAATGCTTCAGTGCGAAACGCCTGAAACGGCTATTGGCAGAATAAGAAATGCTAATTGTCTTGGTGCAGATGCATACGGCTTACAAGTAGAATGTTTGAAACCTCAGTTTCAAAATCCAGATGTTTATAAAAGACTTTTTGCCGAAATGAAAGATAAGCCATGTTATGTTACAAATTACCGAATGGCAAATAATAGCGGCAATACTGATGAAGAATTAGCCGAGGGGCTTATAACATTAGCCCAAAGCGGCGCAACCATTATTGATGTAATGGGGGATATGTTTTGCAAACACCCGCAAGAGCTTACGGAAAATGCAGAAGCAATAAAAAAGCAGATTGAACTAATTGATAGAATTCATAGCTTTGGTGCAGAGGTTTTAATGTCTTCTCATCTTTATAAGTTTGCACCTGCCGAAAGGGTTTTAGAAATAGCTTTTGAGCAAAAACGCAGAGGTGCGGATATTATAAAAATTGTAACAGGTGCGGATAGTATGGAACAGCAGATTGAAAACCTAAGAATAACCGACCTTTTAAAGCGTGAACTCGGTGCGCCGTTTTTATTTTTGTCGTGCGGTGAATGTTCATTACATAGAAGGCTCGGCATTAAGCTTGGTTGCTGTATGTCTTTATGTGTTTATGAACACGATTCATTATCAACACCTATGCAACCGCTTTTAAGCACTATGAAAACGGTTAGGGATACTATTGATTTTTGAGGTGGTAAAAATGTTTAAAAATAAAACAGTTTTAATAACAGGTGCGGCTGTAGGTATTGGCAGAGCTTGTGCTTTACAGTTTGCTAAGAATAGCGCTAATGTTATATTAGTTGATAATAATCCCGAAACATTAGCTAAAACCGAAGTAGAAATAAAAAATATTACTAATAATGTTTTAAGCTTTGTATGTGAAGTTACTGATAATACATCTGTTTTAAATGTGGTGGAGAAAGCAGTTAATAGCTTTGGGAAAATTGATATTCTAATAAATAATGCGGCAATCTGGCGTTGTTTTACTGCATTCAACGAGACCGATATTGAGGTTTGGAAAAAACTGATTGACGTAAATATTATGGGAACGGTTTATTTTACTAAAGCTGTAATTGACAAAATGATTGAGAATAATTACGGCAGGATAATAAACGTTGCCTCGGTTGCAGGAGTATACGGAAATGCGACTATGTCTCCATATTCAGCAACAAAGGGTGCTATGATTTCTTTTACAAAAGCACTTGCAAAAGAGGTTGCTGTACATAATATTACTGTAAATGCAATTTCACCCGGTACCGTTAGTCCTGCCGAAAAATCCGATATCGATTATGTTGAACCGAACGAAGTATCCTATAGTGGAAGAACAGGTTCAGCAAGAGAAAATGCTGATTTGATTTGTTATTTGGCAAGTGATAATGCGGCATATATAAACGGTCAGAACATACAGATTGATGGTTGTAGGAAAAAGCTTTAAGAGAGGAGAAACCTTATGAAAGCGATTTTAGTAAATGACGATAAAAGTCTTCGTTGGGACAATGTGCCCGACCCGATTTGCAAAGACGAAGACTGTCTTGTTAAAATTGAAGCGGCGGCACTTAATAGAGCAGATTTAATGCAACGAGAGGGTGATTATCCGCCTCCGCCCGATTGCCCTGAATGGATGGGACTTGAAATTGCAGGAACTATTGTAAAGGTTGGTAAAATTGCTGCAGAAAAATCCAACTGGAAAATAGGAGATAAGGTTTGCGCTCTTTTGGGGGCGGTGGTTATGCCGAATATGCTAACATAAAATATGATATGCTTATGCCTGTGCCAAAAAACTGCACAATGGTAGAAGCGGCGGCTATTCCTGAAGCCTTTGCTACCGCATATCTTAATCTATTTGTTGAGGGCAATATTAAAAAGGGTGATACCCTTTTAATGAATGCAGGGGCAAGTGGTTTAGCATCAGTAATTATACCCATGGCAAAAGCATTTGGTATCAGAGTCATAACAACTGTTTTGACCGAAGAAATAGCAAATAATATTAAGCATTTAAATGCAGATAGAGTAGTAGTTACAACTAAAGAAGATATAGCTGAGGTGTTAAAAGAAGAACTTGAGAACGGTCACGGAGTTGATGTTGCTATTGACTGCTTGGGCGGTGAAATAATGGGTGAATGTATTCATTATCTAAAGCACGGTGCGCGTTGGATTATGATTGCCGCTCTTGCAGGACAAAAGACTGAGATCGACCTTAAAAACATTTATGTTCGTAATGTTCGTATAATTGGCTCAACACTTCGCTCGCGCACACCCGAAACAAAGGCGCAAATACTTTCCGAGCTTGTGAAAAATGTCTTTCCAAAAATTGAAAGTGGCGAGATAAAGCCTACAATTTATAAAACCTTGCCTATACAAGAAGCCGAAGCCGCACACGAAATTCTCTATAAAGGACAGAATATCGGTAAGGTTGTATTGACAGTGGAATAATACAAAAAGAAGTCTTTAAAGGCTTCTTTTTTTGTGTTGACAAATCTGTGTTTGTGTGGTAATATGTGGAATATTGTGGAGGTGTGTGTGAATGTTGTCTAAAGAAAGACAGAATATTATACATAGCTTAATTAAAAGTAATGGCGCTGTTACAACTGCAAATTTAGTAAAAAGATTTGATGTGTCACTTGAAACAATACGTAGAGATTTGCTTTTTATGGAGCAATCGGGGTTGCTTACCCGTGTACACGGCGGTGCGGTTGCTGTGGGCGAAATGAAGCCCTTTTATGAATTAGAGAAAAGAAATCTTGATAATAGTGATAAAAAGCGTGAGCTTTCGCTATTAGCTACCGAATTTATTGACGAAGATGATTATATATGTGTGGATTCGGGAAGTACCGCTATAATTTTTGCACAGGTTTTAAAGGAAAAATTTTCTAAACTTACTGTAATCACACATTCGCTTGATGTGTTCGAAATTTTACATAATAAATTTACTGTTATTTTATGCGGCGGTTATTTTTTTGAACAAGAAAAAAGTTTTTTTGGTAGTCCGACAATCGATATGATAAGTTCACTACACGCTAAAAAAGTTTTCATTTTTCCAAGTGCTGTTTCTTTAGAATTTGGCATTTATGATTATCAGCAAGAGCTATTGTTAATTCAAAAGGCGATGTTAAAGGCTACAGATGAAGTTTTTATCTTGGCTGATAGCAGTAAATTTGAAAGTAAAGCGCTTTTGAAGCTTGATGATATGTGTATGGATTATACGTATATTACCGATGGTGATTTAGCTAAAGAACTGAAACAGCTTTATTTAGAAAATAATATTAAAATTATTACATAAGGTGATTGATATGGAAAAACTAACGGACAGAAGAAAAATTAACGCTATAATATTATTGTTTTCTGTGATTTATTTTACGAGCTATATTACAAGAATTAATTACGGCGCTGTTATTTCTGAAATGGAAAGTGATACAGGGCTTAGTAAGGCGCATCTTTCAATGGCGCTTACAGGAAGCTTTATAACCTATGGTATCGGTCAGATTATAAGTGGTGTCTGCGGTGATAAATTTTCACCTAAAAAACTGATTACATTGGGGCTTTTAGTTACGGTTGCTATGAATATTTTAATACCGTTTTGTCCCAATGCCTATGTTATGCTTGCAGTTTGGTCAGTAAACGGCTTTGCGCAGGCGTTTATGTGGCCACCGCTTGTGAAACTGATGACAACACTATTCACCGACGAGACCTACAAGGCATCTACTGTTAAGGTGTCGTGGGGTAGCTCACTCGGTACAATTGCTGTATATTTGGTATCACCACTCATTATTGCAGTATCAAGCTGGAAGGCTGTATTTTTTGTTTCGTCGCTTTGCGGTATAATTATGATTTTTGTTTGGAATAAGTTTTGCATTGATATAGAGGTTAAACCTTTGGCTAAAACTGAGAAAGCAGAAAATGCAAATCATAAGCATATCTTGCTTAATCCCTTGATGATTGGAGTTATGGTGGCGATAGTTTTACAAGGAATGCTTCGCGACGGTGTGACTACCTGGATGCCATCATATATTGCTGAAACTTACAATTTAAGTAATATCATCTCAATACTTACAGGTGTTATTCTTCCGATTTTTAGTATTATTACTTTTCATATTACATCTACGCTTTACCGCACCGTATTGAAAAATCCAATGTCTTGTGCAGGCGTACTATTCTTTGTGGGCGCTCTTGCAGCGTTGGGACTTGTATTTACTACAGGCAATAATGCCGCATTATCGGTTATCTTTTCGGCTTTGCTTACAGGAAGTATGCATGGCGTGAATTTGATACTAATTTGTATGGTTCCTGCATATTTCAAAAAATACGGTAATGTGTCAACCGTTTCCGGTATTCTTAATTCCTGTACGTATGTTGGAAGTGCTGTTTCAACCTATGGAATTGCGATAATATCTGAAAAGTTTGATTGGAGCACTACTTTATTAATTTGGTTACTTATAGCTGTTTTTGGTACATTTATTTGTATTATAAACATAAAACCTTGGAAAAAACGAATGGCATAAAATAAAAGCGTTGCAGTTATGAAAATAGTCATAACTGCAACGCTTTTATTTATTCATAAGAGAATATTTTTTAGGGGTTATACCTTTGATTTTTTTGAAAACTGCGGCGAAATAGTTGCTATCATTAAAGCCGCAAAGGGAAGCCACCTCTGTAATAGGAAGCTCTGATTTTGAAAGCAGATTTTGTGCCGCTGTAATACGAGTAATATTGATATATTCGTTAAGTCCGACACCCGTTACCTGCTTGAAAAGTTTTGAAAAATGACTGCGGCTAAGGGCATATTTTTTTGACAGAAAATCCAGTGTTAAATCTGTGTGATAATTTTCGCAAATATACGTGGCACAGTTTTGTATCAGCTGATATGATTCGCTAAGCTCTGAGGCCTTTTCTTTAATTCGGTAGCGCTTTATAAGAATTAAAAGCTGTCTCAAATAAAGCTTTTCCATCTCATAATATGCATTACCTCTGTGCTTGTTTTCGTGTTCTATTTTTTCATAGATTTCTTTAATTTTATATAACTTTTCGGGGGCAATTTTTATGTGCTTATCCTCACGAAGCTCATCTAAATATTTCAAATATTCTTCGCCTAAAAAATCATCATCAAAAACAAGCAATAAACGTTCGGTTATATCTTTTTCACCAATATCGGTTTTATGAAATTCGCCTTTAGGCACAAACATTAAATCGCCTGCACTTAAAAAATAGATTTCACTGCCGACAAAGTATTGAGTTTTACCTTTTTCTACAAAATACATTTCGTGCTTGCTGTGAAAATGCGGCTCGGGCATTTTAAAACTTGAGTCACGGGTAGCACGGTTAAAAAATTCAATTTTTTCATCACTGTATACTGCCATTTTTTATCACCAAAACCATTTTAACAAAATGAGACTGTAATTTCAACAATTTTTTCTTGTTTTTTCTGCTATTTAGAAAAAAATTAGAGGAAAACAAGAAGTTGTAACGGTATAATATATTTGTAGATAAATTTTACAAAATTTTGAAATTAGGGGAATTAGGTTATGGAATTTCAAAAAACTTTAAGGAATGACAGGGTAATTCAGTTTGGTGAGGGCGGTTTTCTTCGAGGCTTTGTTGATTGGATTTTGCAAATTCTTAATGAAGAAACCGAATTTTCTGCTAATGCAGTTGTAGTTCAGCCGATAGAAATGGGTATGTGCGATGCTTTAGAAAAGCAGAACTGTGTTTACACCCACGTAATGCGCGGTCTTTCGGACGGTGAGCTCTCGGTTGAAAAAAAACTGATTGATGTAATTTCAAGAACAGTAAAGCCTTATGACGATTATGAGGCATATCTAAAATTAGCAGAAAATCCTGATTTTAGATTTATAGTTTCAAATACTACAGAGTCGGGTATTGCTTACACTGATGAGGATAGGCTTGATGTTACGCCTCACAAAACCTTTCCTGCAAAGCTTACAGCTCTTTTATATAAAAGATTTAAACTGGGCTTAAAAGGTTTTATTTTCTTGCCTTGCGAGCTTATTGATAAAAACGGCGAAAATCTTAAAAAGTGTGTTTTAAAGTATGCAAAGCTTTGGAGCTTGGGTGAAGATTTTAAAAATTGGATAGAAAACGAAAATATTTTTTGTAACACTCTTGTTGACCGTATTGTTACCGGCTATCCAAAGGACGAAAAAATCGACCTTGGATATGAAGATAATATGGTAAACACAAGCGAGCTGTTTCATTTGTGGGTAATTGAGGGACCAAAAGCCATTTTAGAGGAAATTCCCTTTAACAAAACAAAGCTTAATATAATTGTTACCGATAATCTTGAAATGTACAGAACAAGAAAAGTGAGAATTCTAAACGGTGCGCATACCTCAATGATTCCTTATGCTTTGCTTGAGGGAATTGAAACTGTAAAGGACTGTATGGAGAACGAAAAAATGCGCGAATTTGTGAATAAATGCGTGTTTGACGAGATTATTCCTACCTTAGACCTGCCCAAAGAAGAGCTTATAGACTATGCAAACAATGTATTTGAACGCTTTAATAACCCCTTTATTAAGCATCTGTGCGCTTCAATTTCGCTGAATTCGGTTAGTAAGTTTAAGGTAAGAGTTTTACCGTCACTTCTTGAATACATTAAAAGAACAGGTAGTAAGCCCAATAATCTGATTTTTTCACTTGCTAAGCTTATAGAATTTTATAAAAAGGGTACACCCAATGACGATGCTGAAATAATTACCTTTATGAAAGAAAAATCTGTTGCTGAAATTTTAAGCAATGAAAGCTTTTGGGACACCGACCTTAGTTTTCTTTATGAGGATGTAGCGAAATATGTTAATTAATAAGTTTGATAACGTTGAAATTAATCTTGAAAACGGGCATAAATATGCACGCTTTGATATTAAAAAGGGCGAAAATATTATTAAATACGGCTCGCCTATAGGACATGCTACTAAAGGTATTAAAAAAGGTGAGCATATCCACAGTCATAATCTTAAAACTAATCTTTCGGGAAATCTTGAGTATACATATAATTTTAAAGATTACGGCATTAAAACAAGTGATAACAATCTTACCTTTGACGGCTATATCCGCGAAAACGGGGAAGTTGGTATCAGAAATGAAATCTGGATAGTTAATACCGTTGGCTGTGTAAATAAAATAGCGCAAAAATTAGCCGAAAAGACGGGCGCCAGATATTTTCCGCACCCCTTCGGTTGTTCTCAGTTGGGGGATGACCAAACTAAAACTCAGCTTATTTTAAAGGGTATGGTAAACCACCCGAATGCCGCAGGTGTTTTAGTTTTGGGGCTTGGTTGTGAAAATAACAATATCGGCGTTTTCAAGTCAGTTCTTGGCGAGTACAATGAAAAAAGGATTAAATTTCTTAACTGTCAGGACTTTGATGATGAAATCGCTGAGGGTGTAAGGCTTATTAATGAGCTAAAAGCTTATGCTGACACCTTTAAAAAGCTACCTATTAATATTAACCGACTTCGCATCGGTCTTAAATGCGGCGGCAGTGACGGGCTTAGCGGTATTACTGCAAATCCCTTGGTTGGCAGTCTTTCTGATAAGATTATTTCTTTCGGCGGTAGCTGTGTTTTGACCGAGGTGCCTGAAATGTTCGGTGCGGAGCATCTTTTAATGGAACGTGCTGAAAATAAAGAAATTTTCAATAAATGCGTGTCTTTAATTAACGATTTCAAGGATTATTACACAAGGCACAATCAGGTAATATATGAAAATCCATCACCCGGCAACAAGGCGGGCGGTATTACTACTTTAGAGGAAAAATCGCTCGGTTGTGTGCAAAAAGGGGGACTAAGTACCGTAGTTGATGTGCTTGATTACGGTGATACCGTTACTAAAAACGGTTTATCCCTACTTAACGGACCCGGTAACGATATTGTAGCGGTTACAAATCTTATGGCGGCAGGCGTACATTTAATTCTGTTTACTACGGGTAGGGGAACGCCGCTTGGCAGTGCAGTGCCTACGGTTAAGGTTTCAACAAATAAGAATTTAGCGCTTAAAAAGGCAAATTGGATTGACTTTGATGCTTCACCTCTTATTGAAAATAAAACAATAGATGAATTGACAAATGAGTTTTTGGAGTATATACTTAAAGTAGCCTCCGGTGAAGAAACCAAGAACGAAATTAACGATTACAGAGAAATCTCAATTTTTAAGGACGGTGTGACTTTATAATGGGAATTATTAATGATAATTTTATGTTGAAAAATGATGTGGCAAAAAAGCTATATAACGATTATGCAAAAGATATGCCTATAATTGACTATCATTGTCATATCTCACCCAAAATGATAGCTGAGGATTATATGTTCAAAAACGCTTTTGAGCTATTTTTGGGCGGTGACCACTATAAGTGGAGACAAATGCGTTCAAACGGTATTGAAGAGGAATA
>CAZNTP010000015.1:0-25446 GCA_964575985.1 uncultured Ruminococcus sp. | reverse complement strand
AAAATTTATAACCCCAAACCTCGCTTGAGATTTGGGGTTATTCGACAGACTGAACCGCCTATGTACGCATAGGCGGTTTTGTGTTTACAAATTTCTCTTTTTTGAAAGCCTTTTTATTAAAGAGCTTAATTCATCTGTAAGAGCCGCCGCCTCAAACCGCCACTCCCAGTTACCGTATTCGGTGCCCGGTGTGTTAATGCGTGCGTGGGAGTCGAGCTCTAAATAATCGGGGAACGGAATTATTACCGTTTCGGCTTTTGAGTTCATACCGAAAGAAATCAGACTTAAAACAGGCGAGCCGCTTTGGTCTTGCGGTACCAACCGTTCAAAAAGTATTCTTTCCTTTTTTGTTGCCTTGTTGTACCAACCGAGTGTGGTATCATTATCGTGAGTACCCGTATAGCATACACAGTTGGCGTTAAAATTTTTGGGCAAAAACGGATTTTTAAGGTCGGTGCTGAAGCCAAACTGAAGAATTTTCATATTCGGGAAGCCTGTCTCACGCATAAGCCGCTCTAGCTCGGTGCTTTCGGCACCCAAATCCTCTGCAATAATGTGTGTGCCCTTTAAAACGGGGGAAAGACTGTCAAAAAAGTATTTGCCTACGCCCTTTTCCCATTTTCCGTTTTTAGCATCAGGCGCACCGTAGGGAATAGCGTAATAGTCAGCAAACGCGCGGAAATGGTCTATGCGGATAACGTCATACATTGAAGCATTGTGTGAAAGGCGCTCTTTCCACCACAAAAAATTATTCTTTTTTTGAAAATCCCAGTCGTATATAGGGTTGCCCCAAAGCTGACCGTCGCTTGAAAAAATATCGGGCGGTACACCTGCTACAAGAATAGGTGTCATATCTCGGCCTAATTTAAAGCAATCGGGATTTGCCCATACATCCGCACAGTCAAAGGATACATAAAAGGGGATATCGCCTATAAGCTTTATGCCTATAGATGCGGTGTATTCCTTTAATTTTTTAAACTGTGAGTAAAAAAGAAACTGTGTTATTTCATAAAAAAGTATTTCTTCGCTGTGGTTTTCTTCAAATTCCTTTAATGTCTCAGGCAGGCGGTATTTAAGACCGTCCTCCCAAGAGCTAAAGGGCGCGCCGCAGTAGCTGTCCTTAATAGCCATAAAAAGCGCAAAGCTTTTAAGCCAATAGCGGTTTTCCTTTTTAAAATTAATAAAAGCCTTGCTGTCGGGATTAAAATTATCTGCCGCCTTTTTTAAAAGCGGCAGTTTAAAGCTTTTTACAAGCCTATAATCGGTATTTTGGGGGAATTCGCATGGCGGTATATCATCAGGGCTTAAAAGTCCGTCCAGTATCAGCTCGTCAATATCAATATAAAGAATTTCGCCCGCAAAGGAGCAGGTAGTACTATAGGGCGAATTGCCTTTACCTAAAGGCACTAACGGTAAAAGCTGCCAATAGCTCTGATTGCTTTTTTTAAGGAATTCTGCAAATAAATAAGCCTCTTTACCTAATGAGCCGATACCGTATTTACTCGGCAAGGATGACAGCGGAAGCAACACACCGCTTTTCTGCCGTTTTTTTGAGGCTCTACCCCTTAACAGCACCCGAAGCCACTCCCTTAATAATATATTTCTGGCTTGAAAGATAGAAAACAACCACAGGTATAATAGATAGCACAAGCATTGCCATCATAGCGCCCATATCTACCGAGCCATAGCCGCCCTTTAAATACTGAACGGCTATCGGTATTGTTTTATAGTCGTTGCCGATTACAAGGTAGGGAAGCAGATAGTCGTTCCAAATCCACATTGTGTTAAGAATTGCTACAGTTATAGCGGTAGGCTTTAAAATCGGGAAAACCACCTTCCAGAATACCTCAAAGGTATTGCAGCCGTCTATAGTTGCCGCTTCCTCGATAGTAAGCGGTACGGTTTTAATAAAGCCCGAAAACATAAACACCGAAAGACCTGCACCAAAGCCCAGATAGATTATAATTATTCCTATCGGGTTATCCAAATTAAGCACATTGGCAGTTTTGGACATCGTGAACATTACCATCTGAAAGGGAACAATCATTGAAAAAACCAATGCATAATAAAGCAGAGAGTTTAAAATACCCTTAACCCTTGTTATATACCACGCGGTCATTGATGTGAAAATAATTATTGCCAAAACCGAGAAAACGGTTATAAACAGCGACCAGCCGAACGCCGCGGGAAAGCCTGTGGTTTTAATGCCCTCTATATAGTTTGAAAAGCCTGTAAAGGTCTCAGCGGTGGGCAGAAGAAAGGGGGTTGAGGCAATGGAAAACTTTATTTTAAAGGAATTTATAAGAACTATAAAGACAGGAAAAATGAAAACTGCAGAGAATATAAGCAGTATTATAAAGAAAAGCTTGTCGGTAAATTTTTGCGCCATTAGCTTTCAACCTCTTTTCCTCTTGTAAACCGTAGCTGAGCCAAGGCTATAATTGCCACCAAAATAAAGAATACTACGGCCTTTGCCTGACCCACACCCTCAAAGCCTGTACGGGAATAAAAAGTATTATAAATATCAAGCGCTACCATCTGGGTTTGGTTGCCTGGGGCGCCTGCGGTAAGCGCTAAATTCTGGTCAAACAGCTTAAAGGAGTTTGTAATAGTTAAAAAAAGACAAATTGTAATCGACGGCATAACCGAGGGAATTGTTATTTTTCTGAGTATTGTGAATGCGCCTGCGCCGTCAACATGCGCCGCCTCTAAAATATCTGTCGGGATATTTTGTATGCCTGCAATATAAATTATCATCATATAACCAATCATCTGCCAATTCATAAGAATGATAAGTCCCCAAAAACCGAAATCGGCATTTGATGTTATAGAATAATTAAAGTTATAAAGCACACCGTTTATAATAACCTGCCATATATAGCCGAGCACTATACCGCCTATAAGATTGGGCATAAAGAAAATTGTTCTGAAAAGACTTGTGCCCGGCACACTGTGGGTGAGCATAAGCGCCAACAGAAAGGCTAATACATTTATGGTTATTACTGATATCACTGCAAATTTTACCGTAAACCAGAGCGCCGGTAAAAAGGTACTGTCCTCACTAAATGCCCTTATATAGTTAGAAAAGCCTACAAAGGTAGCATCACTTACAGTTCTGAACTCTGCAAAGGACAGCACAAAGCCTAACACAAAGGGAATCAGAAAGGCTACAGTAAATGCCAGAAGTGTCGGCAGTACAAATATCGGGAAATAGCGTTTTATGGGATTTTTCATTAACCTCGTTCACTCTTCCATTTATCGCTTATAATTTTTCTGACATCTTCCCATTTTTTAGTTCCCTGAACATATTCAAGCAGAGCATTACCTACATCCTTTTTAAAGGCTTCGCTTGGGAAAGCGGTAAAGGACCATGGGATGTTTTTAACCGAATCGTCAGCCATATAGCGTGAAATTTCCTTAGCTAACGGGTCGTTTGGAAGTTCATTTTCCTTAAAGGTGTTAAAGGGTGTTATAAAGCCTAATTTTTCGGTTACATATTTCTTACCAGTTTCGCTTGAAAACAGCCATTCAAGAAAGGCTAAGGAATTTTTCTGTTGCTCCTCACTTGCATTTTTGTTAATTGCAAGGAAGTTTTCGGTACCTATGCAAATGCCTTGTCCTTTTTCGCCCTCAATTCCCATATAAATCGGGAGCATTTTAATGTCGGATTCCTTTACGGTGTTGCCCTCAACACCCGAAATCTGCGACCACGCCCAGTTGCCGTTTTGTACCATTGCAACCTGACCTAGTGCGAATTCTGCCATAGAGTCGGCTACAGATTTAGAGCCTAAAAGGGTTTTGGCGGTTACAGAGTTATTTATATAAAGGTCGAAAATATTTTCAAAGTTTTTATAATACTTGTATTCAATATCTTTAGCATCAAGTAAGGAAAGGGCTACATCACTTTCGGCATCCTTTTCAAAGAATTCCTGATATAAAGGAATATTGAGAAGATGTGTCTGCCAACGCCAGTCCTCACCTGTGGTAAGTGAAGTAGAGGCGAATACACCCTTAATTCCAAGGGCTTCAAGGTTAGCGGTCATATCCTCTACTACGGCCTTTAATTGCTCAAAGCTCTCTATTTCTTCTGCAGAAGAAATATCGGTCTTTTTATTTGGCAATGCAAAATATTTTCTCATTATAGCATCGTTATAAATAATTCCGTAGCCCTCTACAACATAGGGAATAGCATATACACCGTTGTCCTCTTTTATAGCAAGCGACTGGTCTGAAAGATAGGAATAAAGCTTGCTGTCTTTAAGGTCAAGACAGTAGTCCTTCCACGCGTTATAGCCTACAGGACCGTTAACCTGAAATATTGTAGGCGCCGAGGATTTTGCAATTTCGGATTTAAGTGTTTGCTCATAGTTGTTAGCGGCGGCGGTAACTACCTTTACGGGAACGCCTGTTTCTTGCTCGTACATTTTTGCAAGCTCTTCGTAAACGCTTGCCGATTCAGGCTTAAAGTTAAGGAAGTAAACCTCAGATGTGTTTTTGCCCTTACAGCCCGAAAGCCCAAAGGCAGATAGCGCGCATAAAAGCACCGTCAAAACGGATAGTATTTTAAGTTTCATTTTTTTGACCTCCAAAAAAAGATTTCTTTTAATACCTTTCCACAAAAAGTCAAAAATATGAAAATAAAATTTTTGTTTTAAATTTTGAATGTTTATAAATTAAAGTTTAGCAGGCATTAAAACACATAAAACTTGCCTTTCAACAACCGACTTCGTCTTTAATGAAAGGCGAGTTAGTTCCTTGTTAAAGCTATCGTTCCGATAAAACTACCCCACTCCACAATGGGCTAAGCCCCTTGAACCCATTATTCGATTTCAAATAATGAGTTACTTAAATCTATGAAAATTCAAAGGTATTTTTTTCTTTTTAATTGGCTTACCGTTATAATTTTTACAATATTCTGGAATACCCCGTTCAGTAAATAATCCTTGCATTAACAAAAAATCCTCACAAACGATATCTTCAGGGGTATGTTCAGTATTATGAAGCTTACATTCTCCGCTTGTGATACGCTCTTTATTTATGGAATCATCAAATCTCGCAGAAAAATGCTCACAGCACCAACAAACTACAGTTTTCAATTCAACCACCCTTTTCAAAATAGTATACTTGATTTAAGTATACTACCACCATTTTTACAAAAAATCAACTTAAAATATACTTAAATTAAGTATTAGGGTGATTGTATGAGAAATAAAGAAAATAAGCATTTAGGGTTAGAAATTGACAAGGAACTTCATTTCAAGCTTCGTTACATTGCAGATTACGAGGGTCGTTCGGGTAACGGTCAAGTCATTTATGTTTTAAAGGAATATATAAAAGAGTTTGAAAAGAAGAACGGCGAAATTAAGGTAGAGGTCTAAGGGGTGTAAAAATTTTACTTGCATTTATAAATATAATGTGTTATAATATTTGCAGACTGAAAGAAAGGTGAGTGGGGCAACCCGCTCACTTTTATTTTGCGACAGGAGATGAAGCAATGGCAAACGCTGCCGAGAGGGTTTACACCCTTATTAAAGAAACTGTGGAGCAGCAGGGTGTGTCTTTATGGGATGTCCGCTTTTTGAAAGAGGGCGCCTCGTGGTATTTAAGGGTTTTTATTGATAAACCCGAGGGTATAAATATTGATGACTGCACCAATGTGTCCCACGCGATTGACCCTATTATTGACGAGGCTGACCCGATTGATAAGGCCTATTATCTAGAGGTCTGCTCACCGGGGCTTGAAAGGGAGCTTACACGCGATTTCCATTTTGTGTGGGCGGTTGAACAAAAGGTGAAAATCAAGCTTTATAAGGCTATCGACGGTAAAAAAGAATTCACAGGAATTCTTAAAAGCGCAGGAGAGGAAATTGTTCTGCAAACCGAAGATGGCGAAAAAAGCTTTAATATAAAAGAAATATCAAAAACTGTATTGTGCGATTTTGAGTAAAAGATAGGCTTGACTATCATCAGCCTAAAGTTTGGAGGAATTAATAAAAATGGCAAGAGCAAGAAAAAAGGTAACAGTAGAAAACGATAATTCGGAGTTTTTTGAAGCACTGCGTCTTATGGAGGAGGAAAGAGGTATTCCTCAGCAGTTTATTGCAGAAAAAATAGCCGATGCTATTATTGTGGCTGCACGTAAGGACTATGGCGGCAGCGACATTGTTTCCTGTGTGATAGACACAGAAAATAAGATTTTCAACATTATTGCGCGTAAGGAAATTGTTGATGAGGTTGAGGATAGCTTCACACAGATTTCAAAAGAGGATGCCGCAGCAATAGACCCCAATTCTTTAGAGCAGGGCTTTATTGAAATTAAGCTTGACCCTAAAAAGTTCGGCCGTGTAGTAGCACAGAATTCAAAGAACAACTTCCGTCAGGGTGTAAGAGAGGCAGAGCGCGGTCAGACCTTAGCAGAGTTCCAGAGCCACAACCGTGAGCTTGTAACCGCTGTGGTACAGAAGATTGACCCCAAGACCGGCAATGCAATCCTTACAATCGGTCGCAACGAGGCCACACTTCCCAAGGCTGAGCAGGTTCCCGACGAAATACTTGCAGAGGGCGATCACATCAAGGTTTATGTTGTAGACGTTAAGGAGACCGAAAAGGGCGCAAGAATAATGCTTTCACGTACCCACCCGGGTATTGTTAAGCGTTTGTTTGAGGCCGAGGTGCCTGAGATTTTTGACGGCACTGTTGAAATTAAATCAATTTCCCGTCAGGCAGGCTCCAGAACAAAGATTGCAGTTTGGTCCTCTGACGAGCAGATTGACGCTATCGGTACCTGCATAGGTCCTAAGGGCGCGCGTGTTAATAAGATTGTTGAAGAATTAGCAGGCGAGAAGATTGATATTGTAAAATACAGCGAAGACCCCGTTCAGTTTATATCCGAGGCTTTGTCACCTGCAAAGGTTGTATCGGTTGAGATTTTAAGCGAAGACCCCAAGTCCTGCAAGGTAAGCGTGCCCGAGGCACAGCTCTCCTTAGCAATCGGCAATAAGGGTCAGAATGTAAGACTTGCCGCAAAGCTTACAGGCTGGAAAATTGATATTCACCCCGAGAGCGGATTTTTCGGCGAATAATTTATAATTACTTAGTGAGGCTTTAAGTATGGGAACAAAAAAAATACCTATGCGTATGTGCACAGGCTGTAGAGAGATGAAGCCTAAACGCGAGCTTATACGTGTTGTGAAAACGGCTGACGGTGAAATAAAGCTTGACACAACGGGCAAGCTCAACGGCAGAGGCGCTTATATATGTAAGGATAAGCAGTGCCTTATAAAAGCTCGAAAAACCAACGCGTTATCCCGAGCATTTGAAACAAATGTGTCGGAGGATATCTACACAGGGCTTGAAACGGAGCTTGATAATATTGAATAAAAAAATACTGTCATTACTTGGCTTTGCGGCTAAGGCGGGAAAGCTAAGCTACGGCTTTGAAGCCACGGTGACATCGATAAAAGCCTCGAAAGCATGCCTTGTGCTTGTGGCAGAGGATATATCCCCAAAAAGCTTAAAAGAGGTCGCATTTTTTGCCTCAGCTAAGACAATAAAAAATTTCACTTTAAAGGGTATTTATATTAAAGCACTGTCAGTTGCGGTAGGCCGCAAATGCGGTATAATTTCCGTTAACGATAGCGGCTTTGCCAATGCGTGCGAGAAAGCACTGATTGAAGGAGGAATTGCTAATGACCAATAAATATAAAATTAGCGAGCTTGCTAAAGATTTTAATCTTAAATCAAAGGATTTAATTGATATTGTAACAACACTTACAGGTAGTGAGAAAAAATCGGGCGGAGTGCTTGGTGAAGAAGAAATCGGTCTGGTTTTCACCTACCTTACAAGTAAAAATTCCGTTAAAAGCTTTGACGAGTATTTTGCTATGGGCGCAGAAAGCCGCGAAAAAGCAAAAAAGGCTCGCGAAGAGGAGAAAAATAAAAAGCTTTTAGAGCAAATGGCTATTCTTGAGCAGTTAAAGGCTGCAGCTGCTGCTCAAAACGGTGAGACTGCTCCTGCAGAGAAAAAAGAACCCGCAAAGAAGACGGCAGACAAGAAAGAGGAAGCACCCAAGAAAACTGCTTCCAAGCCAAAGACCGAGGAGAAGCCCGCTGCCGAAGCGGCTCCTAAAGCAAAGGCAGAAAAAGCTGAAAAGACAGCTGCCAAAAAGGCCGAGGAAAAGCCTGCTGCTAAACCGGAAGCTAAAAAAGCAGAGAAAAAGGCAGAAGAAAAGCCTAAAGAGGAAAAGGCCGCTCCTAAGGAGCACAAGCCCTCTGACCCCAATCCCTTTACCTCGCGTAAAAAGGATAAAAAGCCGGGTGAAACACCCAACCGAGGCCCTGCCGAAATCCGTCACGTTGATACACGTACATCAAATATTAACATTGATAAGTACAACGAAAAGTATGAGTCTATAGCTCCTGCTAATTCTATGAAGGATAACTATTCAAGAAAGCAGAAGATTAAGCAAAAGTCTCAGGATTACCGCCGTCCCCAAGGGGCAAAGCGTGAGACCGAGGCTGACAAGATGCGCCGTATGCAGCTTGAGCGCATTAAGAAGACTCCTATTACTGTAACTGTTGGCGATGAAATCACAGTTGGCGAATTAGCCGCCGCTATGAAGAAGACCGCCGCAGAGGTAATCAAGGAGCTATTAAAGCTTGGTATGATGGCTACCGTTAATCAGGTTATTGACTATGATACCGCTGAAATTGTAGTAACCGAAATGGGCGCTAAGATTGAACGCGCAGTGGTTGTTACTATTGAAGAGCAGATTATGGACGATACCGAGGATAATGCAGAAAACCTTAAGCCCAGAAGCCCTGTTGTAGTTGTTATGGGTCACGTTGACCACGGTAAAACCTCGCTTCTTGATGCTATCCGTGACACTGCTGTAACCGATACAGAGGCAGGCGGTATTACACAGCATATCGGTGCTTACAGAGTAAACTGCAACGGTAATGATATTACCTTCCTTGATACCCCCGGTCACGCCGCATTCACATCTATGCGTCAAAGAGGCGCAATGGCTACAGATATTGCGGTATTGGTTGTAGCCGCTGATGACGGTATTATGCCCCAGACTATTGAGGCTATTAACCATGCAAAAGCCGCAAATGTGCAGATAATTGTTGCAATTAATAAGATGGATAAGCCTGAGGCTAATCCTGACCGTATTTTACAGCAGTTAACCGAGCACGAGCTCGTTCCTGAGGAATGGGGCGGTGACGTTATCTGTGTGCCTGTATCGGCTAAAACCCATATGGGTATTGATAACCTGCTTGAAAATATTCTGCTTGTTGCAGAAATGATGGAGCTTAAGGCTAACCCTGACAGACGCGCTAAGGGTATTGTAATCGAAGCCCGTCTCGATAAGGGTAGAGGCCCTGTAGCCTCGCTTCTTGTACAGAATGGTACACTGAATTCAGGCGATATTATCGTGGCAGGTACCTCTGTAGGCCGTGTTCGCGTTATGACCAATGAAAACGGTGTTGAGGTTAAAACCGCAGGTCCATCTGTTCCGGTTGAAATTACAGGTCTTGCAGAAACACCAAATGCGGGTGACGTTTTTGATGCGGTTTCGGATGAAAGACTTGCCCGTCAGTTAGTAGAGCAGAGAAAGCAAAAGCAGAAGGAAGAAATCTTCAATGCTAAGCAAAAGGTTACCCTTGACAATCTGTTCCAGAACCTTTCTGAAGGCGACCTTAAGGAGCTTAATATTATTGTCAAGGCCGATGTTCAGGGTAGTGTTGAGGCTGTTCGCGAAAACCTTGTAAAGCTCTCTAATGATGAGGTTAGAGTAAGTGTTATTCACGGCGGTGTCGGCGCTGTTAACGAGTCCGACGTTATGTTGGCGCAAACCTCAAATGCTATTATTGTAGGCTTTAATGTGCGTCCTGATGCAGTAGCTCAGGCGGCGGCTGAGAGAGACGGTGTGGATATGCGTATGTACCGCGTAATCTATGACTGTATTGAAGAAATTGAAGCCGCTATGAAGGGTATGTTAGCACCCAAATTCCGCGAAAATCAAATGGCTACTATCGAGGTTCGTACTGTTTATAAGATTTCAAATGTAGGTACCGTTGCCGGTTGTTATGTAACAAACGGTAAGGTAACACGCGCTTGCCAGATTCGTGTTGTGCGTGAGGGTATCGTAATTTATGAAGATAAGATTGATTCACTTCGTCGCTTTAAGGATGACGTTAAGGAAGTGGCTCAGGGCTACGAATGTGGTATAAGCCTCGAAAAATTTGCTGATATTAAGGAAGGCGACATATTTGAAGCCTTTATTATGGAGGAGTACAGAGACTGATGGCAGGATACAAAATTAACCGTATCACTCAGGATATAAAGGTAACCCTTTCGGAATTATTGCGCGATGTAAAGGACCCGAGAGTAAGTAAGCTTTTAAGTATTGTAAAGGTTGATGTTTCGGGTGACCTTTCTTATGCTACTGTTTATGTGAGCGCTATTGAAGGCTTTGAAACTACTGTAAATTCGGTAAAGGCTTTAAAGGGCGCCGCGGGGTATCTTCGCCGAGAACTCGGTATGAGGCTAAGACTCAGAAAGGTACCCGAGCTTCGTTTTGTAGCAGATGATTCTATTGAACAGAGCGCTAATATTTCTAAGATTATTGAGTCTTTTAAAGAGGAAGAATCAAATGAAGAATAATAAAAATGCCGTTTGCCGAAGATTAAGCCTTCGGCAAACAGCAAGGTTTTTGAAAAAACATGATAATTATATTATACTGACCCATGCCTCACCCGACGGTGACACACTGGGCTCTGCTTATGCGCTTTACTATGCTCTTAATGAGATAGGTAAGGCGGCATCGGTTATTTGTCCCGATGTAATCCCGCAGAAATATGATTATTTTGTGCGCAAATCTGACCACGTGCCGAGAGAAAACGCTACCGTTGTAGCGGTTGACGTTGCAGATGCAAGGCTGCTCGGCGCTTTAAAAGAAGAATTTGGCGATGTGGTTGACCTTTGTATAGACCACCATATTTCAAATACCGAGTATGCCAAAAATCTTTATCTTGACGAGAATGCGGCGGCCGCGGCAGAGTGTATTTATGACCTTATTGCCTATATGCGCGTTAATATTAATGATGTTACCGCCAAGGCAATTTATACCGCTTTAGCTACCGACACAGGTTGCTTTAAATATTCAAATGTTACCGAAAAAACTCATCGTATAGCGGCTTCGCTCTATGAGTTTAATATTGATGCTGCCGAAATTAACCGTCTTATGTTTGATACAAAGTCCAAAAAGCTTTTAGAGCTTGAAAAAATGGTGCTTGAAACGGCAGAATTCCATTTTGACGATAAGTGTATTTTACTTACAGTTACCGAAGAAATGCAGAAAAAAACAGGCTGTTGCGGTACTGAGCTTGAAGGTATTGCCATTATTTCTCGCAGTGTTGAGGGTGTAAAGGCAGGCGTTACCGTTAAGCAGACCGAAGCAGAGGAGTTTAAGGTATCCCTCAGAACATACCCACCACTGGATGCTAGTGCTATTTGTAAAAAGCTTGGTGGCGGCGGTCACAAGGCGGCGGCAGGCGCTAGTGTAAAGGGAAGCCTTGATGAAGTAAAGATAAAGGTTTTAGAGGCTGTAAAAGACGCGTTGGAGGAAAGCTATGAAGGGTCTTCTACTGCTGAATAAGCCCGAGGGTATAACCTCTTTTTCGGCAGTTTCCGCGATTAAAAGGTTGGCAAGCGAAAAAAGAGTAGGGCATACAGGCACACTTGACCCAATGGCTACAGGGGTGCTACCGATACTTCTCGGCCGTGCTACCGCACTGTCATCCCTTATGCTTGATGCCGATAAAAAATATATTGCTACCGTAAAGCTTGGTACTGTTACTGATACTGACGATATTACGGGTGAAATATTAGCTCAAAACAGAGTCTGTGTTACAGAGAAACAACTGAAAGAGGCTCTAATTCATTTTACAGGTAATATCAAGCAAAAGCCGCCTATTTACAGCGCTATAAAGAAGAACGGTGTCCGTCTTTACAAGCTGGCGCGTGAGGGCAAAACTACCGAAATAGAGGCTCGTGATGTTGAGATTTTCAGCATCAGGCTTTTAGAGGGGCTTGACAGTAATTTTGAGTTTAAGATTGAAGCTCATGTTTCAAAGGGCACCTACATACGCTCTCTTGCCCGTGATATAGGTGAGTACTTAGGCTGTGGCGCTACACTGTCCGGTCTTCACAGAACCTATGCATCAGGCTTTGATATAAGCAACTGTGTGGCTCTTGAAAATTTGAGTAATGAGAACATTTGTGAATATATTTGTAGCGAGGAACGCGCTATAGAGCATTTGCCTATAATAAATGTAACCGAAAAGCAGGCGGTCCGTTTCTCAAACGGCGGTCACTTAAGCTTTGAGCGTTTGCATTTAGGTGAGGTTACAGACGGAGAGCTTTTCAGAATAAAGCAGAGTGACAGATTTTTAGGTGTTGGCTTTGCCGATGCTAGAAAGCAACAAATAGGTATAAAATGCGTTATTGATTAATTTGTTATTGGGAGTGAAAAGAGTGAAAACTGCTATAGCCTTAGGTACTTTTGACGGTGTTCATATAGGTCACCGAGCAGTGCTCAGTCTGCCCGATGATTACCGAAAAATAGCGGTAACCTTTTCATTGCCACCAAAAGCCGTAATAAGCGGTGAAAGAGCGCTTATTACCACACCCGCTGACAAATGCAGAATTTTACAGAATATTGGTATTGACGAGGTTTTTTCACTCGAATTTGAAGAAGTAAGAAACATGTCGCCAATAGATTTTTTAGAGTTTTTAAAGAAAAAATATAATCCTGAGCTTTTATCCTGCGGTTTTAATTACCGTTTTGGAAAAAAAGGCGCGGGTGACAGTAATACCATTAAAAAGTTTTGTGAAGAAAACGGAATTTGTTTTAAAGAAACCGAAGCGGTGACTTCTAGTGGGGAAATAGTTTCCTCAACCTATATCCGCGGACTTTTAAAAGAGGGGAAAGTAGAGGCGGCGGCAAAGCTTTTAACCGAGCCTTTTTCCTTTGAGTCGGAGGTTATAGAGGGGGATAAGCGGGGAAGAACGATAGGCTTTCCTACCGCAAATCAAAAATATCCCGACGAATTGATAAAGCTTCGTTTCGGTGTTTATAAAACCAAAATAGAAGCTGACGGTAAGGTGTATTTCGGTATTACAGATATCGGAATTCGCCCTACTTACGAGCTCCAATATGTTATCAGTGAGACATATATTAAGGATTTCAGCGGTGAGCTTTACGGAAAGAACCTACGAATAACACCGCTTGAATTTTTAAGGGAAGAAAAGAAATTTTCTTCTCTGGAAGAGCTTAAAAAACAAATAAAAAAAGATATAAATCGGGTAGGAGATTAAGAAATGGCAACAAAAAAGAAAGGAAGTCAAAAAAGCCGCAGTGGGCAAAAACGCATAGAAAATACTGCAGGCAGACGTCAGCTGATGTCTGTAATATGGTTTACCGTAGCGGTATTTTTGCTGTTTGTGGTTTTCATCAAGGGCGAAAATGTCTGGTTGTGGTTACATAATTTAATTTTCGGAATTTTCGGCATAACAGCGTATTTTTTTCCTTTTTTACTGGGGTTTGTAGCGGTTATGTTTGCGCTTGACAGAATAAACGGTTCAATAACTGCAAAAATAATAGAGTCAAGTCTTCTTGTTGTATTCATCGGCGCCGCGGTTGATATTTTCTCAAAGCACGATGCTGCTCTTAATTTCTGGCAGCATTTAGCTAATGCCTATGTAAACGGAGCGGAACTTAAAAGCGGCGGCTTTATAGGTGCTTTAGTTGGACATCCGCTTTATTTGGGCTTTGGTAAGACAGGTGCCGCAATAACCATAATACTGTTAATCTTTGTATTCTTTATGATTATAACGGGAACTACACTTATTTCTCTTTTCAATGCTGTAAGACGACCCGTTCAAAAGATTTCCGAGCAGGCTGAAAGTGCTTATCAGGAAAGAATGGAGCGCGAGGAAAGCATGGGGGAGGGTAAAAAACTTAAAGTTCTTAAGGGCTTTAATGTTGATATCCCTGTTGATGATGAGGTAGAAAAAACCGAAAAGAGACTTAAAAATGAGCTTAATGAGCAGCAACGTAAGGTTGTTAGCGCTTATTACGGTGAAAGTATAGAGCCTACAGAGGAACCCGACGGTGCTGAGGATAAAAAGAAATTAAGGAAAGCGTTAAAGACAACTGCTGAAGAAAATAAAGAAATTACACCCGAGGATATAGATTTTAAAGAGGAAACCAAGAAATTTACCGAAAATATCGAGGAAATCGATACCGCTACCGATAGCGGATACAGCTTTCCGCCCCTCACACTACTTAAGGCTTCGGATACTGCTAATCCTGCAGCCGCCGCAGGTGCAGAGGTTACGGCGGAGCATCTTGTAGAAACACTTAGAAGCTTTGGCGTTGAAACCCGAATAGTTGATATAAGCCGCGGTCCTACAGTAACACGTTATGAGCTTCAGCCCTGTGCAGGTGTAAAAATCAGCAAAATTACAAACCTTGCTGACGATATAGCCCTTAATCTTGCAACCGCAGGTGTTAGAATTGAGGCTCCTATCCCTAATAAAGCGGCAGTAGGTATTGAGGTGCCTAATAAGCAGAGCGATGTTGTAGGTGTCAGAGGAATATTTGAGTCACCTGCCTTTACGGGCGCTAAGAGTAAGCTTACCTTTGCTTTGGGCAGAGATATAGGCGGTAATGCTATCGTTGCAGATATCGGCAAAATGCCCCACGGCCTTATAGCAGGTGCTACGGGCTCGGGTAAGTCTGTATGTATTAATACTATTATTATGAGTATTCTCTATAAGGCTACACCCGAAGAGGTTAAGCTTTTAATGATTGACCCCAAGGTTGTAGAATTAGGCGTTTATAACGGCATACCGCATTTGTTGGTGCCTGTTGTTACCGACCCCCGTAAAGCATCGGGTGCGCTCGGTTGGGCAGTAAGCGAAATGGAAAAGCGCTACAAAATGTTTGCTGACCGCGGTGTCAGAGACCTTGCAGGCTACAACAAATTTGTTGAGACCTTGCCTCAGGAAGAAAAAAATGATATAGAAAAAATGCCGCATATAGTAATTATTATAGACGAGCTTGCCGACCTTATGATGACGGCACCCAATGAGGTTGAAGATTCAATCAACCGTATAGCCGCCAAGGCAAGAGCGGCAGGTATGCACCTTATAATTGCAACACAGCGTCCGTCAGTAGACGTTGTTACGGGTGTTATTAAGGCTAATATTCCTACCCGTATTGCTTTTGCGGTTTCAAGCCAGATTGACAGCCGTACTATTCTTGATACTGCGGGCGCAGAAAAGCTTTTGGGTCGCGGTGATATGCTGTTTAGCCCTGTAGGCTCTACTAAACCCAACCGTGTTCAAGGTTGCTTTGTAAGTGACGAAGAGGTTGAGGCAGTAGTTGACTTTATTAAAAACGGCAGAACTGCTGATTATGACGATAATGTTATGGTTGAAATTGAGCGTCAGGCGGCAGTAGAGAAGAAGCAGAAGACAGGACTCGCGGAAGACGGTCCCGACGAAGACCCGATGTTAAGCGAGGCTATTAAGGTGGTAGTTGAAAACGGAATGGCGTCTACCTCGCTTCTGCAACGCAAATTAAAGCTTGGCTATGCGAGAGCGGCAAGAATTGTTGATATGATGCAGGAACGCGGTGTCGTGGGTCCATATGAGGGCTCAAAGCCGCGCAAGGTTCTGATTACACCTGAACAGTTAATGGAACGCGAAGCTAACGGAGAGGAATAATGACCGATAAAAAGTCCCGTAAAAGTACAGTAATAGATGCTTTAATAGCAACATTAGTGTGTATTGTTGTTTTTTCTGCTATAGCGATTGTAAGCAATATTGATTTTGATAATACATTTGGCGGTAACAGTTTTGATACCGAAAGCGATTTTGTGCGTATAATCGATGTAGGGCAGGGTGACAGTATTTTAATTTACAGCAATGGCTATTCTGCACTTATTGATACGGGACTTTCTAATTCTTCTGCAGAGCTTTGTACTGCGCTTGAGGCTTGCAATATTGAAAAGCTTGATGTTTTGCTTTTAACCCATACACACAGCGACCATATCGGCGGCGCGGCAGATGTTACCGATGTTTACGGTGTTAAAAATCTGATTTTGCCGCAGATTTCTGACAAAAGCGAGGGTAAAGCGTCGGCTTTACTTTGTGAAAAGAATGTTCTGGATAACGGGGGTAAGGTTACTACCGCCGCACAGGGTATGAATTTTAAAATAGGTGAGTTTGAAATTACTGTTCTGGCGGCTGATTATTCATTTGACAATGAAAATGACTGTTCGGTTGTGACTGCCGCCGAAATTTCAGACCTTAAATTTTTGTTTACAGGCGACATTGAGGCTAACGGTGAAAAGGCCTTGATAGACGAAAATCTTAATCTTAAGGCAGATGTTTTAAAGGTTGCTCACCACGGAAGCAGTACCTCAAGCAAAGAGGATTTTATAAAAGCAGTAAGACCGAGATATGCCGCAATTTCTGTGGGAAAGGATAATGAATATGCGCATCCGCATAATGAGGTGCTTTCCCTTTTAGAGCAGGTGGGCGCAGGTGTTTACCGTACCGACCGTAACGGTGATATTACGTTTTATATTGAAAACGGTAAAATTGATCCCAAAACAGAAAGATAGCAGAGGTGTAATATGGCTAAAAAGCTTTGCCTTTACGGTATACTTTCAGCAGTTTGTATTGTTTTAGGCTATGTAGAGCATTTTGTAACAATTGATTTTATAGCCCCCGGGATTAAAATAGGTCTTGCTAACAGCGTAGTGTTATTGCTTATAACTAAAAAGGATGTTAAAGGGGCTTTTCTTGTCAATATTGTGCGTATTTTAATGTCGGCACTGCTTTTTTCTGCTCCTTTTACACTTTTCTATTCTCTGCCGGCAGGGCTTATCTCTACGGCAGTAATGTTTTTTTTAGAAAAAATAAAAAGCCTTAGTATTATAGGCTTTAGCGTAGCAGGTGCTACGGTACATAATTTAACCCAGCTTGCCTGTGCTACCGTAATGCTTGGAAACAGTGTGCTTTACTATGCACCAATATTGCTGATTTCGGCAGTAATAAGCGGAATGCTTACGGGAGTGGCGGCAAAGGCCGTTTTTAGCAAAATAGAGTTTTAAAGGAATGATTTTCGGTGTGTGGATTTGTAGGCTTTACAAATTACATTAAGGATGACGGAACGGTTCTCGATAAAATGATGAACCGCATAATTCATAGAGGTCCTGATTCAGCAGGTAAATTTGTTGACAGTGATATTGCCTTGGGCTTTAGAAGACTTAGCATTATAGACCTTGCTGACGGCGACCAACCAATGTTTAATGAGGATAAATCCTTGGTGCTTACCTTTAACGGTGAGATATATAATTTTAAAGAATTGCGTGCCGAGCTAATTGACAAAGGACATACCTTTGCAAACAATTCGGATAGCGAGGTTTTGCTTCACGGTTTTGAAGAGTGGGGCGAGGAGTTAGTAAAAAAACTTCGCGGTATGTTCAGCTTTGTGATTTTTGACCGCAGAGATAAATCAATTTTTGCCGCACGTGATATGTTTGGTATAAAGCCCTTTTATTATACCTTTATGGGAGAAAGCTTTATTTTCGGCTCGGAAATTAAGGCGTTTTTAGAGCATCCCGAATTTAAAAAGTCCTTAAACGAGGAAGCGCTCGGTCACTACCTGTCATTTCAGTATTCGCCTACAGAGGAAACCTTTTTTGAGAATGTTTATAAATTACCCCCTGCGCACTATTTCACCTATAAGGACGGCGAAATGAAAAAGGTGCGCTATTGGAAGCCTGAATTCAATTCTACCGACGGGGTTTTGGAGTATTTTGCCGACCTTACCGATAATGCCGTTCGCGAATCTGTAGAGGCGCATAAAATCGCTGATGTTGAGGTTGGCTCGTTTTTGTCTTCGGGTATAGATTCAAGCTATATTGCCGAGGCGGCAAAGGTTGATAAAACCTTTACGGTAGGTTTCCATAGCCCTGACGGCGACCGCTACAACGAAATTAGCTTTGCCAAGGAATTTGCCGAAACTATAAATGTTGAGAATTTTTCTAAGGTTATAAGTTCCTCTGAGTATTGGGAAAGTTTTGGAAAAATTCAGTATCATATGGATGAGCCTTTGGCCGACCCTGCGGCTATAGCCCTTTATTTTGTAAGCCGCCTTGCGAGCGAGCACGTAAAGGTTGTAATGTCGGGCGAGGGTGCGGATGAGCTTTTTGGCGGCTACCGAATTTATATGGAGCCTTTAACCCTTACTCCTTATGATAAGCTACCGTTTGGTATCAGACGTATTATTTCTAAAATTTGCGAGTATTTACCGCAAAAGCACGGTATTAATTATCTTGTGCGCCGTGGTAAGACCATTGAAGAACGCTTTATCGGTAACGCAAATATTTTTTCTCTTAAAGAGCGCAACAGCATTTTAAAGAGTGTTGTAGCTAAAAATGCAGTAGCGCCTAAAATCCTTTGTGACAAATTCTATAGCGAGGTACAGGATAAGGACGATGTAACCAAAATGCAGTACCTTGATATTAATATGTGGCTTATGGGTGATATTCTGCTTAAAGCCGATAAAACAAGTATGGCAAATTCGCTGGAGCTCAGAGTGCCTTTCCTTGATAAAAAGGTTATGGAATTAGCCGCAACTATTCCGCTTAGTAGTAGAGTAAATATCGTTACTACAAAATTAGCTCTTAGAAAAGCGGCAGAAAAAACCTTGCCAAAACGCACCGCCACTAAGGATAAATTAGGCTTTCCTGTGCCTATAAGGGTGTGGCTTAAAGAGGATGAATATTATAACACCGTAAAAACGGCATTCACCTCTGCGGCGGCAGAACGCTACTTTGATACCGAAAAGCTATTGAAATTACTGGATATTCATAAATCGGGCAAGGCAGACCTTAGCCGCAAGATTTGGACGGTTTACACCTTCCTTGTTTGGTACGAGCAGTTTTTTATAAATGAAACCTAAATCAAAAATAAAACCTCATTTTCAGGGTAAAATAACCTTGAAAGTGAGGTTTTTTAAATGCAAAAAGGTTCAATGTCCTTTGTAAAAGGATTGGGCGCAGGCATGGTTGCCGGTGCCGCTGCTGTAGTAGTCGGCAAGGTAATGCTTGAAGACCATAAAAATATAAGCAAGGGCTCAGCAAAGCTTGTAAAGGCTGTAGGCGAATTTGTAGACGGCGTGCAGACAATGTTTCACTAAAAGCTTATCGAAGATAAGCTTTTAGTGAAGTAAAAAATAAAAGTGAAGAGTGAATAGGTAAGGTGTGTCGCAAAGCGACACACCTTACCTATTAGTTTTGCAGTTGCTTCAGCTCGTAGAATTTGCCCTTTAACGCCATTAACTCATCATAGGTGCCGAATTCAACACAGCGTCCCTTTTCGATTACGGCAATTTTATCGGCATTTTTTATGGTGGAAAGTCTGTGCGCTACAATAAAGGTTGTGCGGTCAGCAGTAAGGTTATCAATAGCCTCTTGAATTTCGCGCTCGGTAACAGAATCAAGCGCGCTTGTGGCTTCATCAAAAATAATAACCTTTGGATTTCTTATAATTGCGCGAGCAATAGATATTCTCTGCCGCTGTCCGCCTGAAAGCTTAGCCCCGTGTTCACCGACCATTGTTTTAAGTCCGTTTGGCAGGGAAGCTATAACCGTATCAAGACGCGCGGCTTTTATTACATAATCAAGATGCTCTTTTGTAATATGAGGGCATCCGTAGGTGATGTTTTCCTTAATAGTACCCGAAAACAGTATCGAATTTTGCGGCACTACCGATATAAACTTTCGGCAGGAACGCATATCAATATCGTTTATATTAATACCGTCAATTTTAACCGTACCGCTGTTTGGCTTGTCAAAGCCGATTACAAGGTTTAGAATTGTAGATTTACCCGAGCCCGATTCGCCAACAAGGGCTACTGTTTCGCCCTCATTTACGGTAAGGTTAAGACCTCTGAGTACGGGGTTGTTATCGTCAGGGTAATTGAAGAAAACATCCTCAAATTCATATTTGCCGTCAAGCTTTTGAAGCTTCTTTTTATTGTTGTTATCCTCAACATTATGTGAGCTTAAAATTTCACCTATCGAGTTTATTGATTCGGCACCCTTTGCAATTATGGGAAGCAAAGAAATTATACTCGAAACCTGACCTATAAGGGTTGAAAAATAACTTTGGTAAAGGGTAATATCACCGACGGAAATTTTGCCTTTAAAAGCAAGTGTTCCTGTAAAGAATAGGCATATTAGTTGGAAAAGGGTAAAAACAACCCAGTTAATCGAGCCGAAAAGGGCATAGATTTTATCCATATCGTGTCCCTTTTCTGCCACCTTGGTAACACTGCTGGTCATTTTTTTAACCTCGCACTTTTCAAGAGCGTGTGCACGTGTTACGGGAATTAATTCCTCCATATCAAGCACTGTTGAGGAGGCGTTTTCCATTTCGACTCTGAAGTCATGGGTGCGGCTATTCATTTTTTTGGAGAAAAAGCGTGTCAGCATAACGGCAATAGGCACACACAGTAAAAACATTAAAAAAACGGTTATGTTTTTTGTAACTATAATAACAAGTGAAATTGCCATATTGGTAATTACGGTTAAGAATGTGGTAAAAATCTGGTTGGTGAAGTTTTCTATAGCTTCAACATCACGCATAACCTTGGACTGTATTTTTCCCGACTGTATATCCTTATGAAAACCAATGGAAAGCTGTTGTAGCTTTCTTATCATAGCGCCTCTGAGTCCCGCTTCAACACTTCTTTGAGCACGGCTTAAATATGTAGCATATATGGTGTGGGTTACTGCATTCTGAGCCACGCATATAAATATAAAAATTCCGTTTATAATCAGCTGTGTTACTGCATTTTCGGGCTTTTCTGTAGCGAGATTTATTACATTTGCTGTCACAAGCGGAATAATCCACCCAGGCGCACTTTTTATAAAAAAGAAAAGAGCTGCAAAAACCAAATTCTTATAATGCCCTTTATAAAACTTTAAAAGGGTAGATAAGAATCCTTTTCTTTCCCCACTGTAACAGTCAAGGAAATTTTGCTGCTCTTTCATAATTTGCTTAACATCAAATTCCGGTCTTACTTTTGACATATTAAGCACCTCGCTAGAGATATTAAATTTTCTATCCGCTTACATAATAGCATAAATAAATTATAAGTCAACATAAAAATTAAGGGTATTTTTTATGAAAAAAAGATGCAGTTTTTATTAAAATTGATAATTAGGTGTTTTAAAACTGCTAAATTAAAAACCGTGATACCTACTTTCACGGTTTTAGCCTCTCTACAGAAAGAACTGTAAGTATATTCTCTTTTACTGAAAATTTAATATTAAAGTCTGAAAATTCAAAGCTATAAACTCTGTCACCGTCAGCCTTGTATGCAGGTCTGGGGTCACTTTCCAGAATTTTTATAAGCGCCTTTGCAGTAGTCTTTGGCATAGCTATTTTAAGCTCTTCGGGAAAGTTGACTTTAAGTGTATTTTCAAAAACCTTTTCAGAAAAACCGCCTAAGGCTTCGGGGTGAGAGTCGGTGTAAGCAATATAGGGCTTTATGTCGTAAATCGGTGTACCGTCCATAAGGTCGGCGCCCGAAACCTCTATTACTGTTCCGTTTTGGCCGTCTTCAAATATTCCTTCAAGCTTTACCGAGGACAGACCTATAGGGTTTGGTCTGAAGGGAGAGCGCGTGGCAAAAACACCCATCCTTTTGTTGCCGCCAAGACGCGGGGGACGCACAGTCGGCGACCAGCCTTTACTTGAAACTTCGGAAAATTCCCACAAAAGCCACAAATGTGAAAAACCTTCAAGGCCGCGTAAAGCCTCATGGCTTCGGTATTCGGGCTCAAACACAATTTTAGCCTTTAGCTCGGGTATTAAACCGCTTTGCCGAGGTATGCCGAACTTTGTGGGGAAATCGGTTTTAATTCTTGCTATTATTTTAAGCTCTCGGTTATTCTTCATTTTTATCTATTGCGGCAAACTGTTTTTTATAGTCGGTTTTAGGGTCATATACCTTTAAAAATTCATCCCACTGCTCGTCGGATAAAAATTCACCGCTTTTAAGCTCAACATTATACATATTAAAGAGGTTTTCGGTAACCTTTTTGTACTGCCTCCCAAGCTTTACTTTAGCCCTTACTGCAAGCACTGTCAGCCAGGTAATCGCAATTATTATGATTAAAAGCGGTATTAAATGGCGCCAATAAAATTTAGCGCTAAGGCCTACAACTCCGCCCGAATCGGTAAGGTTATGCATAAAGTAGAATATGGAATAAACAGATGCTGAAACCGTAATTATACCGCCTGCTATGTAAAGCCTTACACGGTTAAAAACAAAGCCTAAAATCAGCAAAACTGCGCAAATTCCTGCATTAAGCATAAGCGCTCTGTTACCGTTCAGAATATTAGCTTCCATTTCCTTGGCATCAAGACCCTGGTATTCCCAATATTCAACCTCGTTGTAGCTTTTGCCGTCAATAGTAGCTACAGTGCCGCTATAAAGACTACTGATTTTTAGTGCACTGCCTGCTACACAAAGCAGATTTATGCCTAAGGTATAGATTAGCGCAATTATAAGAAAAACGCTTACGGTTTTATAAAGTGCGCCGTCAGTTTTAGCATAATATATTCCGTTTTTTTCTTCTATTTGTCTTACGCGCTGTAAAACGCCGTCATACATCTTCATTTTAAAATCTCCTAAATTTAATTATTCTTATTATATAACTTAAAACCCGACTTGACAAGTATTTTTAGTTGTAATAAAATATTCTCGGTGATTATATGGAAATTAATATTGTAATGGTTGAGCCCGAAATCCCTCAAAACACGGGCAACGTAGCACGCACCTGTGCGGCAACGGGAGCAAGGCTTCACCTTGTAGGACCTATGGGCTTTGCGATTGACGATAAAAAGCTAAAGCGTGCAGGGCTTGATTATTGGGATTATCTCGATATAACCTATTATAAGGATATAGACGAGTTTTTTGAGAAAAATCAGGGCGAATTTTTCTTTTATACTACAAAGGCGCGCCATGTTTATTCAGAGGTAAAATATCCCGATAAATGCTATCTTTTATTCGGTAAGGAAACTAAGGGTCTGCCCGAAGAATTATTGCTAAAAAATCCCGACAAGTGTGTCAGAATTCCAATGCAATATGATATAAGAAGTCTTAACCTTTCTAACTCGGTGGCGATAGCTGTTTATGAGACCTTAAGGCAGTGGAACTATCCCACACTTCAAAATTTCGGTCAATTGCATAATTACCGCTGGGAAGAGGGAGAATAAATTCTACATTAAAAATTAAAATTTATGTTGAAAAACTGCAAAAATGTGGTAAAATAAATAATGGTAAATTTTTAACAATACTTTAAAGTATATTTTTGAAAGGAAGTATTCTAATGAACGCTCTCAACAAAAAGACAGTTGACGACATTAACGTAAAAGGCCAAAAGGTTCTTGTTCGTTGTGACTTCAACGTACCGCTTAAAAACGGTGTTATTACTGATGAAAACCGTATCAACGCAGCTCTTCCCACAATTAAGAAGTTAATTGCTGACGGCGGCAAGGTTATTCTTTGCTCACACCTTGGCAAGCCGAAGGGCGAGCCCAAGCCCGAGCTTTCTTTAGCACCTGTAGCTAAAGCTCTTTCCGAGAAGCTCCAAAAAGAGGTTGTTTTCGCTGCTGACGATAACGTTGTTGGTGAAAATGCAAAGGCTGCAGTTGCAGCTATGAAGGATGGCGATGTTGTACTCCTGGAGAACACACGCTACCGCGCAGAAGAAACCAAGAACGGCGAGGCTTTCTCTGCAGATCTCGGTTCTTTAGCTGATATATTTGTAAACGATGCTTTCGGTACCGCACACAGAGCACACTGCTCAACCGTTGGTGTTGTAGCTCATGTAAAGGAAGCTGTTGCGGGCTATCTTATCGGTAAAGAGCTTAAGTATTTAGGAAACGCTGTTGAAGAACCCGTTCGCCCCTTTGTTTGCATTTTGGGCGGCGCTAAGGTTGACAGCAAGCTTCCTGTTATTGAAAATCTTCTTACCAAGGCTGATACTCTTATTATCGGCGGCGGTATGGCTTATACTTTCCTTGCAGCTAAGGGCTACGGCGTAGGTACCTCTCTTATTGATGAGAGCAAGATTGACTACTGCCGCGATATGATGGCTAAGGCAGAGGAGAAGGGCGTTAAGATTCTTCTTCCTATAGACTGTACAGGAGTTTCTAACTTCCCCGATCCTATCGATGCTCCTGTTGAGATAGCGGTTGTTGATGCTGACAAGATTCCTGCCGATAAAGAGAGTCTTGACATCGGTACAAAGACTGCTGAGCTTTATGCTAACGAGGTGAAGAACGCTAAGACTGTTGTTTGGAACGGACCTATGGGCGTATTCGAGAACCCCACCCTCGCTGCAGGTACTTTGGCTGTAGCGAAAGCTCTTGCTGAGACCGATGCTGTTACAGTTATCGGCGGCGGCGACTCTGCTGCAGCTGTAAACAACTTAGGCTTTGGCGATAAGATGACCCACATCTCTACCGGCGGCGGTGCTTCTCTCGAGTTCTTAGAGGGTAAGGAGCTTCCCGGTATTGCCGCTCTTAACGATAAGTAATTAATTGTTTATTTTGCGGGACGGCGCTTTTCTGACCGATTAGCACCGCCCTGCATTTGTGTGTTAATACAATAAAATTAAAGGAGAAATTAAAATGAATAAAGCTACACGTGCTGCTGTTATAGCAGGTAACTGGAAAATGAACAAAACCCCCGCTGAGACCACAGCTCTTATAAACGAAATGAAGCCTTTAGTTGCAGGTGCTGACTGCAAGGTAGTGCTTTGCGTACCTTATGTTGACATTCCTGCCGCTGTTGCAGCTGCTGAGGGCAGTAACATTGAAATCGGTGCTGAGAATGTTCACTTTAAAGCGTCAGGCGCTTACACAGGCGAAATTTCCGCACAGATGTTAGTAGAGAGCGGTGTTAAATATGTTGTTATCGGCCACAGCGAGAGAAGACAGTACTTTGGCGAGACCGACCAGACTGTAAACCTTCGCACACTTGCCGCTGTAAACGCAGGTCTTACCGCTATTGTATGTGTAGGGGAGACCTTAGAGCAGAGAGAGCTTGGCTACACCGAAACCTTACTTAAATACCAGACCAAGATGGCTCTTACTAATGTTACAAAAGAGCAGTTAAAGAATATTATCGTAGCTTACGAGCCTGTTTGGGCTATCGGCACAGGCGTTACTGCTACTGCTGAGCAGGCTGATGAGGGCAACGGCTATGTTCGTGCCGCTATTGCTGAGGCTTACGGTGAGGATGTTGCCGAGACTGTTACTATTCAGTACGGCGGCTCTAT
>CAZNTP010000014.1:0-25603 GCA_964575985.1 uncultured Ruminococcus sp. | reverse complement strand
GCGCTTTTTTTAGCGCTTATAAACTTAGCCGAGCGTACCGCATCGCAAAGCAGATATATTTCAGGTATTTCAAACTCGCGGTCACCAATAAACCAACCCTTAGGGGACTCAGACTTGATAATATCGCAACCGTATTCTTCAAGGCAAGCAATATCGTCATAAATAGACTTTCTTTCCGCCTCGATACCGTAATCCAAAAGCTTTTCAGCAATTTTTGCGGCGTTTAAAGGGTTTTCCTCGTCGCTGTATTTTTTCAGTATATCAAGCGTGTATATAAGCTTTAATTTTTGTCTTGCTCGTTTAGACATTTTTCAGCCACCTCAAAAAATTCATTTGGCTCCAAAATATTGTTTAATACATCAAGCATAGCATTAGGCGAAAGGGTTTCGGGAAGCTCTAAATATTTAAGCAGTGCCTTTCTTTTAAGAGTACTATCGACAGAACCCGAAAGCCCGACATTGAACAAATCCGTTTTAGTAATTTTAGGGCGCGGGTTTATGGTTTCACCGGCAGTAACACCGCTTTTTTCAAGGGCTTTTATAATAATTTCCCGGCTCATGCCCTCAACACCTAAAAGCCCCTGCTTACTCTTTACGGCTTTACGTTTTTCTTTGCCCTCAAGGCACGGCACATAAACATTAATAATTGGGCTATTACCTATAATATTTTTAAGATATGCCCTTATCTGCGCGCCCGCATAATCACTGTCAGTCATAACAATAATGCCGTTATTTTTTTCTGCCAGAGCCTTAATCATACGGCATTTTTCTTTATTTTTAAAAATACCGAAGCCGTCTGTAGAAATTATTAAGGCATCTACCACATTTTCAAGGGTAATCTTGTCATACTTGCCCTCAACAATTATCGGCTTATCAATTTTAATCAACTGCTTCACCCTTTGTAATAATGTAAATCAGTCTGATTATAAGCTGTTCTAAAATAATTCGGCTATCCGCGCCAAAGGATTTAAGGCTTTTATCGGCAGCAGTCAATGCCTCTAAGCTTAAATTAAGCCGCTTGAAATCAAATTTTCTAAGACTTTGCGCCGCCTTTTCAAGCACAAATTCCCTGCCCTTGTAACCAAACTGCGCGGCTACATCCTTAATACTAAGTCCTTGCTCCTTAGCGGAATAGATACGGAACATATCCACATAAACCGAAGACACCGTGTGCAAAATTATCATTGGCTCAATTCGCATAAAGAAAAGCTCATCAAGGCAGGATAACGCCGCCGAGGTTTCCGTATTTAAAATAAAGCGCGACAGATTGTAAACCGAAGCCTCAACCGTTTTTACCGAAACCTTGTCAACAGTTTCCTTTGTGATTGTATCATTGCCTGCAAAAGCGCAGAGCTTTATAAGCTCGTTTTTAAGTGTGTCTATATCGTCGCCCGCGGTTTCTATAAGATATCTTGCAGCACTCGGCTCCATTTTAGAGCCGCGCTTTGCGGCGCCGTCACTAAGCATTTTTATAAGCTCGGGCATTTTTCTATGCTCTAAATTAACCGCCAAGCCGCCCGCCTTTTCTGTAGCAGTAAGCAATTTTTTAAACTTGGCGCTTTTTTTAGAATCAACCTCAATACTGTCAAACCGGATTACCAAAACCGCAGTATCGGGTATTTCGGTTATAAGGTCGCAAAGCTTATCAAAATCCGACTTTGCGCAGTGCTCGAAATCATAATCGCAAAGCTCAATATATTTTTTATCCGACATAAAGGGAATTTGCATTGCCGCATCATAAACATCCTGCAAATCACAGCTACCGTCAAATTTGCAGTAATTAAAAATATCTTCCGTATCGGCGATTTTCTTGCCTATTTTATCAGCATAGTTCTTTTTTAAAAAACTGTCCTCACCAAAAAGGATATAAACGCCCGATATAGCCGTGGTAATATTCTTTTTAAGTGTCTCTTCAAAAACTACCGCCATTTTTTAAGACTACCGCCTTCCGTAATTATTTTTCTACGTATTTCTTTTAATTTTAACACATCTATCCGCTTTTTACAAGCAAGCAAAACACCAAAGCATAATAATATTAATAAAATTAGTATCAACGCAACATATTTAGGTGTCTCTAATACTGCAAATTCAAGACTGCCAAAGCTATTAATTACCGAATTCACAAAATTCACTACAGGCTCACATATATAAAATAACACGCTTGCCGCCCTTGAAAAAAAGATGTTTATAACTAATGCCAACACCACAATCCAAAGGATTATGTCAACCGCAACTGTGATTAAAAGATTGCTGAATAGCGCAACTGTCGAAACATAGCCAAAGGCGTTTACTGAAACAGGCATTGTTAAAAGCGTAGCGCTTAAGGTTGTTAATACCGCAGAAAAAACGCCAAGAAATATTTTATTTTTAATTATGCCGCGCTTGCTTATTAAGTTAATTATAGGTAGCGCTATTGCCAGTATACCAAAGGTGGCTAACACCGATAACTGAAAGCCTATATTAAGGATAGTAAAGGGTGAAATAATCAGTATTATTGTAACTGACGCGCCTAAAGTATTTTCGGGTACACCCTTTTTGTCAAAAACCAAAGCCAGAGCCATTAGCAAATATGTAATTCCCGACCTTAGCATTGAAGCCGTAAAACCGCAAACGGCAATCAGAAATAATACAGTAAATGAAATCAGCAATGCCCTTAAATATTTGTTATAAACAACCTTTTCAATTAAGTAGGTTGCTATCAGCACAAATACCGACAGATGCATTCCCGAAACCACCATTACGTGACTCACACCCGAGGCTTTAATATTCTCGCCAAATTCTTCGGTGAAGTACTTGTCCTCTCCTAAAACAATTCCACCAACTGTTGAAGCCGCAGAATAACTCATATTGGAAAACAGTGTATCGCTGATATAGTTTCTCACCTTACCTATCAGCTTTAACACTATATCAGATGAATTTTCCTTAATGTTAAATTCCTTTAAATTACCGTTTAAAAATATTTCTTTGCTGTAATTAAGTTCTCTATAATCCTTATCTATATTATTTAGTTTAATTTCTCCCTCTGCCCTATCGCCTAAGCTTAAAATAACATCCGAATACCCAACCGAAAGCTTAGTTCCCTTTGGCAACAAAATGCTTTCGGTAACTTCAATATCCGCACGGCAGTAATTCGCAGAGCTATATGTAATATCGGTAACAATAAAATTACATTCAGCGGTTTTGCCGCTTTGATTACTTATTGTATCGGCTCTTCCAACCGTGGTAATCAAGGAAAGTGTCATAATTATCACGGTAATTGCTATAATTTTAGCATTAACACTTTTATTTTGAAGAATTAACCAAATAAAAATTGCCACTGATATAGCGGATGAAAACAGTATTGATATTTTAAAATAATACCCTAAAACCGAAACTACGACGCAAAGTATAGCGCTTAATAACATTGGCCGCTTCAAAATATAATCCTTCAAAATATCACCCACCTTTATAAATTTAAATGCCGTTGGTAAAACCCCAACGGCATTGGATTTGGCTACATATTAATCGTTATTAAGTCTATAGGAAAGTGTCATAAGACTGTCGCCGAAATGAACATTTTCAACCTTAACATCGGGATATTGCATTGCTAAATCATAGTGACTGAAATTCCAAAAACCCTTTATACCAAGCTTAACCAACTGGTCACAAATAGATTTTGCGGCCTCTTTGGGAATACAAAGAATTGCCGCTTCGGGACGGTTTTCCCTGCAAAACTCATCCAGGGTTGATGTATTTCTTATAGGCAGGTTTTTAATCACCTGACCCACAAGTGACTCCTTACTGTCAAAAAGTCCGATTAATCTAAAGCCCTTGGATTCAAAATTTATGTGCATTGTTACGGCACGACCTAAGTTACCCATACCTATAAGTATAGTGCTTTTAGGACGGTCAATTCCTAGAATTTTGCCGATTTCTGTCTGCAATATTTCAATATTATAACCATAGCCCTGTTGACCGAAGCCGCCGTAGCAGTTAAGGTCCTGACGGATTTGGCTAGCCGTTAGCCCCATTCTTTCGGAGAGCTCTCTTGAAGAAATTCTGGTAAACCCTAAACTTTTTAGCTCGCCCAAAAATCTGTAATATCTCGGCAAACGCTTTATTACCGAATTAGATATTATATTATTGCTCATATGTTCTCAATATCTCCACATTCACAAATTTACCTATTTTAATAATAATACCCCACCTTTAAAAAGTCAAGAAAATATGTTGAATAACAGCGAGTAAAAAGCTATTTTTTCGTATTTTGTAAAACACAAAAGAAAAATTTAATTTTTTTTCAAAAAAAGTATTGACAATCGAAAAATTATATGTATAATAAAATAGTAATCATTACTGATTTGGGTGATTCAAATGAAAAACTATTCCAGACAGCGCGAAGCCATTTTAAATGTTTTGCGCTCGACAGATACTCACCCCACAGCTAATTGGATTTACGAGCATGTACGCGAGGTAATTCCTAATATTAGTCTTGGTACAGTTTACAGAAATCTCTCTGCACTTAGCGCGGCGGGTGAAATTCTAAGCATTAATGTTGGTGACGGCTTTGAGCATTTTGACGGTGATATCCGTCCGCACGCTCACCTGCACTGCAAATGTTGTGACTGTATAACTGATGCGCGTCTTGATAGTGATCCTCTTACCGAAATAGCAGTTAAATATGGTTTTGAACCGAGGCTTTCGGTATATGTGGTTTACGGTATCTGTCAAAAATGCAAAAAAAATAATTAAATTTTGGAGGAAATTAAAATGAAAAAGTATGTATGTCTTGTATGCGGTTACACCCACGAAGGAGAAGCTGCTCCCGATAAGTGCCCTATTTGTAATGCTCCCGCTTCTAAGTTTCAGGAGCAGGCAGGCGAAAAAACTTGGGCTGCTGAGCACGTTGTAGGTATTGCCAAGGGCGTTGACGAAAAAATTATCGAAGGTCTTCGCGAAAACTTTAACGGCGAGTGCTGTGAGGTTGGTATGTATCTTGCAATGTCGAGAGTAGCTCACAGAGAGGGTTATCCCGAAATCGGTCTTTATTGGGAAAAGGCCGCTTTAGAAGAGGCTGAGCACGCAGCAAAATTTGCTGAGCTTTTGGGCGAGGTTGTTACCGACAGCACCAAGAAAAACCTTGAGATGCGCGTAGATGCTGAAAACGGCGCTACACTCGGTAAGTTTGAGCTTGCAAAGCTTGCTAAGGAACTCGGTCTTGACGCTATTCACGATACCGTTCATGAAATGGCTCGTGACGAAGCCCGTCACGGCAAAGCTTTCGAAGGTCTTTTAAACAGATATTTTAAATAATTTTGCATAGACTAAACAGGAAAGCCTATTTTTAGACTTTCCTGTTTTTATTTTAATTTTAAAGGAGGAAACCAAATGAAAAAGCTATTATCCCTGTTAACCCTTTCTTTTATACTTCTGCTTTCTGTTGTAGGCTGTACACGTGGCGCTAACCTTAATAATTCACCCACAACAAGTAACGGAAATAATTCCGCATCCCAAATAAACGAAAGCGGTTCTACACCTATGGTAACCGAAAGCTCTAAAATTACACCCAACTCGACAGAAGCCAAGATTACAAGGGACGAAGCTAAAAGCATCGCCTTAAAACACGCGGGGCTTACAGAGGCAGAAATTTACGACTATGATATTGAGCTTGATTTTGAAAACGGAATATTAGTCTACGAAATTGATTTTGAAAAAGATAATACCGACTATGACTATCATATAAACGCTACTGACGGTACAATCTTAAAATCGAAAAACAATCCCGACTATTAAACAGTCAGAGGTGAGCCTTCACGACTCACCTCTTCTACTTTTTATATTCAATTATATCTTCTATTTTGCAGTCAAGAGCGGTGCAAAGCTTATCCAATGTTTTAGTTTCTATATTTTCATTTGCCTTTAATCTTCTAATAGTTTTACTGTCTATCCCACAGGATTCTCTTAATTTATATGTTGAAAAACCTTTCTTTTTCATCGTCAGCCACAATCTGTCGTATATTATCATAATAACCCTCCTTGACAATATATATTATGGGGGTTATAATCTTAAATATTAAGGGGATATAATCCCCATAGAAAGAAAGGTTTTTATGACAATTAAAATTATTGTTGCAGGTTGTAGAAATTATAACAATTATGAAGAAGCAAAGGAATACATAGATTTTTGCATAAGCAGAATTAAAACCGATAATACTTTAATTTTTGTTTCGGGTTGTTGTGAGGGTGCAGATATGCTAGGAGAAAGATATGCAATAGAAAACGGTTATAAGATTGAGCGATATCCTGCAGAATGGCTAAAATACGGAAAATCAGCAGGACCTAAAAGAAACAAAATAATGGCAGAAATAAGTGATTATATTATATGCTTTTGGGACGGAAAAAGCAGAGGCACTAAATCAATGATTAATTTTGCGAAAAAATTCAACAAACCAATTCGTATTAAATTAATTAATTGACATATACATGCTCAGTAAATATAATTAAACCTTGGGATGTGATATTTTGTTTTATATATTTGATTTTGACGGTACTTTGGTTGATTCTATGCCATATTGGGCAGGCACGCATATTGAAGCGCTTGAGGCACACGGTATTCCCTGTCCCGAAAACTTTGTAGAAACAATAACACCTCTTGGCAATGTAAAGGGTGCTGAATATGCTCTATCATTAGGTGTGAAGTCATCTTTGGAAGAACACGTTAAGGCTATTAATACTGCTTTATACGAAAAATACACAACTGTAGTGCCTTTAAAAGAAAGCGTTAAAGATACACTTATAGCCCTCAAAAAGCAAGGGCATAGCTTAAATGTGCTGACTGCTTCTCCTCACCTTTATGTTGATATTTGTCTTAAAAGGCTCGGTGTTTTTGAACTATTTAATAATGTCTGGACAATTGAAGATTTCGGCTGTACAAAATCTGAAACCGTAATTTACGAAATGGTTGCAGAAAGACTAAATACAAAGCTTAGCGACTGTGTTTTTGTAGATGATAATTTCACCGCAATTTCTACAGCCAAAAAAGCGGGTATGAAAACTGTGGCAGTTTATGAAGAGTTATCTAAAAACTATGAAGAACAGCTTAAAAACACCGCAGATAAATATGTCTACAATTTCAGCGAAATATCAGAAGATTAAATAAATACTTTAGAATAACGGACTGTAAAGCAAAAACGACTGTTTCTTTTTTTGAAACAGTCGTTTTTAACTTATTTAGATATGTGCTTCATCAAGAAGCTCGATGCCGTTAGATGCTAAAAGCTTTTCAGCCTTTTCTTCATCATTGGTTCTCATTACAGCATAAGCCTTACCTGCAATCTTAGTAACCAAAGCATACATATATTCAATATCAATGCCCTTTTCTTCAAGAATACTAAGCACCTTTGAAAGACCGCCCGGTTGGTCAGGTACTGCAAAAGCAGTAACATTTCTTACATTTGCGGCGTGACCTGCGCCATTTAGAATTTCTTTAGCACGCTCGGGCTCGTTTGCAATTATACGAACTATACCGTAGTCGCTTGTATCGGCAATGCACATTGAGCGAAGGTCAATTCCTGACTTTGCCAGAACATCGGTAATTTCGTGGAGTGTACCCTTTTTATTTTCAACAAAAACAGAAAGCTGTCTGATAGCCATAATTAAACCCTCCTATTAATCGTAAAGCTTGCGCTCGTCAACAATACGTACTGCCTTGCCCTCGCTTCTGGCAATGGTCTTAGGCGGTACAAGGTGAACAGCGGGGCCAATACCCAGCATACTTCTGAGCGCTGCCTGCAAGGATTTTTCCTTGGCAGAAAGATTCTTAACCGAATCATCGAACTGCTCGGGCGGTAGCTCAACATAAACATCAAAGGTATCGCTGTTATTAACACGTGAAATCTTAATCTGATAGTTAAGAGAGCAACCCTCTTTAATAAGTACAGCCTCAATCTGTGAGGGGAATACGTTAACACCGCGGATAATAAGCATATCATCACTTCTACCCATAGGCTTAGCCATACGAATAAAGGTTCTGCCGCAGGCGCACTTTTTACGGCTAAGCACGCAAATATCTCTTGTGCGGTAACGGATAAGCGGGAAAGCCTCTTTATCAAGACAGGTAAATACAAGCTCACCCTTTTCGCCCTCGGGCAAAGGCTCGCCTGTTTCGGGATTAATTATTTCAGCAAGGAAGTGGTCCTCGTTAATATGCATACCACCCTGCTCTTCACATTCAAAAGAAATACCTGGGCCCGAAATTTCGGTAAGACCGTAAATATCGTAAGCCTTGATACCCAAATTCTTTTCAAGCTCGCGGCGGTTTTCCTCGGTCCAAGCCTCTGCGCCGAAGATACCTGCCTTTAGCGGAATGGTATCGGGTGTGTAACCCATTTCCTTTAAGGACTCACCGAGATATGCGGCATAAGACGGGGTACAGCAGATAACTGTAGCATTAAGGTCGGTCATAAACTGGATCTGACGCTCGGTATTACCCGAAGACATAGGAAGTGTAAGGCATCCAACCTTATGTGAGCCGCCGTTAAGACCGGGACCGCCTGTAAAAAGACCGTAGCCATAGCTTACCTGAACTACATCCTCTTTATCAGCGCCTGCCGCAACTAAAGCACGGGCACAGCAATCGTCCCAAAGGTCGATATCGTGCTGAGTATAGTACGCAATTACACGCTTACCTGTAGTACCTGAGGTTGACTGAATACGAACACAGTCCTCAAGAGGTTTGCCTAACATTCCGTAAGGATAACCCTCTCTTAAATCAGATTTCTCGATAAAGGGTAGCTTATAAAGGTCCTCAATACCGTGGATATCCTCGGGCTTAACACCCTTTTTATCCATCAAATCGCGGTAATAAGGCACATCCTCATAAGCATGCTTTACCTGCTTAACAAGCTTTTCGGACTGCATTTTTTTGATTTCCTCAACCGGCATTGTTTCAATTTCCGGTTGATAATACTTCCTTTTTCCCATAATGTCACACCTTTGCTTCTATTTTTTATGCTCTTCCGAGCTTAAATGCTTTTTTGTTCATTTCTGCAAACTTGGGGGCAACCGTCTGCTCAATAGCCTCTAACCATTTTTCTTCGGGGATATTAAGACTTTTTGAAAGTCTGCCCATTAAAACTATGTTTACCGCCTTTGAGGAGCCCGCCTCTAAAGCAGGGCTTAGAGCATCTATGCAGTCAACATCTATTCCCCGTTCGCCAAGAATTTCCAAAGCATCATGTGGATAAGTGCTAGCACCTGTAATTACAGGCATAGGGTCAATTTCCTGAGAGTTTACTATTATTTTACCGCCCTTGGCTAAGTAGGATGCATAACGCGCCGCCTCCAGCTTTTCAAAGGAAACTATAAAATCGGCCTCGCCCTTATCAATAATAGGTGAATAAACCTTGTCACCATAGCGGACGTATGTAACAACGCTTCCTCCGCGCTGACTCATACCGTGGACCTCTGAAACCTTAACATCAAAGCCCTCGTTTACAAGAAGTCTACCTAAAAGCTTACTTGCCAGAAGCGAGCCCTGACCGCCAACACCTACAATCATAATATTGGAAACCTTCATTACATATCACCTCCGATAGCGCCAAATGCGCATAACTGCTCGCAAACGCCGCAGCCTACACACTGTGTAGCATCTATAACAGCCTTGCCGTCCTTCATACTGATAGCGGGACAGCCAATTCGCATACAAGCCTTGCAGGAACGGCACTTTTCACCGTCAATTTTAAGAGCAGGCTTTGCTTTTACGTATTTTAAAAGCGCACAAGGTCTGCGTGAAATAATTACAGAGGGCTCATTAACGGCTATTTCCTCTTTTACAGCCGCCTCTGTTGCCTTTAAATCATAGGGATCTACAACGCGAACGCGGTTAATTCCAAGGGCCTTGCACAAAGCTTCCAAATCTATCTTAGTAGCGGGGTCGCCCTTAATGTTATAACCTGTTGTGGGATTTTGCTGATGTCCTGTCATACCTGTGATTGAATTATCGACAATAATAACGGTTGAATTTGTACCGTTGTAGGCAATGTTTGCAAGACCTGTCATACCCGAATGCATAAAGGTAGAATCACCGATAACGCAAACGGTTTTGTTTTCAGCTTCAGCACCCTTTGCCTTATTAAAGCCGTGAACACCCGAAACTGAGGCACCCATACAAAGAACAGAGTCAATAGCATTTAGGGGCGCGGCAGAGCCTAAGGTATAACAACCGATATCGCCTAAAACCGTAAGCTTATTCTTTGACAGCACATAGAAAAGGCCTCTATGCGGACAACCAGAGCACATAACGGGGGGACGCACAGGAATATTCTCTAAAGGTGCTGTAAACCCTTTGGATTCCACACCCAAAGCATCCGCAATAATCTTTTGTGAAAACTCACCGCAGATTGGAAGCAGGTTTTTGCCGTCAACCTCAATTCCCAAGGCTTTACAATGATTTTCAATTACAGGGTCAAGTTCTTCAATAACGATTACACGCTCAACCTTAGCGGCAAAAACCTTTATTAATTCGACAGGAAGCGGATTTACAAGACCTAATTTCATTACAGAAACGCTGTCGCCCATAACCTCTTTTACATAGTCATAGCAAGTACCCGAGGTAATAATACCTAACGACTTATCCTCTGCCCACTCTACGCGGTTAAGCTCGGTAGTCTCTGCAAAAGAGATAAGCTTTGCAGTTCTTTCTTCAACTACAGGGTGGCGGCGAATGGCATTAGCGGGCGCCATTATGTATTTCTGCGGATTTTTAACATATTCCTTTTTTACAGCGGCAGGTGGCTCGCACATTTCAACACTGCACTGTGAGTGCGCAATTCTTGTGCACATTCTAAGAAGCACAGGTGTATCAAACTGCTCTGAAAGTGTGAAAGCAATCTTTGCAAATTCTTTAGCTTCTCTTGAGTCAGACGGCTCAAGCATAGGAATTTTTGAAGCTATAGCATAGTGACGGGAATCCTGCTCGTTCTGTGAAGAGTGCATACCGGGGTCATCTGCAACGCAGATTACAAGACCGCCGTTAACGCCTGTGTAAGACATTGTAAAAAGAGGGTCTGCCGCAACATTAAGACCTACGTGCTTCATACAGCAAGCACTTCTGGCACCGCCTAAGGATGCACCGAAGGCCACCTCGCAAGCAACCTTTTCGTTTGGTGCCCATTCGCAGTAAATTTCATCATATCGAGCGGCATACTCGGTAATTTCGGTAGAGGGAGTTCCCGGATAGCTTGATACAATCGAGCAACCTGCCTCTAAAAGACCGCGAGCTACCGCTTCGTTACCTAACATTAATTTTTTCATTTAATTTCACCTATATAATAATTTTAATCTTAAATTAGCCCGTTATCTGTGCTTCAACAAGACTGCCACCGCAATACATTTCACGAAGCTTAGGCTTTTCAATTTTACCCGTTGGGTTACGCGGAACATCTGCAAAAATAATTTTACGCGGACGCTTATATTTAGGAAGTGACAAGCAGAATTCGTTAATTTCATCCTCTGTGCAGGTCATTCCCTGCTTGATTTCAATAATTGCAGTTGCAATTTCACCAAGTCGCTTATCGGGAAGACCGATTACCGCAACATCCTTAATTTTGTCATAGGCTCTCAGGTGGTCTTCAATCTGAACGGGATAAAGATTTTCACCGCCGCTTATAATTACATCTTTTTTGCGGTCTACAAGGTAGATAAATCCGTCCTCATCCTCTTTAGCCATATCGCCTGTAAGAAGCCATTCACCCTTAAGAATTTCGGCAGTAGCCTCGGGGTTTTTGTAATAGCATTTCATTACGCCGTCGCCCTTAACTGCAAGCTCACCTACTTCGCCGCGGCTTACGGGCTCACCGTTTTCGTCTACAATCTTAGTTTCCCAAAGATAGCCGGCTTTACCGATAGCGCCAACCTTGTGTATATTTTCTACACCCAAATGCACACAACCAGGTCCTATTGACTCTGAAAGACCGTAGTTAGTGTCATATTCGTGTGTGGGGAACATATTCTTCCAACGCTTTATAAGTGACGGCGGCACGGGCTGAGCGCCAACATGCATAAGTCGCCATTGGGACAGGGTGTAATCCTCTAGCTTTAGGTCGCCCCTGTCAATACTGTCAAGTATATCCTGCACCCACGGAACCAAAAGCCATACAATGCTTGCCTTTTCGTCCGACACAGTCTGTAGCACCCATTCGGGTCTGACACCTCTAAGCAATACCGACTTAGCGCCTACTAAAAGCGAGCCAAACCAATGCATTTTAGCGCCCGTGTGATAAAGCGGCGGTATGCAAAGGAAAACATCGTCCTTAGACTGTGAATGGTGGTTTTGCTCAGTGTAGCAGGAAGAAACAAGTGCGGCATGGCGGTGAAGAATAGCTTTCGGGAAACCTGTTGTACCCGAAGAAAAATAAATAGCTGCATCGTCACTGTCCTTTAGCTCCACAGGCGGAACGGTTGAAGAACAGTAATAGGTCATTTCTGCGTAGTTATCGGCATAATCGGGTGTGTCTTCCCTATCACCTACATAAAAAAGATTATCCACCTGACCTATTTCATCGGTAATAGCATTAATTCGGTCAATAAACTCAGGACCGAATACAAGCATTCTGACATCCGCTAAATCAAGGCAGTACTTTATTTCGTCCGAGGAATAACGGTAATTCATAGGCACAACCAAAGCGCCCGTTTTAAGAATACCGAAATAAATCGGCAACCATTCAAGGCAGTTCATTAAAAGAATTGCAACTTTGTCGCCTCTTTTAATGCCTCTTGTGAAAAGTAAATTTGCAAAGCGGTTAGCCTTAATATCAAATTCCTTCCAGGTAATCTCTCGGCGGTATTTATCGCTCTCGGCGGCGGTTTCAATAAGATTGAATTCGCGCCAGGTCATACTTTTTTCGGGTTGTTTTTCCGGATTAACCTCAACTATTGCGGAATCATTAGGATAAATTTTCGCGTTCCGCTCTAAAAAATCGGTAATTGGCATTTTGTTATCATTCCTTTGGCATAAAAGCCACAATTTTAATTAAAGAAAATTATAACATATTATTAAGTATTTGTCGAGTAATTTATACAATTTTTTTGCATATTTCATAACTTTTTTCATTTTTATGCAGTTTTGAGTCAAAAACTTATATTCTTTATTCTAAAAACAACTATCTATCGGCTTTTTTAATTTTAATACTTGTATTTTACCACTATATATGGTAGTATATAGAAGATAATACCAATATTTTTTAAAAGGAGAAATAATTATGAAATGTCCTTTTTGTGCTTTTGAAGAAAGTAAGGTTATAGACTCACGCCCTACAGACGAGGGTCAACGCATAAGAAGAAGGAGAGAATGTCTTCAGTGCCAGAAGCGTTTTACCACCTATGAGATTATAGAAAGTCTTCCTATAATCGTTATAAAGAAAGATAAATCGAGAGAAACTTTCAATAGGGACAAGCTAATGACAGGTCTTCTTCGCGCTTGCGAAAAACGTCCTGTTTCGTTTGATACCTTGGATAATATGATTGATGAAATTGAGGTTACCATTCAAAACTCGCTTGACCGTGAGGTAAGTAGTGAGCGTATAGGCGAGCTTGTTATGGAAAAGCTTAAGAAGATTGACGAAGTGGCTTATGTTCGTTTTGCCAGCGTTTACCGTCAGTTTAAAGACATTAATACATTTATGAACGAGCTTAACAAGCTACTTCGCGAGGACTGATTTTATGACAGATAATATTAAAATGGCAGAGCTTTTACTGCCAAACATAAAAAACACACCCGATTATTATGAAAACCTTTACCCCGCGCGTAATTTGCCCGAGGGTGCGAGGGTTGTAAGAATAGCACCAAGCCCCACAGGCTATTTACATTTAGGCACTCTTTTTGCTGCTCTTGTTAACCGCATTACCGCAACCTCAACAGGCGGTGTTTTCTTTACAAGAATTGAAGATACCGATAAAAAGCGTGAGATTTCGGGCGGTATTGAGGATATTATTGACGGACTTAACCGTTTTGGAATTACAATTGACGAGGGCTTTATTTCAGGCACCGAACAAAAGGGCGATTACGGTCCTTATAAGCAGAGTGAGCGTGCCAAAATTTACCAGACCTATGTTAAAGAGCTTATCCGAGGGGGTCTTGCCTACCCTTGTTTCTGTACCGCCGAGGAATTAGAGGCTGTACGCGGCGAGCAGGAAACCGCAAAACTCAGAACGGGCTACTACGGTAAATTTGCAAAGCACAGAGATATCACCTACGAAGAGGCAAAGGTCTTAATTGATGAAGGCAAGCCCTTTGTAGTGCGTTTAAAATCCCCAGGCAGTGAGGAAAACAAGGTTATATTTGAAGATACAATCAAGGGCAAAATAGAAATGCCCGAAAATGATGAGGATTTTGTTCTTCTGAAATCTGACGGTATTCCCACCTATCACTTCGCCCACGCGGTTGACGACCACCTAATGCGCACAACCCACGTGCTTCGAGGTGACGAATGGATTTCCTCTGTGCCAAAGCACATTCAGCTTTTCAAAATTTTAGGTTTTAAGCCTCCAAAATTTGGACACATTTCTCCTATTATGAAGCTTGATAACGGTGCCAAGCGTAAAATTTCAAAGCGCAAGGACCCCGAGGCCGCAGTACATTTCTTTGCAGAGCAGGGCTATGACAGCGAATGTGTAATCAACTATCTTATGACGGTTGCCGCTTCTGACTTTGAGGACTGGCGCCGCGCAAATCCCGATGCTTCATATAAAGAGTTTAAATTCAATCTCAAGAAGATGAGCGTTTCGGGCGCGCTTTTTGATGAGGTAAAGCTTACGGATGTCAGCAAAAATATGGTTGCAAAGCTAAACAGCGCTGAGGTTTACGAAAAGCTTACCGCTTGGGCTGAGGAATTTGACGGCGAGTTTTACAAAATACTCACCAAAAATCCCGAATACACCAAATCGGTGCTCGCTATTGACCGCGATGTTCCCAAACCCCGAAAGGATATTGCGCGTTGGAGTGAGGCTAAGGACTATTTCTCATACCTTTTCGACGAGCTTTATATACCAAACTGTGAACTTCCCGAAAATATTGAAAAGGCAGATGCTATAGCTTTCCTTACTGCATATAAAGAGGTTTACAATCCTGCAGACGACCGTCAGGCTTGGTTCGACAGAATTAAAGAAATTGCCCCCACAATAAATTTTGCGGCCGAAACAAAGCAGTATAAGGCAGACCCCGATTTATATAAGGGTCACGCAGGCGACCTTAGCACAGTGCTTAGAATTGCAATTACGGGCAGACGCAACACTCCCGACCTTTGCAGTATTATGCAGGTGTTAGGTAAAGACGAATGTATTAAGCGCATAAACGACACGATTAATTCACTTTAAAGGGTTTTTGATATGGAAGAAAATATTATTTTAACAGAAGAAGAAAGCAAGCCCTCCAACTTTATTCACGATTTTATTGACGAGGATTTAAAGGAAGGCGTTTACAAAAAGGTGCAGACCCGTTTTCCCCCCGAGCCTAACGGCTATTTGCATATAGGTCACGCAAAGGCTATTTGCATTGACTTTGCCACAGCCGAAAAATACGGTGGAAAATGTAATTTAAGACTTGATGACACCAATCCCACCAAGGAAGATGTAGAATATGTTGACGCTATTAAGGAAGACATTAAGTGGCTCGGCTTTAATTGGGACAATGTTTATTTTGCATCCGATTACTTTGATTTTATCTATGAATGTGCATTAAAGCTGATAGATATGGGACTGGCTTATGTTGACGAGTCTACCCCCGAGGAAATCAAGGAAATGCGCGGTACACTTACAGAAGCAGGTGTTAACAGCCCCTATCGCGACAGGCCTATAGAAGAAACCAAGGACCTCTTCCGCAGAATGACCGAGGGTGAATTTGAAAACGGTGCAATGGTGCTCAGAGCCAAAATTGATATGGCATCCTCAAACCTTAATATGCGCGACCCCATCATTTACCGCATTATGCACGCAACACATCACAGAACAGGCGACAAATGGTGCGTTTACCCGATGTATGACTTTGCGCATCCTTTGAGTGATGCTAAAGAGGGTGTTACCCACTCCCTTTGCTCTTTGGAATTTGAAAACCACCGTCCCCTTTACAATTGGTTTTTAGAGGTTTTAAAAATTCCTGAAGCCCCCCGTCAGATAGAGTTTGCAAGAATGAATGTAAACTATACTTTAACCAGTAAACGTAAGTGCTTAAAGCTTGTTAACGACGGTTTGGTTTCGGGTTGGGACGATCCGAGAATGGCTACCATATGCGGTATGAGAAGACGTGGCTACCCTGCAGAAGCTGTGCGCGATTTTGTTGATAAAATCGGTGTTTCTAAGGCTTACAGCGTAATTGACTATGCTCTGCTTGAAGCCTGCGTTCGCGATTATCTTAACGAGAATGCCGAGCGCGCAATGGCGGTGCTTCGTCCACTAAAAATTATTATTGATAACTACCCGGAGTATAAGACCGATATTATTGAGGTTGACATTAACCCCAACAAGCCTGAGCTTGGCAAAACATCGGTTACATTCTCAAAAGAAATATATATCGAGCAGGATGACTTTATGTTAGACCCACCGGGTAAATATTTCCGTCTTTGCCCTCAGAAAGAAGTACGTCTTAAGGGCGCTTACTACATCAAGTATGCTTCTCACGAGACCGATGAAAACGGTAATATTACAGCAGTTCACTGCACCTACGACCCCGAAAGCTTCGGTGGTGAAACACCCGACGGAAGAAAGGTTAAGGGCACACTTCACTGGGTTGATGCTAAAAACTCTGCTGATGTTGAAGTTCGTCTTTACGAGAGACTTTTCAATGTTCCAAACCCAAGTGATGAAGAGGGAGTTTCCTCTTTTGCGGATAACCTTAATCCCGAATCTCTCACAGTTTTAACCGACTGCAAAATAGATGCAGGTCTTAAATCTGTTAAGGTTGGTGAAACCTTCCAGTTTATGCGTCAGGGTTATTTCTGTCTTGATAAAGACTCTACCGACGAAAGATTGGTCTTCAACCGCACGGTTGCCCTTAAAGATTCTTTTGCTAAGAAGGCATAAGCTATGACTGTAAACGATATTTATGAATTTTTAAATAGCCTCTTCCCCATCGATACTGCCTGTGATTTTGATAATGTAGGGCTTCTTATCGGTGACGGTAAGCAGACTGTAAGCAAAACTTTAATATCGCTTGACTGCACCTTAGAAACTGTGGAATTGGCAAAAGAAAAGGGTTGTGAGCTTATAATCACCCACCACCCCGTAATTTTCAGTCCGCCCAAAAGCATTTTGTCGGGAAATATTCCTTTTGAGCTTATTAAAAACGGCATTTCAGTAATATCAATGCACACTAATTTAGATGTTGCCGAAAAGGGCGGTGTTAATACCTGCCTTTGCAAAGCCTTAGGACTTAAAAACACTAAAGTTTTTATTGCAGATGACGGTTATGCTCTGCAAGGCGGTGATGTTTCACCGATTACGGCAGAAAATTTTGCAAAGCATATTAAAGACACCTTAGGCGGTACCGTTAAATATGTAGACGGCGGCAAGAAAATAGAAAAAGTACTTGTTTGCTCAGGCAGTGGCGGCGAATTCATTAGTGAGGCTATAAAGGGCGGTTTTGATGCCCTTGTTACTGCCGACATTAAGCACCACCAATTCTTAGAAGCAGCAGATTACGGCATTTCCCTTTTTGACGGCGGTCATTTCAACACTGAAGATGTGGTTGTTGAGCCACTTAGCGAAACACTTGCAAAGGAATTTGAAAATATTAAATTCATAACAACACATAAAACCAACATTAAATATCAATAAAGAAAAAAATTGACAGGCTTCGGGCTTGTCAATTTTTTATTCTATAATTTAACAATTCGGTCTTTTATTTATTCCTCTATTTTAGCCTTTCGGGTATTTACCGCCTTTACCTTTTCCATCTCGAGCTTTGGAACACGGCTATATGTATAAAGACCGTTTTTCTCCTGCTCAACATCATAAAGCTGTGTATAACAAAAGCCCATTATATCGGGATTATCAAGCAAAACATTTGTGTACTTGGTATATCTGTCAAGAAGTTCTTCCTTAGTCTTGGGGACATTACCGTAGGGTAAAACACCCAAGGAATACCGCAACAGTTAATTTTGCAAAAATTGTAGATTTTTTAACATTTATTTGCATTATTAACAGTGGGGATTGACGCGTTTTTTTGAAAAAATATAATTAAATCGAAAGGTGGTTGTTATCCTATGTTTAAGGTTGAACACAATTTAAATGATTCAGTTATTAAGAGCATATTTGAAACAGGTATTGGCGGTGCGGGTAAAGTAAAGCAAGAAACCGTAAACGGTTTTACCAGTATATCTTTAAACTATACTGCCAACAATTTCGCTCAGGACGACACCTTTATCGAAATTACCCCTGCATTTGAGCCTGACTTTTATTGGTTACCGCACCTTACACCTAATGAAAATAATATCGCAGAGCGTCATATTTTCCGTACGCCTGCCCTCATTATGAGGGGTGGCGGTAAAACCTTAATAGTTATCCCCGATGTACGCTTAGCCGCAAAATCAGAGGTGCCTTGGTATATTGATTTAGATGCTCAAAACAACAAGCTTTATGTAGGTATGTCTAAAAGCAGAGTCTCTGCTCACGTGCTTTTTGAAAAGGTTGAGGGCGCTACATATAACGGAGACATCACCTTAGCCTTTTATGTGAAAACCGTAAACTGCGAGCTTGAAAATCCGTTCAGAGAGGTGCTTGACTTCTTCTGGTCGCAATACGGCAAGACCGACAGCGAAGAATACTTGGGCTATATGACCGATTTAACACCTTATGTTGAGCATACATATAATTGGGCTTTCGGTAACTGGAAAAACGTTATGTGGCAGGAGTTTGAGTTAAACGGTAAAACAGTAGGCGCACCGTCATTTATTGTAACAGTTGCTCAAAGTCCTAACTACAAAGGCGTTGTAAGCGAACGTGAAAAGCGCAGTATTTGGAATCAGGCATGGTTCTGTTCTTTAAGAAGCGCTACAGGTCTTTACAGATACGCAAAGCGCACCAATAATAAAGAGCTTTTAGAATACGCTAACAAAACCAAGCAGTTAGCACTCTCTTTCCCACAAACTAACGGCTTATTTGACAGCGTAATAGCCACCGAAATGGAATGGGTGGAAATTGACGGTAGAAAATGCTTCAAAAGCAAGGGTTGGGAAACCAAGCATTTTGATAATTCAAACCGAAATCCCTTTACAAATGCGCCGGGACAGTCACCAAAGCACATTTTGGATATGGCATTTTTGTGCTACTATATGCTTGTTTGGTATGATGAGCTTGAAAAGGATGAAAAATTACTAGACTATGTTACCCGCTTTGCTGACAGATTGGTAACTCTTCAGGATAGCGATGGCTATTATCCTGCCTGGGTTAAGGATGACGGTACTCCTATGGGCGTACTTGATAAGTCTCCCGAAAGCTCTATGGGGGCTGCCACTCTTATGAAGCTTTACAGTATTACAAAAAACGTTAAATATAAAAACTCTGCTCAAAGGACAATAGCCGCAGTTATAAGGGATATTATCCCCGTAGGACGTTGGGAAGATTTTGAAACCTATTGGTCTTGTTGCGGACTTTTCAGAGACCACGTAGGCAAAAAAATAGAACGCAACCAAATATTTAAGCAGTGTAATTTCTCTATGTATTTCACAGCACTTTCCTTGCTGGAAGCATATAAAGCCACAAAAGATACATATTACTTACAAAACGGACAACGTGTGCTTGATGAAATGCTTATGACACAGTCGAGCTACCAACCGACAAATCTTCCTATCAATGTTGTGGGCGGATTCGGTGTTATGAACTGCGACGGTGAGCTTAATGATTCAAGACAGAGCTTATTTGCGCCGCTTATTATGGAATACGGAAAATTCCTGAACTGCGATGAATATAAACAAAGAGGCTTATCTGCACTGCGTGCAGGATTTTCTATGATGTACTGTCCCGAAAACCCGCACACAAAGGCCCAATGGGAACAAAAATGGGATTTCTTTAACGAGCTTGACTACGGCTTTATGATGGAAAACTACGGTCACGAAGGACACGCCAGTGACGGTGGCATAGGTATAGGTGAATTCACCATATACGATTGGGGCAACGGCGCCGCATCTGAGGGATGGGAAACGGTGCTAGGCAGACAACTGCTTGCAGATTAAAATTCAAACACCGCAAATCCATAAAAAAGGACTGCGGTGTTTTTATTGCATATATTTACAATTTTATTTTACTGTGATATAATAATTAGGAAATATACGGTAAGGTACGGTATTTATTATGAAAGATATATTTAATAAACCTATTTTTAATGGTGCTGACCCGTTTTTGTTAACCTATGGCGGTAAGTATTATGTTTATTGTACTACTCAAAATGATGAAACCCTAGGCACATTTGTAACCACAGGAGGCGATATTGACGGCTTTTTTGTTTATGAATCGGATGACCTTGTAAACTGGGAAAATAAGGGTTACTGCCTTAAAAGTACAGATGTAATCGGCGAAAAATGGTTTTGGGCGCCCGAAATTATATTCCATAACGGTAAATTTTATATGGTTTACACTGCAGAAGAGCACATAGCCATTGCTGTAGCCGATAGCCCGTTAGGCCCCTTTGTTCAAAGTGAAAAGAAATGGCTGAGAGACGGAAAAGCAATTGACGGTCACTTTTTTATTGACGATGACGGAAAGGCTTATCTTTACTACGTAAGACTTGGCGGCGGCAACAAAATTTTTGTGGCACGCCTTACCGATGACCTTTTAAGCATTGAAGATGAATACGAAAACTGCCTTATTAAAGCTGAAACCCCGTGGGAAACTATCGACTGCAAGGTAGCAGAAGGTCCATTTGTTTTAAAGCATAAAGGACTTTACTATCTCACCTACTCCTGTAACCATACACGTTGTAAGGATTATGCTGTAGGCTTTGCTACTTCCACTTCCCCTACTGGACCCTTTAAAAGATATGAAAATAATCCTATTCTTAAAAAAGGCGGTGGGCTTTGCGGTGTAGGTCATCACAGCTTCGCCTATACTGCTGACGGCAAAAAGCTTTTATGTGCCTACCACTGCCACGGCAACCGTCCCGACAACTATAAGCCAAGACGTTTTTGCCTTGCCACAGCAGAATTTAAAGAACAACAAAACTGTGACGATATTCTTGTAATAAACGGTCCTCAGACACTATAACCTATTAACTTAAAAGCCCTATCTTTTATGTATACATAAAAGATAGGGTTTTTATTTAACGCTTTATGAAATATTCTTCATACCATACTAAGAAGGTATAAATTGTCCAGACCTTGCGCCAATTATCCGAATTGCCGCCGATGTAATCTTCAAAAATAGCGCCAATTTCATCTAAATTGAAAAATTTTGCCGCTATATCGCTACCGAACTTTTCCCTGACATCGCCGTTATAACGCTCGTCCGCCAGCCACATACGAATAGGCACCACAAAGCCAAGCTTCTTTCTAAAGGCAATTTCCTCAGGCAATACCTTTGCCGCGGCAGTACGTAAAGCTAATTTGTTTTGCTCGTCATTAACCTTGAATTTCGGTGGAACACGAAGTGCAATATCAAAAATGCGTCTGTCAGTAAGGGGCATTCGCACCTCAAGCCCTGCCGCCTTGCTCATTTTATCTACATTAAGATAAATATCCCCCTCAAGCCAGACCTTTATATCCACGTCGCACATTTTAGAAAGCGGGTCCATACCCTCATTTTCTTTATAAATATCCTTTAAAAGATTTATTGGCAAAAAGGTCGGGTCATAATTCTTTAAAATGCGTGCCTTTTCATCCTCTTTCATAATGTTGGTATTACCGACATAAAAAGTTTTTAAATTATCTCCATACCTCTCGGCATTGCGGTACATATTATATCCGCCGAAAAATTCATCCGCGCCCTCGCCCGAATAACAAATTTTAGTATTCTTAGCCGCCCCGATACAACCGAGCGCAAAGGCTATTGCCGAGGCGTCTCCCAAAGGTTGCTCCATATTGTACATAACATAAGGTACTATAGCAAAATATTCTTCGGGTGTAATAAGGCAACGGTTAAAGCCACGGTTTAAAAGCTTTGCAGTCTCCGCCGCCAGACCCGATTCATCAAGCCTGCTGTCATCATATCCGCAGGAATTGGCATAAGGCGCGTCCGATACTGCCAATACATAGGATGAGTCTACTCCGCCTGATAAAAAGCTTTCGGCGTATTCGTCATCATCCTTAACTTCACACATAATATCTTTAAGTGTAGTATGGATTTCATTTGCCCAATCTTCAAGCGTTTTACTGTTATCGGGGCAAAACTCATATTTCCAATACTGTTCAATGCTAAGCTGCCCGTTGTGCCAAATCATATATCTTGCAGGAAGCAGTTTTTTTACACCCTTGAAAAAGGTTTCTTCGCCTGTTGTATAGGTTAAAGTCAGATAAATCTGTAAAAGCTTTTCGTTAAGCTCTTTTTTAAAGCCGTCCTGCTCCATAATACCTCTTATGGTTGTACTGTATAAAAGTCTGCCGTCGGCAGTTTCGTAATAATAAAACGGGGTTGTACCAAAATGGTCTCTGAGGCAAAACAGTTCATCAGTTTGCTCATTAAAAATTGCAAAGGCAAACATTCCGTGAAGATGCATTGCCATCTCCTTACCCCATTTAAGATAAGCCTTTATTAAAATTTCCTCCTCGCGTTCTTTACGGGAAAGCGAAGGTTCAATTTCTAATTCCTTACAAAGTGATTTCCAATTGCGGATATGACCGCTATATTCTTTTAGCACGGGCATTGTGCAAAACTCCAATCGAAAGCTAATTTTCTATAATTTACAGTTTATCATATTTTTCGACATTTTTCAACAAACATTAAAATCACAGATTATTAAAATATTGCTCACGGTATTGTTTTGGCGTTACACCGCAATATTTTTTAAATTGCTTATTAAAATAAGCCTCATCATAGTATTTTAAGGTTGCCGCTATTTCTTTAATCGGTATATCGGTGGTGCTAAGCCATAGCTTTGCTTTTTCTATTTTTTTAGACACCTTAAATTCTATAGGTGTTACACCGAAAGCCGATTTAAACTTTCTTTGAAATGTGCTGTGACTCATAGAAAGCTTTTGAGAAATCTCTTCAACCGACAGTTCGTCAAAAACGGTTATTAGATTTTTAGCATACTCTAAAGCAAGTGTTTCTTTAGAGGTTGTTTGTGTATGCTGAATGAGCATTATATTATAAAAGCACCTGTAAAAAAGTGACCTTATTAAAAATCCGCTTTCCTCATTTTTATAGGCATTTGCGATATCTTCAAAGCCGCTTTGCAAATTTTTATTTGTATCGGCAAGTGTCAGCTTTGCGGTTTTTAAACCTTCTTCCTTAACAGCTATATCAAAGTTAATCAAAAAGGTTTCTACAGGGCTTTCCTTAGTGTCAAACTCAACACTATAGCAGTCACCCTTAGACAAAAATATTATATCCCCCGATTTGAGCGTTATAATTTCACTTTCGGTTTTATAGGTAATTTTACCCTTTACCACATAAAGCAGACCGTAATTGCGTCGCGGTCTGCCCACGAAACTGTATTTCTGCTCTGTCCATATCTGTTTAAACGCTTCTATAGGTTTAAAATCTAATCCCTCTAAATCAGCAATAAGCATAATAACCGCCTTTTAAAAAATAAATGGTCAGTAAAAGCATTCGCCCTTTACCAACCATTAATATACAATATTCTACTAAAAAATACAATAAAAATTCTTTCGTACCAATTTGCAATAATTCTATCCTGTCTAAAATAATAAAACATATAAAGCATCGGTACAGAAATTTCTGTACAGATTATATTCTTAAAACTTATCCATAATCCAATAAATAACCCCATAAATCACGCTTGCAATAGTTCCATAAACTATAACAGGTCCTGCGATTTTGAACATATTGGCACCTACGCCTAAGACAAACCCTTCTGCTTGTGTCAAGTTAGGACACATTACTTGGTGTTCCATTAGAATCCATAAAAAGAACTGACCGCCCGTTATGATAGTTAATTCTTATTTATAATGCGGTTTTGAATTATTAGTCAAACCTAGAATATAATCCGTAGATGTTTTGTATAACTTAGCAAGACGAATCAACACATCCGTTGGCAAATCTCTCAGACCACGTTCATAACGACTATACTGCGGTTGCTTCATATCTAAATAATCTGATATCTGTTGTTGTGACAAATCACGATCTTCCCTTAAATCTTTTAATCTTGAATAATAATTATTCATATCAAAACCAACCTTAATAACCATTTGGTATTGACATTTTAACATGCATATGATAATATAAATTTGTTTTATAACTATATGGTTATAAAACAAATTTATAAGGTGGTATTGTTTATGGATAACGAAACTTGGTTTATTTTCCCAATTAGTGGAACTCTTATAGGTATTGTAGTTTTATTACCTATACTTTGTATTTTGGTCGGTGCAGATAGTGCATTCAATTTTATTTATGGAAATTATACTGTGTTTTTTTCCATTTTTTCTATAATATCCATAATTTTAATATTAATCCCATTGATAGGTGGCATTCACTTGGCAAGTATTTTATCATTTCCAGCAGGTGCTATTTGTTCTTCTCAAATGCTTTATATGTTCCATTTTGGATTGAATGCTATTGGTAATATTAATGATTATGGATTTGCACTTATTGGTAGGACGTTATTATTTATTATTTGGCTAATTTATATGTTGATAAATATAATAGCAACATTTGGTTCCATGGGTATTGGTGCATTTTTTTCATTCGGATATAAATCTATAAAAAATTCAACAGCAGATACTGGTGAACTATATTCTAATTTAGGTATATCGGTTGGTATTAGTACATTGTTTGGCGTAATTGGATGGATCATTAATTGGTTTTTTTTATAATTTATAATCTTTTACTAAACATATGAAAGGATGAAAAACATATGAGTATTTATGATGAAATAGAAGCCGAAAAACTTCGCCTACAACAAGAACAACGGTTAAAAAATCAAAAAAGCAAAATAGCATTTGAAGAATCAGAAAAATTCATACCTGAAATTGTAAATCAAATTAAAAATAGAGCAATTTATCGTGCCGCTACTAATTCTGGTCCTATTTATAGACGTGGACTATTAGGTGGTGTAAAATACATTAAAATAACATATAAACTTTCTCAAGATGACGAAGGTGAAAAATTAAAAATGTATGTGGCATTGCACAAAGTCAAAAACAATAGCAACATATACAAAAAATTAACGGGTGCTATTAATGCCGCAGGCTTCTGCAACACAAATGTATCATATTACGAACCGCGGCATTATTTTTATATCAGCACTGAATTCAATCTACCAAAATAGGATAATTTATATATTTAACATTTTTACAATAATGTTATTACCCAATAAATAACCCCATAAATCACGCTTGCAATAGTTCCATAAACTATAACAGGCCCTGCAATTTTGAACATATTGGCGCCGACACCTAAAACAAACCCCTCTGCTTGTGGTCAAGTAGGACCCATTAATTTTTTGCAAAAATTTCGGATTT
>CAZNTP010000013.1:0-25636 GCA_964575985.1 uncultured Ruminococcus sp. | reverse complement strand
AGTATAAAGTTCAAGTCGGAGCAGCACGCCGAAACGGTCGCGAAGCGGTGCTGTCAACTGTCCCGAACGGGTGGTAGCACCTACCAATGTAAAGTGCGGAACATCAAGCCTTATCGACCTTGCCGACGGACCTTTGCCTATGATTATATCAAGCGAAAAATCCTCCATAGCAGGATATAGTATTTCCTCAACATTGCGGGAAAGGCGGTGTATTTCGTCAATAAAAAGCACATCTCCCGCTTCAAGTGAGGTAAGTATTGCAACAAGGTCGCCCTGTTTTTCTATTGCAGGACCCGAGGTAACCCTTAGATTTACACCCATTTCTCTCGCAACAATACCTGCAAGGGTGGTTTTACCAAGACCCGGGGGGCCGTAAAGCAAAACATGGTCAAGGCTCTCCTTTCTTTGCAGAGCCGCGGTTATATAAATTTTAAGGTTTTCCTTTGCCTTATCCTGACCGATATATTCGCTTAAAGACTTAGGTCTGAGACTCAGCTCTGCCGAATCCTCATTAAAGCTATAATCGGGCGATACTATTCGGTTTTCAAAATCCATTTCCTGTTCTATCACAGATTATAACCCCCTTGAAAGCGCTTTAAGTGCCTGTTTTATCAGCTCATCGGTTGAAAGGCTGCCGTCAAGTCGTCCTACTACCGATGCGGCATCACTCTTTGTATACCCTAAAGAAACCAAGGCTTCTATAGCCTCGGCAGAGGCTGTATTGGCAACCGCTTTACTTACAGCCGACACATTCATACTGTCGCCCACTATAGCGTTACCGACCTTGTCCTTTAGTTCTAAAACTATTCTTTGAGCAAGCTTAATTCCCACACCTGCCGCGGCGGTAAGGGTTTTAGCATCATTACTTGCTATGCTTAAAATCAACTGCGAGGGTGTAAAGTCGGATAAAATAGCCATTCCTATTTTAGCGCCCACACCGTTTACCGAGGTTATAAGCTTAAAGGCATTAAGCTCCTCTAAATCGGCAAAGCCGTAAAGATCCATAGCGTCCTCACGCACTGCAAGGTGGGTATATAAAAACATTTCTTCGTTTTGCTTTGGCAGATTATAAAGCGTATTTTTAGTGACAAAGCATTTATAGCCTACCCCTGCACACTCTATTACAACAGAGGTCTGGTCAGAATATAGGAATCTGCCCCTTAAGGATGCTATCATTTTTTTATCCCCCTACAAAGTCTTGAATAATCAGAAGAAGCACTGTGTGCGTGGCAAATAGCAAGCGCCAGAGCATCGGCAGTATCGTCAGGCTTAGGCACCGCATCTAACGACAGAAGATTTTTAACCATTTCCATAACCTGTCGCTTTTCGGCCTTACCGTAGCCTGTGACCGACTGCTTAACCTGAAGCGGTGTGTACTCGAAAATGGGAACACCCTCACTTTCGGCCGCTAACACGATTACCCCTCTTGCCTGCGCTACATCAATAGCAGTTGTGGTATTAGTGTTAAAATAAAGCCGTTCTATAGACAGTGCTTCGGGCTTATATTTATCAATCACGTAAAGCATATCGTCATAAATAGATTTAAGCCTTTTAGGAAACGGCTCGCCCGCCTTAGTGGTTATAGCGCCAAAGCCTAAAACGGAAAAACGGCAGGAATTATATTCAATAATTCCGTAACCCACAGTCGCATACCCAGGGTCTATGCCTAAAATTCTCAAATCAATTCACCACCGCTTTAAACACTAATTTACAATCTTTAATATTATATCATAATCCCACTGATAGAGCAACATTTTTTTAATACTTAATATTAATTAAAATACATATTTGTGGAAAAATGTAGAAGAAAATAAAATTAACTTGACTTTTACGCGATTTCAATGTATATTTTATTCTGGTTAGATGGTGTAATCTTTAAAAAATTTAATAGACAAATAACCAAAGCATCTGTGTAGAAAGAATGCAGCTTCAGTTCTATGCCGTAGTTTCCGCAAAAGCTTAAATGCTTTGCGAGAAAACTATGAAAAACCCTTTGTTCAGGGCATTGAACCCAGAGACTGCAGGTATCGCACAGGGTAGATTTTTGAAGGTAGTGTGCAAAACATACTATTAAAACCGGAGAAAATCAAAAATTTATTCTTGTGTCGACACTGAGTGCCGTGGGACAACCACTGCCGTGTTGAACAAAGGGGGATGCTTTTGATGAAAAAAGAAAATATTGTTGAGCTTAAAGACATTTCGGTAGCCTTTGACGGCGAGCAGATTTTGGACGGTCTTAACCTTGAAATCAAGGACAAGGAGTTTATAACACTTTTAGGACCGTCGGGCTGTGGTAAAACCACAACGCTCCGTCTTATTGCAGGCTTTTTAGAGCCTGAGAGCGGCGAGATTGTCTTTGACGGTAAAAAAATTAATGGTGTTCCTGCCTACAAGCGTCAGGTGAACACCATTTTTCAGCGTTATGCGCTTTTTCCGCATCTTGATGTATATGAGAATATTGCATTCGGTCTGCGTATAAAAAAACTGCGTGAAAAAGAAATAGAAGAAAAGGTTAATGAAATGCTGGAGCTTGTGGGACTTAAAGGTCTTGAAAACCGCCGTATTGATACCCTTTCGGGCGGTCAACAGCAGCGTGTAGCAATAGCCCGCGCTATCGCTAACACACCACGTGTTCTGCTTCTTGACGAGCCTTTAGCGGCACTTGACCTTAAGCTTCGCAAGGAGATGCAAAAGGAGCTTAAAAAAATCCAACAACAGCTTGGTATAACCTTTGTATTTGTAACACACGACCAGGAGGAAGCCCTTACTATGTCTGACCGCGTGGTTGTAATGGCAGGCGGTAAAATTCAGCAGATAGGAACTCCGCAGGATATTTATAACGAGCCTAAAAACGCCTTTGTTGCCGACTTTATAGGTGACAGTAATATTATTGACGGTATTATGGAAAAAGACCTGCTTGTTAATTTCCTCGGTGTAGATTTCCCCTGCGTTGATACAGGCTTTGGCAATAACAATCCCGTCGATGTAGTTATCCGCCCCGAAGATGTAATACTCGTCTCCCCCGATAAAAGCGAAATGAAAGGAACGGTAACATCAATCATTTTCAAGGGTGTTCACTATGAAATGGATGTTATGGCAAACGGCTACAAATGGCTTGTTCACAGCACCAAAATGGAGGAAGTGGGCAGTGAAGTAGGTATTTATATTGAGCCTGAAAATATTCAGATAATGCATAAGCCACGCTCTAAGGACGAGGAGGCTGTAAGCATTGACGAGTAAAAAGAATATATGGCTATCAGGCCCCTATATTATATGGATTGTAGGCTTTATAATAATTCCTATATTCACCATCATTTATTATGCCTTTACTGATTATACAAAAAAATTTACTTTCAGTAATATAATAAATGCCGTTACAGATACTGCCAATTTAAAGGCTTTGGGTCTTACGGTTTTGCTTGCCACCCTGGCAACGCTTATCTGTCTGGCTTTGGCATATCCTTTGGCAATTTGCCTTACAAAATTAAAGGTTAAAAATAAGAATATTTTTATTTATCTTTTCATTTTGCCGATTTTTATGAACTTTATGCTACAGATGGTGGCTATAAATGTAATTCTTGAGGATAACGGAATAATCAATTCCCTGCTTACCTCGTTAGGACTGCCGAAATTTCATATTGCCAATACCTTTGGTGCTATTCTTATCGGTATGTCTTACGATTATTTTCCCTTTATGCTTTTACCGATTTACAACACCATTTCAAGAATTGATACCGACTATATCAACGCTTCAAAGGATTTGGGCGCAAACGGACTGAGAACATTTTTAAAGGTTACCTTTCCCCTGTCTCTGCCTGGTGTTATAAGCGGTATCACGATGGTTTTTGTACCCGCCATTTCCGATTTTGCTATTGCGGAAATGCTTGGCGGCGGTAAGATTATGCTTATAGGTAACGTTGTTGAAATGAGCTTTACCAAGGGGCATTATTACCAAGGCTCAGGGCTGGCGCTTTGGCTTATGGTATTTGTTCTTATAAGCTCACTTATCCCCACAAACGACAATGACACTGAGGGAGGTGGCATAATACTATGAAAAAGCTTTTTGCCACCCTTAGAGGAGTATATATTTCCCTTATATTTGCAATACTCTATCTGCCCGTTGCGGTTATGATAGTTTTATCCTTTAACGAGTCAAAATCATATTATAAGTGGGAGGGCTTTTCTTTCGCTAAGTATGAGGCTTTGTTTAATAACAAAACTATAATGGATGCCTTAGGAACTACCCTCATATTAGGTCTTGTCTCTGCGGCGCTTGCTACACTTATAGGCACACTCGGCTGTATGGGTATGCTTGCCATGAAGAAAAAGACCGAAAGTGCCGTCACTGCGGCGGCAAATATCCCGTTGCTTAACGCCGATATAGTAACAGGTGTTTCGCTTATGCTTTTCTTTAGCGGAATTGTGGGCAGAATGAACAGTGCCACACTGCTTATATCACACATAACACTTATTATGCCTTATGTAGTTCTTAATGTTTATCCAAAGCTGAAGCAATTTGATAAAAGTATTTATCAGGCTGCTTTAGACCTTGGTGCTTCACCTGTAAAAGCCTTTTTCAAGGTAATTTTGCCCGATATTTTCCCAGGTGTGCTCACAGGCTTTTTATTAGCCCTCACCCTTTCTATTGACGATTTCACAATCACCTATTTCACAAAAGGTCAGGGACTTAATACCCTCTCTACCTTAATTTACACTAACCGTGTGCGCGGTATTTTGCCTGAATATTATGCGCTGACTTCACTAATGTTTGTCACAGTGCTGATTCTAATCCTTGTAATTCAGGTTGTAAATATGCGCTCAACCCTTAATAATTCGGCACAAAACAGAAAGGAAAAAAATTATTAGAATGAAAAACCGTTTTTTAAGAATTGTTTTTTCTATAGCTTTAAGCTTAATGCTCGCCGTACTCCCCCTCTCTTTAACGGGCTGTACTTCGGCGGAAACCCTTTATCTTTTTAACTACGGTGACTATATTGACCCCGAGGTTTACGAGCTTTTTGAGGAAGAATACGGTATAAGAGTGGTTTATGACGAATATGCCGCTCCCGAGGATATGTATGCTAAATTCACATCAGGCTCCGCAAAATACGACCTTATCTGCACCTCGGACTATATGCTTGAAAAGCTGATTAAGGAAGACCTGCTTACCGAAATCGACTTTAGCAAGGTTGAAAACTTTTCAAACATAAATGAAAATCAACTTAATTTAACAAAATCCTTTGACCCCGATTTAAAATATACCGTTCCGCATTTTTGGGGCACGCTTGGCATACTTTATAATACCGAAACCGTAAAGCCACAAGATGTTAAAAGTTGGGATGTGGTATTTGACGGAAAATATAAGGAAAAAATCATTATGCCCAACAGCGAAAGAGATGCTTTTTTTGTAGCTCTAACGAAGCTTGGATTTGACGCAAATACTACCGACGAAAAAGAGCTTAATGCCGCCGCTGACCTTTTGCGTAAGCAAAAAAGCGATGTTCAGGCTTATCTCTTGGACGAAGCCGCAAGAGTAAAGGTTGAATCGGGCAATGCAGATATGGCGGTTATATATAACGGTGAGGCATATCTTGCATTTGAGAATAACGATAAGCTCGCTTTCTCTGTACCCGAAGAAGGCACTTGTATGTGGCTTGATTCCTTTGCAATACCAAAAAATGCAGTAAACAAGGAATATGCCGAGCTTTTCCTCAACTTCCTTTGCAGTGAGGAAATTGCAAGAATGAATTTTGAATATATCTACTACTCTACACCTAATAAGGCTGTAATTGAGTCGCTTGATGCCGAAATCGTTGCCGAAACCGCAATTTTCCCAAATGACGCAATATTCGAAAAGGCAAGCGTATTTAAATATTTAGGTAAAGATACCGAAGAGCTTTATTCAAAGCTTTGGAAAAATGTTAAATCTTAAAGGCGGGATTATACCCGCCTTTAATTCCACCTGATGAAAGGATGTAGTATAATGGCACTCTGTATAAAAACAGGACTTAACGCTCCAAAAGACTTTATTAAGGATGTTTTTGAGATTGACAAGGTAACCTATTCACCCGAGCTTTGCGGACAGATAGAAAATCTTGAAAAGCGTTATAAGGTCTGCCCCGATTCCTTTCTCCTGGTATATGATAACGATACCCTTGCAGGCTATATAAATTTCTTTCCTGTAGCAAAAAAGCTCCATAACGAAATGACCGACCGAAACGACCTCAGAATGCGTGACGACGATATTTCTGTGGATGAAATTCACGATTGGAGTACCGAAGAAGAGAATAACGTTTTTGTTCTTTCTATAGCAATTCTACCGCAATACAAAAAAGGTGATGCCATTATTCTTTTGAGTAATTCTTTGCTTGATTTTTTAAGAGAAAAACGCTCAAAAGGTTTTTTGATAACCAGTATTGCAGGATATGCAATATCTCTTGGTGGAGTTAAATTTCTTAAAAGAATGAATGCTTCCTTACTAAAAAACACCAAAGAAGCTTATCATTTCTTTTACGCCAATTCGGAAAATGTTGATAATTTTCTTGAAAACGGTTTTACGCTCAACACCTACAAAAAAACATATAAAGACGATATTTATTTCTTTATTCCCATGACCTCAAAGGGTACAGACGGAAGCTTTAATAGAATTTTAGACGCAAATAAGCGTGAGCATAGCGATGAAGAAGATTTTGACTATACACCTACCGAGGATTTAAGCCAGCTTCCTTTTGGTGAGCTTTACTGCAAGGTGCTCAACCGCCACGTTGAATACGAATGTAACAGTGATGCCTTTAAGGGTGAAAACATGTCAAGAATTTACCTTGGCGAATTCCCGCTTGCCTGCTATGACGACGATTATGACGGCATTCCCCTTGATACCGAAAAGGCACATCTTTTTGTTACTGCACATAAAAACACAGGTCTTTATATAATAACACTGGCTATACCCGATAACACCTATAATCCATCTCAATTAATAGACCAAATGTCTACAGGACATCTTGAAATTCTTGACCCTGAAACCAATAAATTTATAACCGCAGACCGATATGTTGGCGACCGCTTTGATTTAACCGTTTGCGGTGAGTCTAAGTGTGTTATCTGTATGTCAAACAAGCCTGAAATTGATATCGAGCTACCATACATTCTTTCGGGCGAAACAATGGTAAGTAAGCATATTGATTATAAAATAAGACCCGAGCATATGGAAAAGCTGACAGAATGTCGCGCTATTTACGATTATTATGACTCTTATATTTCACGTTCTGTTATAGCCTTTGTCTTTAAGAATTACTCAGAAGAAATAAGCGTGAGAATGAGTGATGAGGCTTCCGAGCTATTTATTGTGGAAATAGTCCTTTTCCAGAATACAGCTGTGCTTAGAACAAACAGACGGGTTGTTAAGGAATTAGAGGACAACCGAGAAATTTCTATGACAGATATTGATGCTATGTACATAGAATTCGGTAAAACTGTATTGTTTTGGAATTCGGATATTTTTAAATATCCTTTCTCTCAAATAGAAGCCGATGCGGTTATTGAGTCTTTTGGTATTAAAGAAACTCTTGATGATTACCACCGCAATCAACAATTTCTTGACCGCCTTATAGAGCTTAAAAGTAATATTGTTGAGCAACAATCCGACAATGTAATGAATAACATCCTGTTTTTCCTCTCTTGCATTGAGGGCTCCTCTGTAACATTGGGGGGCAGTTCTTTGGATATGGCATTTGCTTAAAAGCACAACTGATTTGCCTTTGGGTGAGGATATACCCCTTCGCTTTGTTTGGGTTTTCCTATTCGTTGTTGCAACACTGCTTATTCATAAGATAGCTTCGTTAAGCTATTCTAAAAAGATTTCTGCAAATAAAAAGCAAAGAATAAAAAATAGAAAAACTAAAAATAGGGGCAGGAAATAATTCCTGTCCCTATTTTTAGTTAACCAAATTAAAAATCATAAATACTAACGGTATTGTAAGGCAAGACAAAAGGTGCGAAATCAGTGCCATACCTGCCGCTATAGAGGTATCCTTACCGTAAGCGCTTGGAACTACTATAGTGTTAAGTCCCAAAGGCATTGCCAGTGAACAAACCGCACATAATGCCAGTTCATAGGAAAGGGGCAAAAATGCCAACACTGCCACCGCCGCCAGAGGTATTGCCACAAGCCTTATAACCGATACTAAATACACCGAAAGGTTTTTAAAGGTTTTAGCTAAATCTATCTGAGCAATGGTAATACCTGTAAGAAGCATTGCTATTGGTGACATACAGTCACCCAAAGTATCAACCGCAGAATTTATAAAGCTTGGAATTTTTAAATCTAAAAGACCTATCGCCATACCCACAAACATTGAAATAAACATGGGATTTACAAGGTTTTTAAGTTTTTCTTTAAATGTCTTTTTACCGTCACCCGAAGAAATCAACAGACTCGGCACACCCCATATATAAATAAAAAACCAAAAGGGCAAAACGAAAATTAAATATTCCATAAAAACATCGGGGAAAAGTGCTTTTACCACCGCATTACCCATAAACCCGAAGTTCGAAAAGGATAGCCCGTATGTATAAATTTTTCTGATATAGCTATCCTTTGAAGAAACTCTTGCAAAAAATATTGCAATTGGAATAGTAATAAGAATAACTATCAGTCCGCATAACACAAATTGCCAAGCCGTGCTTAGTTTTTTTACAGTGAAATTGCCCATAAAAGTGCTCAGCACAAGCGCGGGAATAAATATGTTATTTTCAAGTTTTGAAAGCAAAGTTGATGCATTGTTCGGAATTACGTTAAATCTGCATAGCAAAAAACCGATGCTTATAAGTAAAAGCAAAAAAGCCATTTGATTAAGTGTTGATAAAAATACCGCCATTTAAAATTACCCTTTCTAATACCTTAATTCCTTTAATATACCGTTTCTCGCCTTAACTCTGTTTGGAAAGCTTTCAAAGGCGGTTGCAATAGACATTGTAATCGCATCCATAATGCATAGGTGCGCAAGTCTTGCAGAAACCGCCTCTACGGGATAATTAACCTCATCAGCATAGGCAGAAATGGCAATATCGCTATCACAATATAAAGGGCTATCCGAAAAGCTTGTAAGCGCCAATGTTTTAGCGCCTGCTTTTTTGGCATGACGCACGGCATCAACTACAGCCTTTGTTCTACCGCTATGAGATATCGCAATAACAAGGTCACCTGCCTGCAAATTAACCGCAGTTACATTCATAAAAAGTATATCGGTGTAAGCCGTTGCCCAAAGTCCCAACTGTGACAAGCGGTACTGCGCATCGGTAGCCACAATGGAAGAAGTTCCTATTGCAAAAATACAAATTCGCTTGGCATTGCAAATAGCCTTTGTCATTTGCTTAATTTTTTCGTAATCTAACATATTTTCGGTGTCTCGCAAAGTTTGCAGAGTTGTAGAGAATACCTTTTGCACTGTTTTTTCGGTCTCTGCCCCCTGCTCAAAGGCAGGTAACGGTGTTTCTTCCTCAAATATTCCCGCCTCTTTAGCCAAGGCAATTTTAAGCTCTGAAAAACCGTTAAGCCCTACCGATTTGCAAAAGCGTATCACTGCGGACGGCGCAGACCCCGCGGCCTCTGCCAAACGGTGCACCGACATTGCTGTTACCGTTTGCTGATTTTCTAATACAAAATCAGCAATTTTACGTTCGGCACTTGTAAGGTCATAATAGTAGTTTTTTATATCAGTAGTAATCATCGGTCTCACCTTAGAACAAAATTTCAAAATGATTTTAATTTATGATATTTTATTCTAATGCCACTTTGATAAATTGTCAAGACCTTTATTAAAAATTAAAAGAGCTTCTCGCCAAGAAAAGCCCTTTTGTTATGGATAATATTATTTATTACAGTCGCAACAGCTTTTAAAAAGCTTATCAATATCAAGTGATTTATCATCAGCATTTTTTATAAAGCCTATCGTTTTTAAAAATGATTCGGGTACGGTATCGGTATAAAAAGCGTTCATAACGCTTCGCTCCGCCGCAACGTGAAGTGTGCTTCTTAGAATACCGTCCGCAAGGGGTATATCATCTAACGGTTCAATATAATGAACCGTTATTTTTTTATCGTCAAGCTCATAAAGGCAAAATCCCAAAACCTCGTCACCATTTTTTGCGGTAACGCAACCCGAATATTCGCTTACAGCTATTCCCTTTTCATTAAAAATACTTTCTATTTGTGCTTTATAACCCATTGGTGCTAATGTCAGCATTATTCCACTTCCTTTGTACTACTGCTGATATTGTTGAGCCTGCGCATTTCCTTTTCGTTTAAAGGTCGCCATTTACCCTGTGGCAGCATACCCAATTTTACGCCCGCAATTTCGGTGCGTTTAAGGCGCAAAACCTCTAACTGCACAGCTTCGCACATTCTTCTTATCTGGCGGTTTCTGCCCTCGTGAATTATAAATATAAGTACCGTTCTATCGGCCTTTCTTTCAGCCACAAAAACGTCGCAAGGCAAGGTTTTTACACCGTCAAGCAAAATGCCCTCTTTCATTTTAAGAAGCTTTTCGTCGGTTACCTCGCCGCTTACTGTAACGCGGTATGTCTTATTAACATGGGCTGACGGATGTGTTAAATCGTTTGCAAAGCCGCCGTCATTAGTCATAATAAGCAGGCCCTCAGAATTGCGGTCAAGTCTGCCCACAGGGAAAACCTTTAAACCCACATCTTTTACAAGGTCGCTCACGCACTTGCGGTCCATCTCATCCTTTAAAGTTGTGACATAGCCTCTCGGCTTATGAAGCATTATATAAACCTTACTACTTTGTGCTACAACGGTTTTTCCGTTAACAGTTACCTTATCGCGTTTAGGGTCAACCTTGGCACCGATAACGGCTACTCTGCCGTTAACACGCACCTTACCCTGTTCAATTAATTCCTCAGCTTTTCTGCGTGATGCTACACCACATTCAGATAAATGCTTTTGAAGTCTTATTTTATTATCCTTCATTTATTTCTCCCACAGATTTTTAAAAATGTATACTATATTCTCTAATATTTTATCCTTGGCGCTACTCTCCTGCGGCACCGCGCTAATATCCACATCAGCGCAAAGCTCTTTTTCGGTTATAACACTGTCACCCTTTTTGTAAACCGCAGTACCGATAACCTCGCCTTTCTTAATCGGTGCATAAACAAATCGTGGCAAATTAACTGTACAGCTAAAGTTTTCCTCGGTGAGTGAGCTTGCAGTGACGGTATCGACACCTATTTCAAGATTTTCCTCAGTTCCGCCGATAACGTCAATAACATATTGACTCTCGGGTGGTACTATTTTGGTAGTTCTTATAACGCCCAGCCCATATTCAAGCATTGATTTATGGTCTGCCCAATCGTTAGGGTTATTAAGTGTTACGGCTATTACAAATTTACCGTCCCTTTTAGCCGCCGACACCAAGCACCTGCCCGATTTTTTAGTAAAGCCCGTCTTAACACCAATAGCGTCATCAAAATTTTTAAGCAGTTTATTATGGTTCGTAAGGGTTCTTTTATAAGGCGGATTACCGTAATAAAGCGTAGCCGTCTTTGTAGCTACCGCCGTCGCAAAATCCTCATTTTGCATTGCAATCCGCGCTAAAGCCGCCAAATCTCTGGCGGTGGTGTAATGCTCGTCAGCATCAAGTCCCGAGGGGGTTACAAAATTAGTGTTTTTAAGCCCTAATTCTGCCGCTTTTTCGTTCATCATTTTAACAAAGCCGTTAACCGTGCCGCCTAATACAAAAGCTACAACATTTGCCGCATCATTGCCTGATGCCAGCATCAGACCGTAAAGCAGGTCGTGAAGTGTCACTCTATCCCCTGCAAGCAGCCCCATTGAAGAGCCCTCTACCCTAAGCATTTCTGCCGTAACAGTAATTTCGCGGTCAAAATCGCCGTGCTCACAAAGAAGCAGGGCGGTCATTATCTTTGTAGTGCTCGCCATTGGCAACCGCGTGTCAGCATTTTGCTCGTAAATGACCTCGCCTGTGTCCCCGTTTATAAGTATAGCGCCTTTAGCCGAGGTGCCAAGCCCCGAAGCGCTAAAGGGCACCATCATAAGAAGCACCAAAGCAATACAAATAATTCTTTTCAACTACACCACCTCATCTTAAATTTATTAAGACAAGATGTTTTTTATTACTTAATTATCCTTTTTTGATAACAATTCCTTAGCCTTTTCAATGATTTCGGGTGTCATTGAAATTGCCTTTTCAACAGTAGTAAGGTCGTTATAAATAGGCATCATTTTAACATTGTCGCCCGAAATTACGATAAATGCCACAGGAACTACGGTAACACCTGCACCGCCGCCGCCGCCAAAAAGCTCAGCACCTGTTTTGCTTGGAAAATCACTACCGCCGGTAGCCAGACCAAATGAAACACGGGACACAGGAATAAGAGTAATATTGCCTACTTCTATAGGACTACCTGTGATAACCTCGGCATCAACCATACCTCTCAATTTTTCCATAGTAGTATCAAGTATGCCCTTTATCTTACTTTCGCTCATCGTTTTCAATCCTCACTATAAATTTTTTATATTCTGAATATACTTTAATCAAGGCTACAAGCAGATAGAAAATTCTTGTCCTGATAACACCCTCAAAATCAAGGTTTGTCTCTCCCGACTCAAAATCACTGCTTATATTTATAGCCTTGTAGCTAACATTTGCTACCGATTCAATGCCTGCAAGAAGTGGGTAGACTACCGCGCAAATACTGCCGTATTCTATTGCAGTCCTTGCCGCATCACCCTCGGCTACAGTAATATTTAAAACTATTCTTTTAAATTTAATATGCTTTAAAAGTCCCTTTATATGCGGAAGCAAATCCCTTAAAAAGCCTAAAATAAGCTTAACCGCTCCCGAAATGCCATATTTAGCTTTAAGCCTTTTAAAAAAGCTTAAAGCCTTGTTTTCTTTTTGAAGCTTATTCCCCGTTTGCTTTTTTGTATCTGCCGTCTTCTGTGTTTCCTTTTCGGTTTCCTTTAATTCATAAAGCTTTACCCCCGAAAATCTGACACAGAAAAAGAATTCTTTCCGAAATTTTACAACAGTGTCAACAGGCAAAAACAAAATCGCCGCAATTATTAAAAGAAATGCACCTATAATACCCAAAGCAATCAATCAGCTTGCTCCTCTACAACGTTTTCTTCTGCAATTTCAAGCTGTTCACCGACATCACTCATATCATTTTCGGTCTTAGGAAGCGGCGGCAGTTCTGTTAAATCGTTTAAACTGAAGCAACGCAAAAAGTTTTTAGTAGTTCCGTAAAGCAAGGGCTTACCGGGTAGCTCTAATCTTCCGCGTTCTTCAACAAGACCTTTTTCTATAAGGGTTGTAACTACACCTGAGCAATCAACACCGCGCACCTGCTCAATAAAGGATTTGGTCACAGGCTGATTGTAAGCCACAACAGCTAAAACCTCTAAAGCGGCGGGCGACAAGGGCGTTCTGCGCCTAATATCAAAAGCCTTTTTAATATAATCGGCATACTCTGTTTTGGTAGCTAGCTGATAGGTGTTTTCCATTCTTACTAACTCTAAACCGCTTTTATTCTTTTTAAGCCTCTGAGCGAGGCCGTCCATAACGGCTACAACCTCTTCGGGCTCTATTTCAAAAACCTGCGCGGTACGCTCAATGCTTAACGGCTCGCCGCTAGCATATAGCAGTGCCTCAAAGGCAGAAATCATTTCTTCTCTTTTCATTTTTTATTATGCCCCTTAATTAATGTAATTTCCTGATTTTCGGCATCACCCTCAATTTTTACGCGGTTAGCCTTACAAAGCTCAAGCACTGCTAAAAAGGTTGCAACCAATTCAGAGCGGCTTTCGGCAGTTTTGTAAAGGGATATAAGCTTACGTTTACCGCTAAAAAGTTTGCGGATAACAAACACAATCTTTGTTGAAACCGAAACAATTTTCTTTGCAACTATCTTTGTAAAGGGTGCGGTAGAGGGTGGCAAACGCCTTTTTCCTCTGCCCACAGCCGAAAGATAGGAAAGATAAAGCACATCGCTTGTATGAATGAGCTCATAGGTTTTATCAAAATCAACCTCCGAGGGCTTTCTGACAAACTTATCAAAGCCCGCCTGCATAGTAGAAAACTGTTTAGCTATTTGTTGACAAACCATATATTCGAGGAGTTCTCCCGTAAGCTCTTCTTTAAGCTTTACAACCTCATCGTGTTTAGGTAGCAGGCTTACGGTTTTAATATAAATAAGCCTTGAAGCCATTTCAAGAAACTCGCTTCCAAGCTCCATTTCCTCCTGCTCGTAAAGCTTTATCTGCTCTAAATACTGGTCTATAAGCTCTGTTAAGGGAATATCGTAAATATTAAGCTTATTACGCGCTATTAACTGCAAAAGCAGGTCAAGCGGCCCCTCAAAGCCCTCAATTTTATAACTTAATGTACTTTCCATTTATTCACCCAAAAAATCCTAAAAATTTAAAAGGCAGTGATGCTACTGTGCTAAGTCCGCTCATAAGTGCATCTGACAAAAAATCCAACGGCACGTCCAGAACACCAAACCAAATAAGCGCTAAAAGACCGAAATAAATATATCTTTCGTAACGCATCAAAGCGTAATACTGTCTGTACGGTAAAAGTGCCGATAAAAGCCGTGAGCCGTCAAGCGGCGGAATGGGTATTAAATTAAATACCGCTAGACTGACATTTATTAAAGCAATATAATAAAAGAAAACCGCAATAAACCAAATGAACTCAAGTCCTGTAGCATTCACAAAAATAAGCTCGCAGATATTATAAACAAACAGCGCTATAAAGGCGACTATAATATTCGAAAGCGGTCCTGCTAAAGCGGTTAAAGCCATATCGCGCTTAGGGTTTCTGAAGTTACGGGCATTCACCTGAACGGGCTTTGCCCAACCAAAGCCAAACATTAAAATACAGAGCGCGCCAAAATAATCAATATGCGCAAATGGATTTAAGGTAAGTCTGCCCTGCCAACGCGGTGTATCGTCACCAAGCTTTACCGCCGCAAAGCCATGTGCAAACTCGTGTATCGGTAGAGTTAAAAATATAACTACAAGGGTTGACAGAATATAGATAACAGCCGAAGCAATATCCATATTACCCGAAATTAAATTTCTTAGCAAATATAACACCCCAATGTTTATAATATATCAATTTATTATATAACATTATCCCTCAAAAAACAAGTAAAATATACCCTTTAATAAAATAGATTTTTGTTCTTTACATTTTTAACACTGTGTGCTAAAAAAATTGCATACCACATCACATTTTAATATGATGATATTTTTTCTGTACAGGGAGAATAATACCTTGGTAAAAGGTGTTCTCTCTTTTTCCTGTACGGATAAATATCGGTGTGATGTGGTAGTCTAACCGAGGGAAGCACTTTTTCGGCACATCTCTTCGGGGATGTGCTTTTTTGATTTTTAGGGGGTATTTTTTTGAGTAAGGAAAGGCTTATAATTTATTCTATACCTTTAATTTTTACGATATGCTGTTGTGTATATTTGCTTTTTGATATACTTTACGACAGTAGCTGCACTCACGATATTTATGAAGTAAATATATCCAGCCGTTGTATATCAAATGATTCGGTAGGTGATGATTGGCGCGAATATTACTATTTAAACGACAAAATGATTCCAAAATACGAAAAGATTACCGTTCCGATTAATACCACACCCGCAATGACATTTAAAGCAACGCTTTTTAATATGATGAATACGGTGATACCGCCTCAAAATCCGTGATGATTAAATTAAAGGACGATGCTACATATTCGTTTTATGTTATTGTAGAAGAAAATAAAGGACGCTTTAAAGGAAATATTGCCAAATGGGAAATAAGTGTTTCTGCAAATAAAATAGGAAAATGTTAATAAATCTATTTATATACAAAAAGAGAACAATAAATTGCTCTCTTTTTACTTATGATATGTTGAGCCCTCTATAATTTTAAAAGCTCTGTAAGTTTGTTCTAAAAGCATTACCCTGAAAAGCTGATGCGGAAAGGTCATACTTGACACCGAAAGCCTTGTATCACTTTGCTTTTTTATAGCTTCCGACAGTCCGTATGAGCTACCTATTATAAACACAATGTTATTGCCCATATTAGAAAGGCTCTCTATTTTTTTTGCAAATTCTGGACTGCCCATTTCCTTGCCCTCAACGCACAGGGTAAATACCTTACTGTTTGAGGGGATTTTTTTCATAATCATTTCGCACTCTTTGTCAAGCGCGTTATCTATCTCGGCTTGCGACGGATTTTCAGGTAGTCTTACAGGCTCTAATTCAATGATATTTAAATCGCAGTAACGCGAAAGTCTTTTTGAATACTCTTTTTGAGCCTCGGCAAGATATTTTTCCTTTAGTTTACCTAGAGCTATAACCGTAACCTTAATCAAATCACCGTCACTCCGTTTCCTGTAGGCTTGGCAACACTCAAAAGATAGTCTTTGCCGTTCTGGGCGCCTATATCTATAAGTGCCGCCTCTGCACAAGAGCGCGCAATAAGTGGGGTATTATTATTTTGGCTTAAATGTCCCAATATAAAACGCTTTGTGCCGTCTTTTAAAAGTCGCACTAACTCTGCCGCGCAAACGGGGTTTGAAATATGTCCCCTATCGCTCATAATACGCATTTTAAGTTCAGGTGGATACGGTCCCTTTTTTAGCATTTCAATATCGTGGTTGGATTCAATCAGCACAATATCACTGCCCTCTAGTGCCTGTCGCACCTCGTCGGTCACAATACCAAGGTCGGTGCAAAGGGTGAATTTCTTATTATCGGGCAAATAAAAATAATACCCGCTTGAGCCCTCGCAATCGTGGCTGGTTTTAAAACGGTTAACTACAATACCGTTAATTTCTATTCCACTGTCATAAATCGGCAAAACACGAGCATCCTTTGGTAATTTATCAGCTTTAATAAGGCTTTCAAGCGTTTTTTCGGATGCTACAAGCGGAACCTTTAGTTTATTAAGCAGGGGTCTTAACCCTGTTATATGGTCACTGTGCTCGTGGGTTACAGCTATGGCTTTAATCTCATCAGGTGTGCCGCCTGCCGCCGCTAATGCCTCGAATATACGCTTCATTGAAGCACCTGCATCCACAAGTATGCTACCGTTTTTTGTGCCTATATATGTACTGTTTCCCGTTGAGCCGCTAAAAAGCGGACAAATTTTTGACATCTTTATCTCCTAATAATTAAGGGAACACCAATTATGTGTCCCCTTAGTATTTTAAGCTTGCTTATATATAGTATTTGTTGGGTTAATGGGTACTCTCTTTATATCAGCACCTAAAGCGGTAAATTTTTCAACAACATTTTCATAACCGCGGTCAATATGGTCAATTTCTTCAATTTCGGTTTTACCCTCTGCCATAAGACCCGCTATAATCATAGCGGCACCTGCTCTTAGGTCAACCGCCTTTACGGGTGCGGAATTAAGTTCCTTAACGCCCGTTATAACCGCCATTTTACCGTCAACCTGAATGTCAGCCCCCATAATTGTAAGCTGGTCAACATAACGGAAGCGACTATCCCAAACGCCCTCGGTTACGATGCTTGTACCCTCAGCAATGGTAAGAATTGTTGCCATTTGGGGCTGCATATCTGTAGGAAAGCCAGGGTGCGGCATAGTTTTTACGTTACATCTGCGAGGTCTTGTCCGCATAGTGACACGAACAGACTCATCAAACTCGGTAATCTCTGCGCCTGCTTCTCTGAGCTTTGCAATGATTGACTCCAAATGCTTGGGGGTTACATTATTAACCAAAATATCACCCATAGTGGCAACTGCCGCCGCCATATAAGTGCCGGCTTCAATCTGGTCGGGGATAATGCTGTAATTAGTGCCGTGCAAGGTATCTACACCGCGGATTTTAATTACACCCGTACCCGCGCCCATAATATTTGCGCCCATTGAATTAAGGAAATTTGCAAGGTCTACAATATGAGGCTCTCTTGCCGCATTTTCGATTACAGTAAGCCCCTTAGCCTTAACAGCCGCGAGCATTATATTAATGGTAGCACCTACCGACACCACATCAAGATATATCGAGGCGCCTTTAAGGGTCATAGCCCTGCCGTCAACCATACCGTTTTCAATTGTCATTTTAGCGCCAAGCGCTTCAAAGCCCTTAATATGTTGGTCAATAGGACGCACGCCAAAATTACAACCACCGGGCGGCGCCACTCTGGCTCTGTTCATTTTGCCAAGCAGAGCGCCCAAGAAATAACTTGAAGCACGCATGCCCTCAGCCATCTCTTTTGAAACAACAAAAGAATTAACATGGCTAGGGTCTATTTCAACACAGGTTTTATTTATAAGACGAATGTTAGCGCCAAGACATTTCATAGCGTTAAGTATTGTAGCAACATCCGAAATATCGGGCAGGTTATCAACTACGCAAGGGCTATCCGCAAGCAAAACAGCCGGCAAAATTGCCACTGCCGCGTTTTTAGCGCCGCTTATTCTAACCTCGCCTTTTAACGACTTACCGCCGTGAATTACAAACTTTTCCAAATAAGGCACTCCCGTCAACAGAATTTTTTTGAACTGTTACACTAGATATGTTACCCAAATTATTAATTAAACACACACATTAGATATTATACCTTGTATTACCGCTTTTGTCAATTTTTTATTGCCGAAATCATCAAATTTCACTAAAACTGATATAGAAAACGGTCGGTTACCCGACCGTTTAACTTTTAAAAAATTAATTTATCTTTCCGTAAAGCGGCATATCGCTGTCACGCTTAGGCTCTCTTGCAGGAGCTTCAACCTTGTTACTTGGACGTGAATTACGTGAACGGCTCGAAGAGCCTCTGCGACGGTCATTAAATCTCGGAGGACGAACCTCTGCTCCCTCAACCGAAATTACAACCCTTCTGTTTGAGCCCTCACCGAAAGAATTTGATACAACACCGTCAATTCCCTGAATAGCGGTATGAATAATTCTTCTCTCATAAGGATTCATAGGCTCAAGACTGCGGCTTTTACCTGTCTTTAATACCTGAGCAGAAATTCTTTTTGCAAGAGCAATAAGTGTTTCCTCTCTTCTCTCACGGTAGTTACCGATGTTAAGAGAAATCTTATAATGTCCGCCGCCATTATTTGCGGCAAGGCTTGCTAAATACTGAAGCGCATCTAAGGTTTCGCCTCTGCGACCAATAACAATGCTTAAATCCTCACCCTCTAAATGAATGAGAGAAGCATTTTCGCGGCTCTGCACCTTGATATCAACCTCGTTGCAGTTAACTGAGGCAAGCACTGCCTTAATGTAGGCAACAGCCTTACCTGCAGGGGTATCTGCTGAAATCTCGGTATAGTCTACAGGCTCGCTGTATTTGGGAGCATCGCTTTGAACCTTTTCTACAGGTTTTTTCTCTGTAACCGTCTTTTTCTCTTCTTTAGCCTCGGTTTTTACGGGCTTTTCCTTCTTGGGTTGTGCTTTTTTGTTATTAGCTTTAGGTTTCTTATCGGCAATCTCAATATATGCTCTAACCTGTGCCTGTGAGCCGCCGAAAATACCTAAAACCTTTTTCTTAGGCATTGCGATTAAATCTATCTGTATATCTTCAAACTCTGATACATTTAATTTGGCAATAGCATTTTCCTTCGCTTCGTCGATAGTACTACCGAAGCCTATTGCTTCCTTTATCAAGGGTAATCCTCCTTTTAATTTTCTTCTTTCTCTCTAATATTTGATTTTTTAATTTTTTCTGCCTCAAAATCGCAACGGCTTACAAGCTCTTTAGCGCGCTCGCGGGATAGCATTTTATGAGGTCCGTAAAAATTCTGTACACCAAGTTGTATAAATCCGCCTATAAGAGACGAACAGGTCCAATAGAATGTAACACCGCCGGGGAAACCGAAACCGATAAACAAGGACATGAGGGGCATAGTAAGCATCATACCTGTCATACTTGGGGCCTCGGGGTTAATCTTCTTCTGCATACTCATTGAAAGCACACTTGAAAGCATTTGGGCTGCAAATGCCATAAAGGGCAAAATCCAGATGAGCTGTGCATCACCGAAAATATTCCACGACCACTTAGGTGATTCAGTAAGATTGAGCTTATCGGTAAATAAGGTGTAATCTATATTGCTTTCAGCATCCTTTTTTCTGATATCAGCTAAATCATCCTTAATTTTTGCATATTCTTCTTCGGATAAAATTTCTTCAAGAATGCCTGTATCATCACGAACAATGTTAACTACACCGAGCTCGTTTTGAGAGCCTTTTTTAGCGTTCCAATTAAGGCGGTCTGCATATTCATTATACTTATCCTCATCGTCTTCCTTGAGGTCATTCATACTGCTTGTAATAACAGTGCTAACGTTTGTAACCTTATTCTTGTCCGCACCTGACATATAAGTCAGCGGAGACATAATAAGCCAATAAATACTCATCATAAGAACAAGACGAAGTATCAGCGGCAGACAACCGCCCGACATTGAAACGCCTTCCTCCTGATAGAGCTTTTGCATACCTTCGCTGTATTTCTGACGGTCATCACCGCAACGCTTTTTTAGGTCATCAAGCTTAGGCTTAATTCTTGTCTGTTGTACAGAGGATTTCTGGCTCTTAATACTTAAAGGAATAAGCGCCAAATTTATAAGCAGGGTAAAAACAAAAACAGCAGCAGCGAAATTTCCGCCGAAAAGTGTCGCTAAATTCTGTAAAACCCAAGCTAACGGTTTGTTAATAATATCAAATAAAAATTGCATTTATGCACCATCCACTCAAAACATTTAAAATGTTAATGGTTATACTCACTTTTAGGCTGACGAGAGTTGAACCCGTCACGCCTGACAAATAGTAATTTTCTGTCCGAACTTGTCTCATCACTTGAAATACGGCAGCCTTACAAGAATAAACGCAAGAAAGGCAGGAAAAGGCGGCGAGCGAAACCGTAATGGGTTCAACTCTCGTCAGCCTTAGGTGGTACGGGGTCATAGCCGCCCTTGCATAACGGATGACACCGCAAAATTCGCCATAACGCCAAAAGTGACCCCTTAAAACTGCCATGCAGTTTTATAGCCTCTATAGCATACTCCGAACAGGTAGGAGTAAATCGGCAACACGGGATTTTGGCGGGCGAAATGTGTTTTCTGTAAAACTGTATTAATTTAATTAAAATACTACTCATTTTTTATCATAAGCATCTTTAAAATCGGCAGAGCTTAATTGCTTAAGGATTGAATCTGCCACTACGGTACTCTTTACAGTTAAAATACGTGTACGTGCCACAATTATATAATCATAGCCCGTTGGAATTTGCGGTAATACCTGCCTGAAAGCCGCGGCAATTACCCGTTTTGCACGATTACGGGAAACCGCATTGCCGATTTTCTTTCCTGCAGTAATACCAAGCCTTATATCATTGTGGCGGTTTTTAAGAGCATAAACCACCACATAAGGCGACACAAACGACCTACCCTTTTTGTAGGCGCGTCTGAAAATATAGCTTTCTTTAATTTTTTTAAGCTTTTCCATAAATTGACCTTTTTATCTTCACAATAAAAGTAAAAGCCACATTAGTGGCTTTTAATATGTCAATTGCTTTCTTCCCTTTGCTCTGCGGCGTGCAAGTACCTTGCGACCGTTAGCAGTTGCCATTCTCTTTAAAAAGCCGTGCTCTTTTTTGCGATGAAGCTTTTTGGGCTGATATGTTCTTTTCATTATGAAACCTCCCTTATTTTCACATTGGCGATTACATCTTAAAATAAAAATACGACATAACCTATCGATTATAGATTATACCTCAAACTATAGCATTATGTCAACAAAAATTTTTTAATCTTGATTTAAATTTTATTTTATAATATTATATATACTACAACACAACAAAAGGATGTGCTGATTTTGAAAATTGCCGTTATTACAGGTGCTTCTGCAGGTCTTGGAACTGAATTTGCCTTAGAAGTTTATAAACAGAGAACAAATATTGATGAAATTTGGCTTATTGCCCGCCGTGAAGATAAGCTACAGGAAATCGCAACTAAGCTTGGCGGTAAAGCAAAAATAATACCGCTTGATATCACAAGCCCGGAATGTTTGGAAAAGTATTCTGCAATTCTCAAAGAGAATAACCCCGAGGTTAAGCTGCTGATTAACAACGCAGGCTACGGAAAGCTCGGTAGCTTTGAAACCCTCACTCCCGAAGACAACGGCGGTATGATAAGACTAAACTGTGAGGCGCTTACCGTTATAACCTCGCTGACACTCCCCTTTATGCGTGAAAACAGCGAAATTATTAATTCCTGCTCAATAGCATCCTTTGTGCCTAACACCCGAATGGCAGTTTACTCCTCAACCAAGGCCTATGTTATGAGTTTTTCAAGGGCGCTCAGAAGTGAACTAAAGCCGCGCAAAATAAACTCCATTGCTATATGTCCCGGACCTATGGACACCGAATTTTTAAAGATTGCAGGCATTTCTAAAGGAAGAAGCCATACCTTTGATACACTCCCACGAGTAAACCCACAGGTTATGGCTGGAAAATCGCTTATTGCTTCTTCCAAGAAAAAAGCGGTTTATACAAACCTTGCTTTTTACAAATTTTACCGAATACTTGCTAAACTTCTGCCACACAGTATTGTTATGAAAATGGCAGGCACCTGATTTATATATGCAAAAGGGCAGTCCTAACGCCCATGCCCCATAGGGCGTGGGCGAATAAGACTGCCCTCTTTTTATTCACCTACTGCCGCTTGAATCTCTTTTACATCAAGTTCACGCAGTTTTTTATTTTGCTTAACGGAAAGCGCCGCCGCTATACCTGCGGCTTCACCGATAGCAATACAAACCGACATAATTCTGTAATTAGAATGTGCCAGATGTGAGCCGCTTATATTTCTGCCCGAAAGGACAAGTCCTTCAATATTTTTAGGCAATAGACAACCGTAAGGAATAGTATAATCCTTTTGCTGTGTCCATCCTTTTTGAATACCTGTCTTATCAAGACTGGCACCCGTGAGATTATGTACATCGAAATTGAAAAACGCTCTGCGAACCGCCCAATCCTCATGCACCTTTGCTTCAAGTATATCCTCAGGGGTAAGGGATTTAAGCCCCTCAAAATGTCTTGTTTCGCGAACGCCGATAAGTGAAGCACTACTCATAAGCCAACAGTTTTCGTATCCCGGAACATATTCCTGCAAAAATTTAATTATCGGGATTATCTGAGAACGGCATATCATTGTGCCTTTGGTAAGGCTCTCTGCATCGGTACCGTCCACTTCAATAGCATTTGTCATATTAACGCAAACGGTGTTTGGGGTTGGCTGTCTGTAAAGCAGAACATGACCTGCAGGAAACGGTAACAGCTTTTTAGCAAGGGCTTGCAGCTCGCCCTTTGGAGTTTCAACGGTTGTTTCAAACGAGGGCGGAAATACTGCTCTTTCATAGTCAACACCGCCGATTTTAAACATCATTGTAGCAGGTTGCATTTTACCGTCCTCTTCCCTGCCTTTGAAAAACGGAACACCTGCTGATGCCGCAACATCACCGTCACCAGTAGAATCTACAACACATCTAGCCTTTATAAAGCCTCTTCCGCTTTTACTTTCTACAATTACGCCCGCTACTTTACCGTTTTCAACTACCGCCTTGCAAGCTCTGGTGTAATATAGTACCTTGATGCCTTCCTCATTCATCATTTCGTCAAGTACTATTGTCTGAACATCGTGATAAATTGCATCTTTTCCCTCTCGGTTTTCTTTTATCCAACCTATACCTTGGCTTTTATCGTAGGTCCTATCGAAAATTTCAAGCATAACCTTACTTGAAGACCTACCGCCCCAATGCGACATCATACCCGCAGTTGCAATGCCACCAAGACATCCCATAGCTTCGGTAATCATTACCTTTACGCCCTCTCTTGCGGCGCGTATTGCCGCACCGATGCCTGCGGGGCCTCCTCCGCAAACCAAAACATCTACCTCGGCTATTACCGGAACCTGATTAGTTTCTTCAATAAACAAAATAGCATCCTCCTCTTGTATTCTGATTTTCTATATTGTATAATAGATTTACGAAGATTTCCTTTGTAAATCAACAAGAAATCTTTGTAATACAACAATGGAGTAGCTTATGGGTATTTTAAATGATATAACCGATTATATTGATTTTTTGCGCAACTGCGGATACGGTATATCACTTAGTTGTTTTCATAATCGCTTTGAACCGTACACAGAAAAATTGTTGGAATATGAAATACACACTCACTCGGTTTGCAGTTTTCTGAAAAGTAACCAAAATACTTTGGGTCGCTGTTTTGAAAACAAAAGAAAGCTTGAAAAGGTGAATTTCAAGGATATGTATTATTCCTGCTGTTATGCGGGTGTAGAAGAATATGTTATTCCTGTAATGTATAACGACAAATTTATTATTAGTATAAATTTATCGGGTTATAGAGGAACGCTTAAAAAATCGAAAGACAGAATGAACGATATTGCAAAGCTCTGCGGAAATAAGTTTTTGGAATGTTATAATGAATTATCTACAGAAAAGCCTTCCGAAAGTATGGTTTTATCCTTTATAACACCGCTCAAATATATGTTAATTTCGCTCTACAAGGAATGTCGTGAACTGCAGTTTAATAAAGATTTAAGCGACTCTCACAAGCTATATCTTGAAGCTATGCGGTACATTCACGATAATTATATGCATAATATCTCCAGCATAGATATAGCCAAGCATCTTAATTACTCGGTTTCATATTTAAGATACATATTCAAAAAAGAGGGCATAAACTCCATAACCCGCACAGTAAATGAGCTTAGGCTCGAAAATGCAAGAAAAATGCTTTTGAGCACAAAAATGAATGTAACTGATATTGCTTTTCATTGCGGTTTTTGCGATGCAAATTATTTCTCGACAATTTTTAAAAATAAATACGGCGTTTCACCCAAAAAATACAAAAACAGTAAATTCCAATAGAATAAAACCAAAAAAACAGGCTGTCTCGCTATGAAGTGAGACAGCCTGTTTTTTTAATGAAAGGATTATTTCTTCATAGAAATGGCCTTTTTAGCCTTTTCTACAATATTAACTGCACGAAGACCAAACTCATCAAGAAGCTTGGGTGCAGAGCCTGAATGGCCGAATACATCATATACACCGAGTTTAACTACAGGAACAGGACATTCTTCTGCAAGAAGCTCGCTTACAGCACCGCCAAGACCTCCGATAACAGAATGTTCCTCAGCAGTAACAATAGCGCCTGTTTCCTTAGCGGCTTTGATAACAATATCCTTATCCAAGGGCTTAATGGTATGAATATTAATGATTCTGGCATTTATTCCCTCAGCCTTTAAAAGCTCATAGGCCTGTAAAGCCTCATTAACCATAAGACCTGTAGCTATAATTGTAACATCATTGCCCTCTTTAAGCTCAACACCCTTGCCTATTTCAAATTTATAATCGTCACCGAAAATAACGGGCACGGCAAGTCTGCCAAATCTCATATAAACAGGGCCGTCGTGGTCAAGAGCGGCGGCAACTGCGAGCTTTGCCTCGGTTTCGTCTGCGGGGTTGATTATTGTCATACCGGGGATTGTGCGCATAAGGGCAATATCCTCACAGCACTGGTGGGTAGCGCCGTCCTCAC
>CAZNTP010000012.1:0-25884 GCA_964575985.1 uncultured Ruminococcus sp. | reverse complement strand
ACTAAGGTTACTGTTTATTCCAATCTGCCTGAGGTAGAGCTTTTTGCCAATGGTAAATCCCTAGGTAAAAAGGCTGCAGAGGACCATTTCTTCTATTTTGAGGTACCAAATGTGGCAGAAACCAAACTTGTTGCTGTTGCAGGCGACCTCAAGGATGAAAGCGTTATCCGCAAGGTAGATACCTTTAATGAAGAGTATCGTTTAAAGGAAAAGGGCGCTATTCTTAACTGGTTTGATATAGATGCCCCCGAGGGCTACCTTTCACTTAACGATAAAATGAGTGATGTTATTTCTACCGTTCAAGGCAAAATGATATTTATGGGTCTTGTAGGTAAGCTTATGGGTGGTAACAAAGGCGGCAAGGACGGAAAGATTAAAGCCGCAGGCTTTGAGGTTGGTCCCGAAATGATGAGTATGATGGGCGGATTTACAGTGCTTCGGCTCTTTACCCTTATGGGCGGTATGATGGATGTTAAATTCACCAAAGAAGAATTGTTAGACCTTAATGCTAAGCTCAACAAAATAAAAAGACCTAAAAAGAAATAATTAATAGCAAAAAACTCTCCAATTATGGAGAGTTTTTTGCTTTAGTTTAAACCGAGCATTTTAATTAATTTAGGAATTACCAATTCAAATTTAACACCGTACCAATGGTTAGTGTCATCTTTAGTAATATCTATACATTCAACTGTATAGTCGGCGGCAATTTTTGCAGACTCAAATATAGATTTGCCGTTCATTAAAGCGCCCACAAAGGCAGAGGCATATACGTCACCTGTTCCGTGACATCCCTTAGAGATTTTGTTGTGCTCGTAGTATTGGGTAGCGCCGTTTTGGCTTACATATACACCTGTTTTTCCGGAATTAAAGCTTACCCCTGTAAGCACAACCGTTTTAGCGCCAAGCTTTTCTAATTTTGCGGTAAGCTCAGCTATGTAGCCTTCGTCATAATCGGTTTTATATTCGGTGTCGGTTAAAAAACAAGCCTCGGTTATGTTAGGTAAAAGTAAGTCTGCTTTTGCACAAAGGGTTTTCATAGATTCAACATACTGCTCATCAAATGCGGGATAGAGGTTGCCGTTATCTGCCATAGCGGGATCTACAATTTTAATACAGGTGTCGGTTGCGACAGTATCAAAAATATCCTTAACATAGTCTATCTGCTTTGTACTTCCAAGGTAGCCTGTGTATATGGCATCGAATTTGATGTTTTCCCTTTGCCAATGCTCATTGATTTTCGGAATATCGTCTGTAAGGTCGCGGAATGTGTAACCGCTGAAGCCTGCTGTGTGGGTTGAAAGTATTGCCGAGGGCAGTATGCAGGTTTCAATACCGCAGGCGGAAAGAATAGGAAGTGCCACTGTCAGTGAGCACTGTCCCACACAGGAAATGTCCTGAATAGTAAGAATTTTTTTATAAGCCATAAATCCCACTCCTTTTGGATTTAGTATTGCAAATATTTATTATTGATGTTATTATTATATACGGTTGGTGACCTTTTTAAAATAGCCAATTTTAATTATTTTTAAAAGGACAGATTTAAAATGCTGTTTGATTTTGCGACACTTGAATTAAAAAACAGAGGCGAGCTTTACTATACACTTTATACTAAAATTAAGGAAGCGGCGGAATGCGGAGCCGTAAAAAAGGGGGAAAAGCTACCCTCAGTCAGAGAGGCAGCAGTGCAGCTGGGTGTCAGCCGTACAACAGTAGAAAATGCTTATACAAGGCTTTGTATTGAGGGTATTGCCGAAAGCCGTCCCCAAAGGGGCTATTTTATTACAGGCAGAAAAAGGGATTTTGAAAGGGACATTCCTAAAATTAATAGCTCTGCCTATGATGTGAAATATGATTTTTCCAGTCGCAGTATTGATACCGCGGCGGCAGATACAGAGCAATGGAAACGAATTCTAAGGTCGGTGCTATGGGATTCTTCGCTTCTCACCTCATACGGTGAAAAACAGGGTGAATCAGAGCTTAGAGAGGCTTTGGCAAATTATTCCTATAAAGCCCGCGGTGTCAAAGCAAATGCCGAAAATATTGTAATAGGCGCGGGTATAGGACCGCTTCTTAATATCCTTTGTGGGCTTTTAGGCAGGAATATAACTGTAGGTATTGAAAACGGTGGCTTTGCCGAGGCAGAGAGTATTTTTAGTGACTACGGTATTAATACCGTTCTTTTAGAGAGTGATACCAGCGGTGCTACAATGAAAAGTATAATCAGAAGCAAAACGGATGTGTTGTTTTTACTGCCGTCAGCACTTTCAAAAATCAGCGTATCGGAGCTTAATAACCGAAGAAACGATTATATTAAATGGGTAGAAGAGGATAGTGGCAGGTTTATTATAGAGGATGATTATAACGGTGAACTAAGATATACCGCAAGAACTATTACTTCATTTCAGGGCAAGGCACCGCATAATACTGTATATATAGGCAGTTTTTCAAAGCTTTTACTTCCCAGTGTGAGAATTGCATATATGGTATTACCGCCTGTTTTGGCAGATAAACTAAGAGAAAGAAATACGGGCTATAACCAAACCTGCGGAAAAATCGAACAGTTGGCGTTGGCAAAATATATATTAAACGGCGCTTTAGAGAAACATTTAAGGCGACTCAGAAGAATATATTATAATAAAAGTCAGATTCTTAGCCGAGAGCTAATGAATAAAATTCCTGACTGTAGAATTAAGCTTTACGAATCCTCGCTTACATTAGAGCTTGAAACCGATATTGATAAGGAAAGCGAGGTTATTTGCAATATTGCTTTGAAAAACGGAATAAGACTTATACCTGTGCAAAAAAAAGGCAGTGTAAGGCTTTGTTTCGCGGGCATTTCGGAGCAAAAAATACCCGAGGCTGTAAAAAGCCTGAACCATTGTTGGAAACAACTTAAAAATGAATAATTTACTAATAAAAAATGCTATTTTAGGTTGAAAAAGGTAGAGTTTTGTAATATAATATATAAAACACAGTTTTGGAGGAATAAAAATGTTAAAGCGTCTTTTGGCAATGGTATTATGTTTAGGTCTTTGTTTTGCGGTAGGTTGTTCTAAGGAAGAAGAACGACTAAGCGTTGATGTAGGGGATGATACCTCTATATCCGAAGCACCTGTTGATGAGTCCGGTGCAGCGGTTAACCCACTTACAGGCCTTTCTGATATAACAAACGGTAAGCAAAATCAACGTCCTGTAGCTATTACAGTTAATAATATTAAGATTGCACAGTCTGTGCAAACAGGTCTCGGTCAGGCTGATGTAGTTTATGAAACCGAGGTTGAGGGCGGAATTACCAGATTAGTAGCTGTTTATCAGGATATAAGCAAGGTTGCTAAAATCGGTACGGTACGTTCTGCAAGATACGCGTTTATCGATTTTGCAATGGGACATAACGCAATTTATGTACATCACGGTCAGGATAATGAACATGCAGGCCCTCACCTTGCTGATGTGGACAGAATAGTTTTATCTACCAATAATGGCGGAGAAAGGGTTAGTAACGGTCTTTCATCTGAACATACACTTTATGCACACGGTGATAAGCTTTGGGAAACCATTTCAAAGGAATTTGACACAAACAATAAAACAAGCGAGCCTTGGCTTAACTTTGTGGCAGAAGATCAAACTGTTGCTTTTGACAATGCCGCAAAATCTGTAAAGATACCCTTTTCTAATTCTTATAATTCTGTTTTCAAGTATGATGAAGCAACAAAAAGCTACGTAAGATATTTTAATAATGATTTACGTAAGGATTATGTAACAGGCGAGACCTTGAATTTTAAAAATGTATTTTTACTTTCTACAAATATAGATGCATATCCCGGTTGCAGTGAAACTAAAGCCGGAAAATCTGCTCACCAAAAGGTAGAACTTGAATCGGGTAGCGGATACTATTTTGTAAACGGTACTTATACAACTATAAATTGGAAAAAGGGCGCATCCTCAAACAGTTTTGTATTCACAGATGCTGACGGTAAAGAGCTTTCCGTACAGCCCGGTAACAGCTGGGTTTGCGTTGCAGATAAAAATGATGCAATTCCTGTAATAGAGTAATTATAAGCGGAAAGGAGATTTCATCCTTTCCGCTTTTTTATAAAATTAATAAAAAAAGGAAAATTTTTGAAACCTTTTGTAAGCTTTAAAAGTATTATTAGTGAAGGGGGGATGGATATGAACAGTACGGTGTTTATTAAAACTGAGGAATTTGCCTCGCCCGAGGCGGCATTCGAAAAATATGCCGATACAGTATATCGGTTAGCTTTTGTGCGCACAAAAAACAAGAATGACAGTGATGATATACTTCAAGAGGTTTTCCTCAGATATATGAAGGTATGGCAAAAAATGCAGAGCGATGAGCATGTTAAGGCTATGCTTTTAAGAATTACTGTTAATTGCAGTAACAGCCTTAAAACATCCTTTTGGTCTAAAAGGACAGAGCCGCTATCTGATACTCTTGCCGCACCAGAGGAACTCAATGAAAGTAATGTTTTGGAAGAGGTATTAAAGCTACCCCTTAAGTACCGTACGGTCATACATCTTCATTATTATTGCGGTTATTCTGTAAATGAAATTGCCGAAATTGAAAATACCAATCCCTCTACAGTAAAAACGCGGCTCAGCCGTGCCAGATTAATGCTTAAAAAAACTATAAAGGCAGATGATATATAATGTTTAAGGACGAATACTCTAAGCAGATGGACAGTATCCGCGCCGACGCTGATATAAAACAAAAGGTTTTACAAAGTATTGAAAGCAAAAAACCGAAGAAAAAACAAAAATCCAAGCTACTGGTTTTCAGAACTGCCGCCGCCATAGCCGCTTGCTTTGCAGTTGTACTTTCAGTAGTAATTGTAAAGGATAGCTATGAGCCGCAAATAGCAGTAGGCACTGAAAAAAAGACCTATGACGATATCTATAAAACCGTAGAAACCTTTATACCTAAAACGGATACACTTGGTAATTTTATCGACGGCATTATGAATTTTGGAAACAAAGGTGCTGATTTTGCGGTTGATGATGAAATAGAATATGTATATGAAGAATATGAATATGCGGCCGATGATATGGCAGACACTGAAGGTGACAGCGCCACAGGAAGCTATTCGAATACCGCGCCGACAACACAAAATAATGCTACTAATAAGAATTCAAATGCTTTAAAGCAGGACACAGAAACGGCAGCAGAAGAATCGGAAAGTGAACATTCTGAAACCAACACTCAGGTAGAGGGTGTTGATGAGGCTGACATTGTTAAGACCGACGGTAAGTATATTTACAGCTTTTCGGCTTCGGGCGGTGAAATCAGAATTATAAAGGCCGGCAAAACACCTGAGCTTTTAAAGAAAATAAAGGTTGGCACTTCTGATTTCAGCCCTTTATCTGATATGTATTTGGCATCGGGTAAGCTTATTATAATCGGAAACAAAACCGATAACGAAAAATCGGGTACAGTGGTTTATATTTATGATGTATCTAATCCCGAAAAGGCAGAAAAGGCTTATGAGTGCGGACAGAGCGGTTTTTACAACACCTCAAGACTTATAGGCGACAAGCTTTATCTTGTTTCGAATTACAATTTAAATACAAATAACATTGTAAAAGACGATATAGAAACCTATGTGCCATGTGTGGAAAGCGAAAGCTTTGAGGGTGCTGTTGCGGCAGATGATATTTATATAAACCACAACTGCTCGAGAGCGGTTTACACAATAGTTTGCGGTTTTGATATAAACAGCGGCAGTCTTTTGGGTTCGCAGTCCCTGCTTGGCGGCACATATACCCTTTATTGCAGTAACGAGAATATTATAACCGCCGATTATTCTAAGGACGGTAAAACCAATGTTGCGCGCTTTGCTATAAGTGATGGTAAGGTTGAATTTAAGGCAGAGGGCGAAATTGACGGCACTCTTCTTAATCAGTTTTCTATTGACGAGTATAAGGGCTATTTCAGATTTGTAACCACTTCAAGCGGTGGCAAGGAAGTGCGAAACGGTGATGTAGTTGCCTATACTTTTGCGCAGTCGAATTCTCTTATAGTTTTGGACGGTGAGCTTAAAAAGGTTAGCAGTATTGATAACATAGCCCCCGACGAGCGTGTTTACTCGGTAAGATTTATGGGTGATATAGCTTATTTCGTTACTTTCCGTCAGGTTGACCCGCTATTCAGTGTTGACCTTAGTGACCCTAAAAATCCTAAGATTATAGGCGCACTTAAAATCCCCGGTTTTTCAAATTATTTATTCCCTTACGGCAACGGTAAGCTTTTAGGAATAGGTCAGGATGCCGACGAGAATACCGGCAGAACGGGCGGAGTTAAGCTTTCAATGTTTGACATCAGTAACCCTGCCGATGTTAAAGAGAGCGCAAAGCTAATTCTCGATGTAAATAATTCTGCCGCGCTTTACGGACATAAGGAATCCTTAGTAGATGCGGGCAAAAATATAATAGGTTTCTCGGTCTGGGGAAACAGAGGCAGCGAATATCGCATATTTGAGTTTGTAAACGGCGAGTTTTCTCTCAAGGCTCAGATAAGCTTAGGTAACGTTTATGATAGCGTTAGGGGAATTTATATAGGCAGTGAATTCTATATAGTAACTGAAAAAAATCTCTTCGTATATGATATAAATTCCTACACCGAAATTGCAAGAATTTATCTGGGCTAATAAAAAAAGGGTGCTGCCTCACTTTTTCTTAGTGAGACAGCCCCTTTTTATGTTTTGGTATTGTATTTTCAGGATTAAAGTGCTACAATATATAATATATACTTTTATCTTTTCTAAAATACTATTGTGAGGGTTGGTTTATGAATATAATTGTAGTAGGTGGGGGAAAAATCGGTCTTACCATTCTTGCTAATTTAGTAGCAGAGGGACACGATGTTGTGCTGATAGACAACAATCCCGACAAAATTAATGACATAACAAATATATATGATGTTATCGGTGTTTGCGGTAACGGTGCTGACTGCGAGATTTTAGAAGAGGCAGGCGTAGATAAAGCAGAATTGTTGATTGCTACTACCAATTCTGACGAGCTTAATATGCTCAGCTGCTTTTTAGCAAAGCGTATGGGCGCGCAGAACACGGTATGCCGTATAAGAAATCCCGAATATAATGATAACAGCCTTAGCTTTATGCGTAAAGAACTGGGTATTTCTATGGCTATAAACCCTGAACTTTTAGCGGCAGGGGAGCTTTTTAATATTTTAAAGCTGCCGTCGGCGGCTAAAATAGAAACCTTTTCTGTGCGAAATTTTGAGCTTATAGAGTTAAAGCTAAAGTCGGACACCTTGCTTGACGGTATGAAGCTTATGGATTTGCGTTCAAAGTTTAAGGCAAAATTCCTTATCTGCGCGGTTCAGCGTGGGGAAGAGGCGTATATACCTGACGGTAATTTTGTACTTAAAAGCGGTGATAAAATAGGTCTTACCGCGGCGCCTACAGAAATAGCAAAGCTGCTTAAAGAAATGGGCGTTCTTCGCAAGCAGGCAAAAAATGTTATGATTTTAGGCGGTAGCAGAACGGCCTATTACCTTGCAAAAATGCTGACTGCGGCAGGCAACTCAGTTACAATAATTGAGAGGGATAAAAAGCTTTGCGACGAGCTTTGTGAGGCACTTCCTAAGGCTGTTGTAATAAACGGTGACGGCGCTAAGCAGGACCTGCTTTTAGAGGAGGGTCTGCAGTCTGTAGATGCCTTTGTTTCACTTACGGGTATGGATGAAGAAAACCTGCTTTTAGCCTCTTTTGCGCAGTCACAGAATGTGCCCAAGGTTATAGCAAAGGTTAACCGCGAGGAGCTGATACCCTTGGCAGAGCATTGGGGACTCGAGTGTATCGTCTCACCTAAAAAGCTGATTTCCGATAAGCTCGTACAGTACGCGCGTGCGCTTGAAAACTCGGCAGGCAGCAGTGTGGAAACCCTTTACAAGCTTATGGATGATAAGGTTGAGGTGCTCGAATTTAAGGTAAAATCTGATTTCCCACGTCTTAAAATTGCCTTTAAGGACCTTAAGACCAAGCCGAATACCCTTGTTGCAGGAATAGTAAGGGATAGAAAAATAATAATTCCCTCAGGTGAGGATATGTTGCTTGCTGACGATAAGGTGGTAGTGCTTGCCGCTAATCAAAGAATAAATAAACTATCGGATATTTTGGGTTAATGCTATGAATAAAAGAATGATTGTTTATATGTTAGGGCGCATAGCTTTGGTTGAAGCAGGACTTCTGGTTTTGCCTCTCACTTGCGCTCTTATATACGGTGAAAAAACAGTATCGGCCTTTCTTATGGCAATAGCTGTGGCCATAGGCTTCGGGGCTTTGTGTTCGCTTACAAAACCTAAAGATAAAACTATATATGCCAGAGAGGGCTTTGTTATTGTAGCTCTTGCGTGGATTTTGATGTCTGCAATAGGCGCATTGCCTTTTTATATCAGTGGTGAGGTTCCGCATTACTACGATGCCTTTTTTGAAACCGTAAGCGGTTTTACCACAACGGGCGCATCGATTCTCAGAAATGTTGAAGCGCTTTCGCACGGACTTCTTTTTTGGCGCAGTTTTTCGCATTGGATAGGTGGTATGGGAGTTCTTGTGCTGGTAATGGCAATTATCCCCACCGAAACGGGACGCACTATTCACATAATACGCGCTGAAATGCCTGGACCTATTGTTGGAAAGCTTGTACCTAAAATCAGGAGTACAGCAAAAATCCTTTATCTTATTTATATGGTGCTTACTGCGGTGCAGGTAATTCTATTGATTTGCGGCGGAATGGGTGTTTTTGAAAGCTTGCTTTACACCTTTGGTACTGCGGGTACGGGTGGATTTAGTATTGATGCTGACAGTCTTGCGGGCTACAGTTCGTACAGTCAGTGGGTAATATCAATATTTATGCTTATTTTCGGCGTAAACTTTAACCTTTATTATTTAATACTTGTTAAAAAGGTTCGCGCCGCATTAAAAAGCGAAGAGCTTTGGTGGTATATAGGTATTGTTGCCATTTCTGCAGGGCTTGTTACCTACAGTATTTATCCTATATACAATAATTTTGCCGATTCTTTGCGTCACTCGGTATTTCAGGTGGCTACCATTATTTCCACAACGGGATATGCTACGGCAGATTTCAATCTATGGCCCTCACTTGCTAAGGGTGTTTTGTTTATTCTTATGTTTACAGGCGCGTGCGCCGGCTCAACGGCCGGAGGACTGAAGCTTTCGCGTGTGGTTATGCTCTTTAAATCTGTACGCGCCAACTTAAAGCATATGCTACATCCACGTTCGGTTGATGCAATAAGGTTTGAGGGCAAAAAATTAGATACCTCTACCGCCACTAATGTAACAAGCTATTTGGCTATATATTTCATTTGCCTTACGGTAATATTTATACTTATTAGCTTTGAGCCTTTTGATTTGGAAACCAATCTTACGGCGGTTGTATCCTGCTTTAACAACGTAGGCCCCGGTTTTAGTAAGGTCGGTCCAATGGGCGGATATTATGCATACTCGCCATTTTCAAAATGGGTGCTATCAGGCGCAATGCTTTTAGGCAGACTTGAAATTATGCCGCTTATACTATTGTTTTCACCTTCTGTTTGGTTTAAGGGACGCGGTATCGTAAAAAAATAGGGTGTAGTAATGCAAAAGAAGGTAGTAATTTTTTTATCCATTGTTTTAGTATTGAGCCTTTTGTGCGGTTGTAAGGATGGCACAAAAAGCTCAACGCTTAATAGTGTTTTAGATGAAAATGAGTCGGTGGTTTCGTCGGCTGTGCAAAGTATTATGCCTCAAGCCGCCGAAAGCAAAGAACAAAATTCGAGTGGTAGTGCCACAGAGAACAGTAGCGTAGTCTCTACCCAAAGTGTTCCTTCAAAGCCGACTTCCAATAGCAATACAGTAACAAGTAGTGGGGCTTCTAAGGAAAACGTAAGTAGTGAAATTGAAATCTTGGACCGAGAATCATCTTCGACTCAGGGCGGTGCTGCTGATACTCAAAAAACAGAACAGCAATCGGTCAAAACACTTGGAATAGATGTTTCTAAATGGCAGGGCAAGATTGATTGGAAAAAGGTAAAAAGTGCAGGAATAGATTTTGCAATTATAAGAATCGGTTACCGAGGTGAAAACGGCAAAATTCTTAAGGATGACAATGCCGACTATAATATTCAACAGGCCGATAAAGCAGGACTTCTTGTTGGTGTATATTTCTTTTCAACAGCTACCAATACTGCTGAGGCTTTAGAGGAAGCAAAATGGACCGCTTCGATGATAGAGGGCTATCCAATTTCATATCCTGTAGTATACGACTGTGAGGGCTTCGAGGCGTCAGATAGCCGTATGTATAATCTGACCGCGGCACAGCGTACCCAAAATGCAGTAACCTTTTTAAAGCATATAAAGAGTCTTGGCTATGAAGCAATGTTCTATGGCGCTAAAACTGATTTTCAAGGTAAATGGGATATGGCTACCCTTGAAAACGACTATAAAATATGGGTGGCGTATTACCCGTCGGTTACATATCCTGAGATAAAAAATCCCGATTACAGCGGTAAATACGATATGTGGCAGTATACAAATAAAGGTAAGGTTTCGGGCGTTAAGGGTAATACAGATATGATTGTCTCTTATTTTGTAAGCAGTAAGGCTGCCCCTAAGGTTAACAAGACGGTCGAGACGGCTAAAACACCTGTAGAAAAGGATGAGGTTTATACTGCGGTTAATGATACAGTTACCGCTAAAAATGAGGTTAATTTAAGAGAGGGTGCAGGCACTAATCATAATATAGTAGGCACTCTCAAAAACGGGCAAACCCTCAGCCGCACAGCTACGGGAATAAACGGCTGGTCAAAGCTTATATATAACGGTAAAACGGTATATGCAATAACAAGCTATCTTACAACAGATTTAACCACTAAGCCACAGGTATCGGAACAGGTTACCGACAGTATGTATTCTACTGTAAATGAGCAGGTTACGGCTAAAAGTGAAACAAATCTCAGAACGGCGGCTACAACAAACGGCTCACAGGTGGTTTATACCCTCAAAAACGGTGAGACCGTTACACGTACGGGTATAGGCTCAAACGGATGGTCAAGGCTTTTATACAATGGGCAAACGGTGTATGCAGTAAGCAGTTATCTTACTACAGATTTGTCTTTTAATCCGACTGCTTCTGAGCAAACGCCGTCACAAAATAATGAAATGCAGTTTACCGATACAAATGAGCAGGTGACCGCTAAAAGCGAAACAAACCTTAGAACCAAGCCTACAACCGAGGGTGACTCACAGGTAGTATATACCCTTAAAAACGGTGAATATGTTACCAGAACAGGCACAAGTACAAGCGGTTGGTCAAGGCTTTTATACAACGGGCAGACGGTTTATGCCGTAAGCTCATATCTTACAAATTAGAGGAATGTTAAAATGAAAGGTAATTGCGAAAACTGTGCAAATTACATTTATGACGATGAAAATGACTGCTACTCATGTGAAGCTCAGCTTGATGAGGACGAAATGTACCGCTTTATGACGAGGCAAACAAAGGGTTGTCCCTATTTTAATTTTTATGACGAGTACAGCATTGTAAGACGGCAGAATTAAGAGGTGAAAATGATGAAATATGTTAGTTATACTTATTTGATTATCAGTGCGGCATTAATACTGTTGCTTAATAATTTTACTTCTATTTTCGGCGAAGCGTATTCGTGGTGGTTAGTTCCTGTACTACTGCTTAGTTTTTATTTATGCTTTATAATTTTGCAAATGCTTGTGTTTTTCGGTACAATAATCTTTACAGACGTTAATAAGCCTGCCGATAAGGGCTCAAAATTCTTTCGTTTTATGGTTAAAATATCCTTACCTGTAATTATTACGGCGGCGCTTGTTAGGATTGATAAAAAGGGTATGGACAAAAAGCTTCCCGAAAACACAAGAATGCTTTTTGTGTGCAATCATCAACACGATTTTGACCCTATAATTTTGCTAAGTGTTTTCCCCGACAGCGATATTGGTTTTATAGGTAAAAAAGAAATTTATGAAACCCGTCCTATTGTGAAAAGGGCTATGCACAGGCTTCATTCCTTGCCGATTGACCGCGAGAACGACCGCGAAGCCGCAAAGACCATTATAAACGCTATCAAATTAATAAAGGATGATAAGGCTTCTATAGCCCTTTTCCCCGAGGGGTATGTAAGTAAAAGCTGTGAGCTTTTACCCTTTAGAAACGGCTCCTTAAAGATTGCTACTAAGGCTCAGGTGCCGATAGTGGTTTGCGCTATAAACAATACACGTGAGCTACCCAAAAATATATTCCGCAGACCGACCACAGTAGAGTTCAGATTTTTGGACGTTATTTACCCCGAGCAGTTTGAGGGAATGAATACACAGGAAATCGGCGAGATAATACATAAAGAGATGGAAGAAGCTCTCAAAGAAATGAGAAAGTAGGAAAACGGTTATGCGAAATTTTAAATTAGGTGTTTTGCTCGAATCCTTTAGAATGTCTACCAGAGAGGCTATCGAAACTGCGGCTTCTTTAGGGCTTGACGGTGTGCAGATTTTTGCGACAACGGGCGAGTTTGCACCTCATAATATGACAAAGACTAAAAAGGCAGAGTTGCTTTCAATGCTGGATGCAGGCGGTCTTGAAATTTCGGCACTTTGCGGTGATTTTGGTATGGGCTTTGGTGACCGCGAGCGAAATATAGAGCTTGTTGAAAAATCAAAGAGGGTAATAGATTTAGCAAAGGAATTAGGCACAAACATTGTAACCACCCATATAGGTGTAGTACCGGCAGACCCCACTCACGAAAGATATAAGGTTATGAGGGAAGCGTGTTTAGAGCTTGCGGAATATGCCGATTCGGTATCAGCTCATTTTGCGGTTGAAACAGGGCCCGAGACCTCTGCTGTGCTAAAAAGCTTTCTGGATAGCCTTAATTCAACAGGAGTGACAGTTAATTTAGACCCTGCAAATCTTGTTATGGTTACGGGCGATAATCCCGTAACGGCAGTTGATAATCTTTCAAAATACATAGTACATACCCATGCTAAAGACGGTATTAAGTATGTTGACTGCAACCCCGAATATATTTATAAGGTTATGCACCCTATGCCAGAGGAATTTAAAAATCAGTTGCTATTTAAAGAAATGCCTTTAGGTCATGGCAATGTGCCTTTTAAGGAGTATCTTGACGCACTCGAGAAAATAGGCTATAACGGTTATCTTACCATTGAACGTGAGGTTGGCGAAAACCCCGCCGACGATATAAAAACTGCTGTAGAATTTTTAAGAAAACTGTAATAAAATAAGATGTCAACCTGCGAGTCTTTTATAATTATTATTAAAAAAGACTATAATTTTTAACAATTTAATAGTATAATAATTTCATTAGGTTAAAAATTAATTATAAAGAGGTGCATAATTTGAAAATCACAAACGATATAAAATATATTGGTGTAAATGACCGAAAAATAGATTTATTTGAAGGGCAGTATATAGTGCCAAACGGAATTTCCTATAATTCCTATGCCATTATTGATGAAAAAATCGCAATTATGGATACGGTGGATGCTAGCTTCACTCACGAATGGCTTGATAATATTGAAAATGCGCTTGGCGGCAGAAAACCCGATTATCTTATCATTCAGCATATGGAGCCCGACCATTCGGCAAATATAATGAATTTTGTTAAGAATTATCCCGATGCTAAAATAGTATCCTCTGCTAAAGCATTTACTATGTGCCAAAACTTTTTCGGCACCGATTTCGGTGATAAAAGAATTGTAGTGGCTGAGGGGGATAGCTTAGAGCTGGGACGGCATACCCTTCAGTTTGTAACCGCGCCTATGGTGCATTGGCCCGAGGTTATTGTGACCTATGACAGTACTGACAAGGTATTATTCTCGGCGGACGGCTTTGGTAAATTCGGTGCTCTTGATACCGACGAGGATTGGGCGTGTGAGGCAAGGCGCTATTATATAGGTATTGTTGGAAAATACGGTGCTCAGGTACAGGCTTTGCTTAAAAAGGCCTCAAAGCTTGATATAGAAATCATCTGCCCGCTTCACGGCCCTGTGCTTAGTGAAAATCTCGGCTATTATTTGAATCTTTATGATACATGGTCTAGCTATCAGCCTGAGGAAGAGGGTATAGTAATAGCTTATACCTCTGTTTATGGTAACACCAAAAAGGCGGTAATGATGCTTGCCGAAAAGCTAAAGGCAAACGGCTGCCCCAAGGTTGTAATTAACGATTTGGCGAGATGCGATATGGCAGAGGCTGTTGAGGATGCCTTCCGTTACTCTAAGCTGGTTTTGGCAACTACTACCTACAATGCTGAAATTTTTCCCTTTATGCGTGAGTTTATAAACCATCTTACCGAGCGTAATTTCAGCAACCGTACAGTAGCGCTTATTGAAAACGGAAGCTGGGCGCCCCTTGCCGCAAAGGTAATGAAAGGAATGCTTGAGCCTTGCAAAAACTTAACCTTTGCTGAGAATACGGTTAAAATTTTGTCGGCTCTTAATGAGGGAAGCTACGAGCAGTTAAACGCATTGGCAGATGAGCTTTGCCGTGAATACATCGCGCAGCAGAGCGAAGTTGCAAATAAGAATGACTTAACTGCACTTTTTAATATAGGCTACGGCCTTTATGTTGTAACCTCTAATGACGGCAAAAAGGACAACGGACTTATCGTAAATACCGTAACACAGGTTACTAACACGCCTAACAGAATTGCGGTGACAATTAATAAAGAAAATTATTCTCACCATGTTATAAAGCAGACAGGAAAAATGAATATTAACTGCCTTACAACCGAAGCACCCTTTGCAGTCTTTGAAAAATTCGGTTTTAAAAGCGGCAGAAATGTTGATAAATTTGCGGAATGTGAGCCGCTTCGATCGGATAACGGGCTGATATTCTTACCGCGCAATATCAATTCCTTTATGTCGCTTGAGGTTGAACAGTATATCGACCTTGATACTCATGGTATGTTTATATGCTCTGTTAGTGAGGCAAGGGTTATTTCTGATAAGGAGACTATGACCTACACCTATTATCAGGAAAATGTAAAGCCTAAGCCCGAAACGACAGGTAAAAAGGGTTATGTTTGTAAAATTTGCGGATATGTTTATGAGGGGGAAGAGCTTCCCGATGATTTCATCTGCCCCTTATGTAAGCACGGTGTCGCTGATTTTGAAAAAATAGAAAATTAGGAGGAGTCTACAATGAAAAAATATGTATGCGATGTTTGCGGCTGGGTATATGACGAGGCCGAGGGCTATGACGAGGGTGGAATAGCGGCAGGCACAAAGTTTGAGGATTTACCCGAGGATTTTGTTTGCCCACTTTGCGGTGTTGACAAGGATAACTTCAGCGAGGAATAAAAAACACTAGCCATCTTATGACTTTTTATAAGATGGCTTTTTTATGTTGCTTTTGGGGGCAGAAAGTGGTAAAATAAACAGGAAAAATATTATTAAGGAGTTAAATATTATGGCAGAAACTATTCGTTATAGCTATAAAGCGCTTAAAAAGTTTTGTGAGGATGCTTTTTCAAAGCTTGGCTTTTGTAAAGAAGACTGTGAAATCATAACCGATGTTTTACTACTTTCAGATTTATACGGTATTGAGTCACACGGTATGCAACGACTTGTTCGTTACCATAAGGGAATTGAAAAGGGGCTTATTAAGGTAGACGCAAAGCCTGAAATAGTTTACGAAACCCCCGTTTCCTTGGTTATTGACGGTCACGACGGTATGGGACAGCTTAATTCCTATTTCGCAATGCAAAAAACCATTGAAAAGGCTAAAAAGACAGGTATTTGCATTACAACAGTAAGGGATTCAAACCATTTCGGTATTGCAGGCTATTATGCTAAAATGGCGGCTGACAACGGCTTTATAGGTTTTGGTATGACTAATTCTGAGGCTATAATGGTGCCCACCTTTGGCAGACTTGCAATGCTCGGCTCTAACCCGATAGCAATGTCTATGCCCGCAGACCCGTATCCTTTCTTCTTTGATGCTTCTACTACCGTTGTTACCCGCGGTAAGCTTGAAATATACAATAAGAATGATGAGGCTTTGCCTAACGGTTGGGCGCTTAATAAGGACGGTAAGGGCTCAAGCGATGCCAGTGATGTACTTAAAAATATTGTAGCAAAGGCAGGCGGCGGAATAATGCCGCTTGGTGGCGAAACCGAGAAATTAGGCTCGCATAAGGGCTACGGTTGGGGAATGGTTTGTGAAATATTCTGCTCTATTCTCTCTATGGGTATTACTTCTAACCATACACACCAAAACGGCAAGGGTGGTACCTGTCATTCATTCGCCGCTATTGACCCTGCAATTTTCGGTAATGCCGATGAAATCCGTGAGCATTTGTCGGTATTCCTGAAAGAGCTTCGCGAAGCCCCAAAAGCCGAGGGCGCAGAGCGTATTTATACCCACGGCGAAAAGGAAATTGAAGCATATAAAAACCGAATGGAGAACGGAATTGACGTTAATATTAATACCGTTCGCGAAATGGTTGATTTCTGCGACTTTGCGGGTCTTGACGTTAAGGAATATTTAGGTGATATTTCCTTTGACAGCAAAAAGACTGAAAGCTCATATAACTAATTAAAAACGGTGAACAAATAACCCCCGAGAAGCAGGTATATCTGCTTTTCGGGGGTTATTGACATTTATGTAATTTATTCTTCGTTGTTTTTCTTTTTGAGCTCTGCCAAGATTTCGCCTAAGAGCTCTTCTGTTGTAGGTGCGGGTGGTGCTTCTTCAGCAACCTCTTCCTCTTCCTTGGCTTTCTTTAAAAGCTTTGCTTCGGAAATTTCTTTAACCTTAGCAAAAATCTTAATCATTACAAAGATTGCAAGGGCAATAAACACAAAATCAATAATTGTGGTTAAAAAGTTGCCGAAGCCGATTGTCACAGCCTCTTTAACAGTTTCGCCGTTTTCAACAACAGCGGGGGAAAGCACAAAGTTTAGATCGGTTAAATCATAGTCACCTATAATAAAGCCGAGAGCAGGCATAAGCACATCTGCCACAAGGCTTGATGTGATTTTACCGAAGGATGTAGCCATAATAACACCTATAGCCATATCCAAAACATTGCCGCGCATAATAAATTCCTTAAATTCGCTAATAAAACCTTTTTTATCCTTTTTCATTACAATTCCTCCAAATCGAGTGTTTATAATAATTTTACATATTTTGTATTAATATGTCAATAGTTAAAAATATTGAATTTTAAAAGAAAAAATATAAATTATTGCTTGAATACATACTCGAAATATGATAAAATAAATTATCTATGTTAGAAGGAGAAATAGTCTTGTCGCAAATAGGACAAAATGTAAATAGCTTTGATGAACAAAACGTGTTTGCAAAGCGTGTAAAGCAATTGGCAATGGACCGCTACGGGTATATTCCTAAGGCAATGGTTATAACCTTTGGCTGTCAGCAAAACGTCAGCGATTCTGAGCATTTAAAGGGTATGCTTATTTCTATGGGCTATACTCTTACCGAGGAAATGAGCGAAGCCGATTTTATTATTTTTAATACTTGCGCTGTGCGTGAGCACGCAGAGGACAGGGTTTACGGCAATATCGGTAAGGTAAAGCAGATAAAAAAGGACAGGCCTAAAACCATTGCCGCAGTTTGCGGTTGTATGGCTCAGCAACAGATTGTTGCCGATAAAATAAAGAAAAGCTATCCTTATATTGATATTGTTTTCGGCACTCAGGTATCCCACAAGCTACCCGAGCTTATATATAAAAGAATGAACGGTTCTCCTAGACTTTTTGAACTCACTCTCGATAATGCAGATATCGTTGAGAATATTCCCGTAAGCCGAGACGGTGAAATTAAGGGCTGGCTTCCTATAATGTACGGATGTAATAATTTCTGTACATACTGTATTGTGCCCTATGTTCGCGGCAGAGAGCGCTCCCGTGAGCCCGAAAAAATCCTAGAAGAAGCCAGAGCTATGGTAAAGGCAGGGTATAAGGATATAACACTGCTGGGTCAAAATGTTAATTCTTACGGTAAGGGTTGCAGTCACGGTGTCACCTTTGCAAAACTGCTCAGAATGATTAACGATATTGAGGGTGATTTCCGTATAAGGTTTATGACCTCGCACCCCAAGGACTGTACGGTAGAGCTTCTTGACACAATAAAGGAATGTCCTAAAATCAGCAGACATCTGCATCTGCCTTTCCAAAGTGGTAGTAGCAGAATTTTAAAGCTGATGAACAGATATTATGACCGAGAACAGTATTTAGAGCTAATTAAAGCCACCAAGGAGCGTATACCCGATGTATCGCTTACAAGCGATATTATAGTAGGCTTTCCGGGGGAGACCTATGAGGACTTTAAGGAAACCTTAAGCTTGGTGCAAGAGGTGAAATTCACTTCGCTTTTCACATTTATTTATTCACCGCGAAACGATACGCCTGCGGCTTCTATGCCCGACCCCGTATCCCGCGAAGAAAAGGGCAAATGGTTTGACGAGCTTTTAAGGTTGCAGGAAAAAATTGCGGCAGAGAATATAGAAAAGCATATCGGCAAAACCTACCGCGTGCTTTGTGACGGTGTAGGTTCGGGTGAGGGACTGATGTCGGGTCATACCTCGGGTACAGCTGTTATAGAGTTTGAGGGTGACGAAAGCCTGCTCGGTAAATTTGTTGATGTAAAAGTGAATTCATATAACAATGTCTTTAAAGGCACAATAATATAAATTAGTTTGAAAGAGGTATTTAAAATGGATGTAATTAAGGCAGTAAGAGAATTGGGAAAAGCTATTCAGAAGGACGAGCGTTTTATTCGCTATGCAAAGGCTAAACTCGCTAACGACAGTGATACAGAGCTTCAGGCAGCTATAGGTGAATTTAATATAACCCGTATGGAGCTTGACCGAGAGCTTAATGATGATAATAAGGACGAGGTTAAGGTTGCAGAGCTTAACGAAAAGCTTCGCGGAGTATATGCTAAGATTATGGCGGCTCCTGCTATGGTTGAATATAACACCGCTAAGGTTGAGGTTGACGCTATGGTTGGCGAAATCAACACAATTATTTCAAAATGTCTTGACGGTGAGGACCCTGAGACCTGCGAGTCTACATCTTCCTGCACAGGTAGCTGTTCTACCTGCGGCGGTTGCCACTAATTATTAAAATTCTCTTCGAAAGGAGCGGTAAAAATGGCGCAATTATCACCAATGATGCAACAGTATATGGATATAAAGGCTCAGAATGAAGACACAATTCTGTTTTTCAGGGTTGGCGATTTTTATGAAATGTTTTTTGAAGATGCCAAAACCGCTTCTGAAGAGCTTGATATTGTATTAACGGGTAAGGACTGCGGACTTGAAGAGCGTGCCCCAATGTGCGGTGTGCCGTATCATAGCTGTGAAGCATATATTGCAAGGCTTGTTGATAAGGGACACAAGGTGGCTATTTGCGAGCAGGTGGAAAATCCTGCTACTGCTAAGGGTATAGTAAAGCGTGATATTGTAAGAATTATAACCCCAGGTACTGTTATTGAGGACAGTATGCTTGAGGAGGGTAAAAATAATTACCTTGCCGCGCTTAGCTTTGATAAGCAGAGCTACGGTCTTTGCTTTACTGATGCTTCTACAGGTGAGTGCTATGCCACAAGTATAGCTTTGGAGAAAGCCGAGAATAAAATTATTAATGAGATTTCTCGCTTCAGACCTCAGGAACTGCTCATAGATGCAAAGCTTTTAAAACAGTTAAATGAGCTTAGAAGCTTTATTGAGGTCAGGTTTACGGGGGTTATCACCGAAAGGGAAGCGAAAAGCTTTAATCCGCAAAATACAGAGCACCGAATTTTATCACATTTTGGTGTTGTAAGCACAGAAAATCTTGAAATAGAGTCGGGTGGCTCGGTTTCTGCCGCTTTGGGTGCAGTGCTTGAGTACCTTTACGAAACAGGTGTTACAGGCAATATTTCGGTTAACAAGGTTAATGTTTACAGCGATAACCAATATGTGCGGCTTGATATTACAGCGGTGCGCAATCTTGAAATAACCGAAACAATGCGTACCAAGTCTAAAAAAGGCTCGCTTCTTTGGGTGCTTGATAAAACCAAAACCGCAATGGGTAAAAGACTTCTTCGCAGTTGGCTTATAAAACCGCTACTGAGCATTACACCTATAATCGCAAGACAAAATGCTGTAGAGGAGCTTTGCTCCGATACAGTGCTCAGAGGTGAGCTTACCGAGCATTTAAACGGTATTCGCGATATTGAGCGTATTATGACCAAAATAGTGTACGGTACAGCATCGGCAAGAGATTTGAATTCTATTGCAGATACAGCAGGTAAATTTCCGCCCATTAAGCAGTTATTGGCATCTGCTAACTGTAAAATGCTAAAGGAAATTTACGGCTCTATTGATTTGTTAGAGGATATTAAGGAAATTATAGACAACGCTATCGAGGACAACCCTCCCACTACTGTAAGGGAAGGCGGAATGATTAAAAAGGGTTATAATGCCGAGCTCGATATACTTCGCGGCGATATGACCGACGGCACAAATTTCCTGATTAATATTGAAACCCGCGAAAAAGAACGCACAGGAATTAAAAATTTAAAGGTTAAATATAATAAGGTTTTCGGATATTATATTGAGGTTACCAATTCTTTTCTTGATAAGGTGCCCGAGGATTATATCCGCAAGCAGACCCTAACCGGCGCTGAGCGTTTTATTACTGAGGAATTAAAAGAGCTTGAAAAGCGTATGCTTTCTGCCAAAGACCGCTCGGTTCAGCTTGAATACGAAATATTTGACGAAATACGCAAAAAAGCCGCAAAAGAGCTTGTGCGTTTTCAGAATACAGCATCCGCTATTGCAACACTTGATGTGCTTTGCTCGCTTGCTTCTGTTTCGGCAGACAATCATTATTGCAGACCGCTTGTAAATAACAGCGGTGTAATAAATATTAAAGAGGGCAGACACCCCGTTGTAGAGCAGATGATTAAAACCCCGTTTGTTGCAAACGATACTTACCTTAATATGCAGGACGACCGCTGTGCGATTATAACAGGTCCTAATATGGCAGGTAAGTCTACATATATGCGACAGGTAGCGCTGATTACACTTTTAGCGCAGATTGGTTGCTTTGTGCCGGCACAGTCGGCAGAAATAGGCCTTGTTGATGCTATTTTCACACGTGTTGGCGCGTCGGACGATTTGGCATCGGGTCAGTCAACCTTTATGGTTGAAATGAGTGAGGTTGCCGATATTTTAAAGAATGCTACTAAAAACAGTCTTTTAGTGCTTGATGAAATCGGCAGGGGCACCTCCACATTTGACGGTATGTCTATAGCCCGTGCAGTGCTCGAATTTGTGGCAGATAAAAGGAAGCTTGGCGCTAAGGCGCTTTTTGCCACCCACTACCACGAGCTTACCGAAATGGAAAATGAGCTTGCAGGGGTTAAGAATTATAATATTGCCGTTAAAAAACGCGGTGACGATATAACCTTTTTAAGACGTATTGTTCGCGGTGGTGCTGACGGTAGCTACGGTATTGAGGTAGCAAAGCTTAGCGGTATACCCTCATCGGTTACCGACAGAGCAAAGGAAATACTTAAAAAGACCGAGGAGGAGGGGGTTGTTACCTACAAAACAACCGTTTCTCCCGAAATGCAGTTGCCCATTGAAATGCAGGGCGCACAGGAAATACTTAAAGAGCTTCAGGCGGTGGACGTAAATACACTGACACCCATAGAGGCTATGCAGATACTTTTCGATATTTGCAATAAAGCAAAATCTATTTAAATATAAAGGTGGTGTAAAAATGCCGAAAATTAATCTTTTGCCTAAAAATGTAGCAGAGCTTATTGCCGCGGGCGAGGTTGTAGAAAGACCGTCCTCGGTTATAAAAGAGTTGGTTGAAAACTCTATTGATGCTGGCGCTACCATTATAACGGTTGAAATTCAGCGTGGCGGTATTACCTATATACGCGTTACCGACAACGGTTGCGGTATTGAATACAGCGATGTTCCGACGGCATTTTTGCGCCATGCAACAAGTAAAATCAAGGTAAGTGATGACCTTGATGCCATTTCTACACTAGGCTTCAGAGGTGAAGCCTTGGCGGCGGTTTCTTCTGTGGCAAGGGTTGAAATGCTGACTGCGGTCAAAAACGCAGATTTCGGCGCCCACTACCGCATAGAAGGCGGCGAGGAAAAGGAATATGACGAAATCGGTTGCCCTGAGGGTACTACTATAATTATAAGGGATATTTTTTATAACACTCCTGCACGAATGAAATTTCTTAAAAAGGATGTTTCGGAGGCTAATGCCTGCGCGGCGGTGATTGACCGAATAGCTCTATCTCATCCTGAGGTTTCGTTTAAATTTATAAGGGACGGCAAGCAGACCCTCTCAACTACGGGGGACGGTAAGGTTAAGGGCGTAGTTTACAGCGTTTTAGGACGCGATTTTTCAAATTCCCTAATAGAAGTAAACAGTGAAAACAAAGGTATAACAGTTACAGGTCTTACCTGTAAGCCTGTTTCCTGTAAACCCACAAGAAACAGTCAGTTCACCTTTTTAAACGGCAGACTTGTGCGCTCTGGCACAGTTGTAGCGGCGGTAGAGCAGGCTTATAAAAACAGCGCAATGGTGGGCAAATTCCCAGGATTTGTGCTATATATTACAGTGCCTTTTAATACGGTGGATGTTAATGTTCATCCCGCTAAAACCGAGGTCAGATTTTCTGACGAAAGGGTTATTTTTGACGCGGTTTATGCCGCAGTTAAAAATGCCTTGTCGGCAGGGGATACAAGACCTGAAATTAAACTCAAAACACAACAGTTTAATCCTTTTGAGCATATTTCTGCAAAGGAATACAGACAACAGAAAATAGATACCGAAAAAACGATTGCCGAAAAGGTTTATGGCGAGGAGCTTGGTTTACATAATCCTAAAAAAGATAAACCTATAAGCCACAGCGCAAACGTATTGCGTGATACTACTAAGCCGCAGTTTTTATCAAGATATTCTTATGTAGGTGCCGACGGTAAAAAGACAGAACCTTTAACTGTAGAGGAATTTAGGGAAAAGGTGAGCGCACCCACTGAAAAAGTGGAAACTATTACCGAAATTGCGGCAGAGCCAGTGGTGGCACGGAAAGAGCCCATTTCGGTAGATATAGCCGCCTTGGAGGATGAAAAGCCCGAGGTAATACTCATAGGCGAGGCATTTTCTACTTATATTGTAGCCCAAATGGGTGACAGTGTTTTTATGATAGATAAGCACGCCGCACACGAGAGAATTATTTTTAATGATTTGCGCCAAAATCACAAAACCGAGGTGCAACAGCTCTTGACACCTGAGGCGGTAACACTCACCTCAGAGGAATATGATGCGGTTGTCAATAATACTGAGCTACTGTTACAGGCAGGCTTTGAGATTGAGGATTTAGGCACCCGAACGGTAGCTGTAAGGGCACTTCCATCCTTCTTAATCGGGGTAAATATTCAGTCTTTAGTTTCAGAAATGGCACTTAGCCTTATGAAATCGGGCAGAGTTTCGGTTGAACGTATGGACGACCTTTTCCACACGGTTGCCTGCAAGGCGGCAATTAAAGCTGGAATGAATACAAGCCGACTTGAAATGCAGAGTCTTGCTGAAAAGGTACTATATTCTAAGGATATTATGTACTGTCCGCACGGACGTCCCGTTGCTTTCGAAATTAAAAAACGCGAGCTTGAAAAGCAGTTTGGCAGGATACAGTAATGACCAAGGCAATTTTTATAGTAGGCCCTACCGCTTCGGGCAAAACCTCGCTAAGTATTCAACTAGCAAAGCATTTTGACGGCGAAATAATTTCTGCCGATTCTATGCAGATTTATAAGGGTATTCATATTGCTTCTGCCGCACCTGATGAGGAGGAAAAAGCGGGTGTACCACACCATTTGCTTGAATTTTTAGAGCTGAGTGAGGAATATTCGGTTGCAGACTATGTGCTACGAGCCAGAGAGTGCATAAAGGAAATTTCTTCACGCGGAAAAATACCCGTTATAGTGGGCGGTACAGGGCTTTATATTTCTTCTTTGCTTGATAATACCGAATTTTTAGAGCAGGAAACCGATTTTCTGTTAAGACAAAGCCTTGAAGACAGGTTTGATGCCGTGGGCGGCGAAAAAATGCTTGAAGAATTGGCGGTTTTTGATAAGGAAACGGCGCTTAAGCTTCACCCAAATAACCGCCGCAGAATTATCCGCGCTTTTGAGGTTTATAAGCTTACGGGAAAAACTATAACCGAGCAGAACGAAGAATCACATAAAAATGACGGCTTTATAGACCCTTTGGTTATAGGAATAACCTACCGCGACCGTCAAAAGCTTTATGATAGAATAAATTTAAGGGTTGACCTTATGCTTAAAGGCGGTCTTTTAGAGGAAGCACGAAAAACCTTTGAGAAGTCTGACGGTAAGGGAGCCTTTCAGGCAATAGGCCATAAAGAATTATATAGCTTTTTTGAGGGTTTGGTCTCTTTAGAAGAGGCAACCGAGCTTTTAAAGCAGCAAACCCGAAGATATGCAAAGCGTCAGCTGACGTGGTTCAGGCGCGACAGTCGAATTAATTGGATATTTGCTGACGAATGTGAGAATGTAACAGTAAAAGCCATAGAACTGGCAGAAAAATTTTTAAAGGAGGAAAACAGGTGAAGGCTACATCGATTTTAAGATTTTTTGTAATTCTTATTGCGGTTATATTTATCGGTCACCAAGGCATAACTGCATTTTATAATCCCGTAAAAACCGAAACCGCCAAATACTATACTGCAGTAGATGATTTTAATATTACAGGTCTTATTATCAGAAACGAAACATTTGTTGAATCCACTGAGAGCGGAGTAAAGCATTTTGTTATAGAGGACGGTAACCGTGTCGCAAAGGATGGGGTTATTGCTAATATTTACGATAGCGAATCCGCTTCAATTACAGTTACAAATATTGAAAATGTAAAGAAAAAAATTGCCGATATTGAGGATATATTAAGCTATAACGATATCGAAGCCGCCAATCTTGACCTTATAAATGCCCGTGTTGAAGCAAGACTAAATGAGCTAATATTATCGACTTGTGAAGGGGAATACAGTGGTGTTGCCGCTAAAGCCGAGGGACTTCTTTCGGCAATAAACCGCAAGCAAGCGGCTTTGGGTGTAGCTACTGATTTAACTCCCATGCTTGAGTCTTTAAAGAACGAGCTTTCAACCCTTTCTTCTGCTTTACCCACAGTCAAGGGTCAGATTAAGGCTTCAAAATCGGGTTATTTCGTTTCTAAGACCGACGGCTATGAGCAGGTATTTACTACCGAGGATTTAGGTGCCTTAACACCCGAATTCTTTAAATCTGCCGCCGCAAAGGAGCAAGGACCAAATGTTATTGGAAAAATTGTTTCGGATTACGAGTGGTATATTGCGGCCGAGGTAACGCTTAGTGAATCTCTTAACTATAAAGAGGGCGAAAATCTTATTATTACCACCTCGGTTAAGTCTTCACCTGAGCTTTCTGTAACGGTTAAAAAAATAAATATTTCCGAAAGCTCTTCGGCGGCGGTTATCATATTTGCCTGCAATGAAATGAACAGCGAATTAGCCTCTATGCGAAGCGGGCCAATGTCGGTTGTAAGGGCAGAATATAGCGGTCTTAAGGTGCCGCGTAAAGCACTCAGAGTAGTAGACGGTGTTAAGGGCGTTTATGTTTTAAGCGGAATGCAGATTGAATTTGTTCCTATTGAAATTATTTATTCTACCGACAGTTATCTAATTTGTGAAAAGCAGAGCGAAAACGGGGACACTTTAATGCTTTATGACAATGTTGTGGTGAAAGGAAAAAATCTTTAT
>CAZNTP010000011.1:0-25907 GCA_964575985.1 uncultured Ruminococcus sp. | reverse complement strand
GTGATAGTTGATGCTGTCGCAGCATTTGCCTCCATTGAATTTCCGCTAAACATACCTATCTTCTTTGATTTCTACAACTGTTTCGGTAGGGATTTTGATTTCGTGGATAAGGTCCTGCATACCGCGGCTTTCTACCATGGTTGCAAGGTCGCTTGCCACCTTATTTTCATATCCTGAATAGGTATGTACTACATACCATCTTGCTTCTTTAGTTTCAGACATTGTCTACCTCCGGACCTTACGCGCCCAAAATAAGACTGAGTAACTGACCGAGACCGAAATCAACAATCCAGATAAGAGCACCAATTAGTAAGCACATTATAAGAACGATTACTGTGTTCTTAATAACATCCTTAATACCTGGCCATACTATCTTCTTGTATTCGCTCTTGTAATCTCTGAGGAAACGGATAACACGCTTTATAATAGTAAGCTTTTCACCCTTTGACTCTAAAACCTCGATATAATCGTCTACAAGCAGATATGCAGTAGCGGCTATTGTGAATAAAGCCAATGCAATAACTGCAAGAAGAACGAATACTGAGTAGGTCATAGTTTGGATATCGCCATAAGAAAGGGGACGGATATCAACAAAATCATAGGGACCGGAAAGAAGGATTACAAGCATATAGATTGTTGCTACAATACCAAATCCTGGAGCAGCATAACGCAGCTTTTTGGATTTGAAGGAGAAGATACTGAGTGCAGCACCAATAGCAGTAAGCCAGAAGCAGAGCAGAATGTCTGCCGACTTGGCCATATCACCAATGCCATCAACCTTGCTTCCGAAAGCCAATTGGGCACCTACAACATCCTTGCTGAAATCAGCAGTTGTGATGTTAACAAAGCTGGTAAAGAAGAGTACGAGAGAAGCTAAACCGAAAACCGCACTAAGAATGCGGCAAATATTATTGACAGTCTTCATCCCGATACCTCCTTACTTGGTTTCCTTGTGAACGGTGTGCTTTTTGCAGAATCTGCAATACTTGTTCATTTCAAGCCTGTCCGGATCGTTTTTCTTGTTCTTCATTGTGTTGTAGTTGCGCTGTTTACATTCAGTGCAAGCTAATGTTATTTTTACTCTCATAACGGCACCTCCCGCTTTACGGAAATATTTTTTGCTTTTACTCTGACATTATCGTAAAAGTAAACGCCTCCCTCAATTCAGTAAAAACCTTGTGCCATTCCACCACATTTTGTAGCGGAACGAAAGCATAAGCACAATATGTTTTAAATGACTGAATAAATACGGTTCATTGCAAAAAAAAAGAACCTCCAGAGGTGATAGTATTATATCACAATTGCCTCTGAAGGTCAAGCACTTTTTTATTTTTTTAATTGGGCTGAAATTTACTTACTAATTGCAAAATATAGAATAACAATGATACCTAAAACTATTCGGTAATATCCGAATGCCTTAAAGTCATGCTTACGGATATATGAAAGCAGGAATTTGATTGCCAGCACCGACACAACGAAGGCAACAAGCATACCCACAACAAGAATTGTTATTTCTGCACCCGAGAAGGTATTGCCGTCTGCAAAATACTGTAATACCTTAATCGCGCTGCCGCCCACCATTGCAGGAACAGAAAGGAAGAAAGAAAACTCAGCTGCGGCGGTACGGGACAGACCTAAAAGCATAGCTCCGAGTATTGTAGAACCGCTTCTTGAGGTGCCGGGGATAAGCGCCAAGCACTGAATGAGGCCTATAAAAAACGCAGTTTTATATGTAAGTGAGCCTAAATCTTCGAATTTTTCCTTAATTTTCATACTCTCTATTATAATAAAGAGTATACCGTATATTATAAGTGTTGATGCTACAACATAGGCTCTGCCGTCACCTGTGAGCATAGCGTCTATTTGGTCATCAAATAAAAGCCCCAAAATAGCGGCAGGAACGCTTGCAAGCAGTATCTTAAACCAAAGAACAAATCTTTCGCCGTAGACATAATTGTTGCAAAGGCGGTGGAAAGCATTTTTCTCAGATTTAAAGCAGGGCTCTGCCTCGGTTTTCTTTAAATGAAAGGGCCAAAGCTTATTCCAAAAGAGAATAATTACCGCAAGAATAGCACCTAACTGAATTACAACAAGGAACATATCCTTAAATGCATCGGTTGTGTTAAGGTGAATAAGCTCGTCGACAAGAATCATATGCCCTGTACTGCTTATAGGTAACCATTCGGTTATACCCTCAATAATACCTAATATAATAGATTTTATAATATCTAACACAATTATCACTCCAAAAAATAGTAAATGAAAGATGAATAAGTATTATTCTATTATAAAAGGGTTGCGGAATTTCTGCAACCCTTTTTTAGTTTTAATTATTTACTATTTCCTTATACAGTCTTATATATGCGTTTGCAGAGGTACCCCAACTGTTATCACAGTTCATAGCGCGTTCTCTGAGTGTGGACCAACCCTCTTTATTTTGGTAGCCTGCAAATGCGCGCCAAACGGTTTCCTGCATATCGTGAGCATTGTAAGACTTAAAGGTGAAGCCATTACCCATATTGTCACCGCTGTCGCTTATAGTGTCATTAAGACCGCCCGTTTCGCGAACTATCGGAATAGTTCCGTAGCGGAGCGCCACCATTTGCGCCAGACCGCAGGGCTCACTTTGGCTGGGCATTAGGAAAATATCTGCACCGGCATAAATTCTATGGGCAAGCTGTGGATTAAAACCAAGCTTTAAACCTACCTTATCGGGATATTTTTCTGCCATCTCGTGAAAGAAGGTTTCAAACTCCCACTCGCCCGAGCCTAAAATCGCAAATTGTAAATCTGCTTTTAAAAGGTCTCCAAAAACGCATTTTACAAGGTCGATACCCTTATGCTTAACAAGTCTTGTTACAATGCCGATAATTGCGGTATCGGGCTTTTCGGGAAGACCCAATTCCTTTTGAAGCTCGGCTTTGTTGTAAGCCTTGCCCGAAATATCGGAAACAGAATAGTTTTTATGAATCAGCGGGTCGGTTTCGGGGTTGTAAACATCACAGTCAATGCCGTTAACAATACCCGTAAGCTTATAGGTGAATTCCTTTAATATACTGTCAAGCCCGTGTGAATAGTAGGGGTCGAGGATTTCCTTTGCATAGGTGGGCGACACGGTAGTTACCTTGTCGGAACACTGTATTGCACCTTTCATAAGGTTAACGCAATTATCGTATTCAACTATACTCGAGCGCTCGGCAGGAAGACCTAAAACATCGTTTATAAGGTCGTAACCGTATTTACCCTGATACTGAATATTATGAATGGTGAATACCGTTTTCATATTTTTATAAAGGTCATCATATTTATAAAAGCTATCAAGATAAACGGGGATTAAGGCGGTCTGCCAATCATTGCAGTGAATGATATCGGGTGTAAAATCAATATAGGGTATTATTTCAAGCACAGCGCGTGAGAAGAATGCGAAACGCTCGGCATCGTCATAATGTCCGTAAAGACCGTCACGCTTAAAATAATATTGGTTATCTATAAGATAGTATATTACACCGTCGAGATGTGCTTCGAATATTCCACAGTACTGACGTCTCCACGCAACAGGCACTGTAATACTGCAAATAAAGGTCATCTTTTGACGTAGTTCCTCAGAAATACTGCTATAGAGCGGCATAACAACACGGCAGCCTACAAATCTTTTTCTAAGCGCTTTTGGAAGTGCGCCTGCAACGTCGGCAAGTCCGCCTGACATTGCGAATGGATAAGCCTCACTTGAGGCATACAGAACTTTCATATTTTTCTCCCTTATATATTATACTATTTGATTTTTCTCAACAAAGAAAGCCTTGTTTTCGGTGCCCTTCAGCACCATACCGTCACCTATAACAGCGTTTTTATCTGCAATAACTTCCCTAAGCACTGCATCGCTTCCAACCGAGGTTTCCTGCATAAGAATTGAGTTTTCAACCACAGCGCCCTTTTCAATATTAACACCGCGGAAAAGGATACTGTTTTTAACCGTTCCGTTAATAACGCAACCTTCTGCAATAAAGCAGTTCTCCACCTTTGCCTTGGTGCCGTAGCGAGTGGGCATATCGTCACGGGTTTTGGTGAAAATGGGACGGTTTTTATTGAAAAGCTGACGGCGAACATCGTTTTGAAGTAAATCCATACTTGCGCTGTAGTAGCTACGGGTGCTGTTCATAATGGCAACATATTCGGTATGTTCAAAGCCGATAACCTTAAGGGATTTAAGCTTCTTTGCTATAACCTCGCGGTTAAAGCTTGTAAGGTCGTTATCGGAAGCCTCTGCAACAAGCTTTGAAAGAAGCTTGCGACCGAGTATTGTAATGCCTATGCTATAGTTGGCAGTTACCTGCTCTTCGGGGTCAAAGCTGATTGAAGTGATATTGTTATTATTATCAAGGTTTAAAAGCATGGTCTCCTTAGGCTCGTCAGCAGGGGACAAAGCTCCGTTATGGTAAACTACCGAAATATCAGCCTCATTAGCTATATGGTTCTTTAGTGCGGCTGTAATATCCACATTAGCCAAAACGTCAGCATCGCAAAGCACTACATAGTCAGTTTTACTGCGTTCGAGGTAGTCTCTGGCGCCGTAGAGGGCATCTACAGTTCCGTTGTAACGGCGCATACCGCTTGTTTGATAGGGCGGAAGCAGATAAAGTCCGCCGTTTTTGCGGTCAAGCTCCCACGGAATACCGCTTCCTACATGGTCCATAAGAGAACGGTATTTTTCTTTAGGGATAATTCCAACTGTTGTAACTCCTGCATTCACAAGGTTTGAAAGCGCGAAGTCTATAAGACGGTATCTTCCGCCAAAGGGTACAGATGCCATAGAGCGATGTGCTGTTAGCTTTTTAAGAAAATTATCATTTGTATTGGCAAATACAATGCCTGCTACTGCTGAAGTTCTCATATTTCTTCCCCCTCTGCAACGTTTTTGGTTATCATTTTGTTGGCTGAAATTTTTGCGTTTTTGCCTACCGTAAGGTTATCACCTACAACGGTAATACCCCAATCCTCAGTTCCAACAACGGCAGGGTCACCGCCGATGTCGGCATTCTTGTCCACTATAACATTTTCTGCTATTATTGAATATTTAACCTTAGCGCCTTTTTTGATAACTGCGCCGGGCATTATAAGTGAATATTCAACTGTTGCACCCTCTTCGACCGTAACGTTTTCAAACAGGATTGAATAGTCTAGACTGCCGTAGATTTCGCAACCGTCGGTAATGAGCGAATTTTCTACATTAGCTTCGGCCGAAATATACTGCGGTGGCATACTGTTTGTACGTGAATAAATTCTCCAATTACTGTCGGAAAGATTAAGGTCTATCTTGGGGTTTAAAAGGTCAAGGTTAGCGTCCCAAAGGGAATCAACCGTACCAACATCCTTCCAATAATCATTAAAGCGGTAAACCTTAAGAGTTTCACCTGCATTCAGCATTGAGGGGATTATGTTTTTACCGAAATCGTTTAAAGATGTCGGGTCGGCCTCGTCCTCAATAAGATACTTTTTAAGCTTATCCCAATTAAAGACATAAATACCCATAGAAGCAAGGTTGCTCTTAGGCTTAGGCGGCTTTTCCTCAAATTCATAGATTGTGCCGTTTTCGTCAGCATTCATAATACCGAAGCGTGTAGCCTCTTCAAGAGTAACCTCAAGCACTGCAATAGTACAGTCGGCACCACTCTCGGTATGAGCATTTATCATTTCGGAATAATCCATCTTATAAATATGGTCACCCGAAAGAATGAGTACATATTCGGGATTATAGCGCTCAATAAACTCAAGGTTTTGATATATTGCGTTGGCAGTGCCCTTATACCAGTCACCGCCTGCCTGTGTCTGATAGGGCGGCAGAATATGCACACCGCCGCTTATTCTATCCAAATCCCAAGGCTTGCCCGAGCCTATGTAATTGTTAAGCTCAAGCGGTTTGTATTGGGTAAGAATTCCAACTGTATCAATACCTGAATTCGCGCAGTTGGAAAGGGGGAAGTCGATAATGCGGTATTTTCCGCCGTAGGGAACGGCAGGCTTTGCAATTTTACTGGTAAGAACTCCCAGTCTGCTGCCTTGACCACCTGCAAGCAGCATTGCTACACATTTTTTGTTTTTCAATAATAACACTCCCGTTTGTTTTATTGAGTGAATGCGCCGCTTAAAGCACATTCACTCTTCGCCTATTGGTTTTTAAAACCGTACTGTCGGGTATGAGAAGAGTCAGCTCGGCAGAACGGGTATTTAAGATTCTGGTGCCTTTTCGGTTTGCTTTTCGGTATTCTTAGTTCTTTTAGTTGGTAATGTGAAAAAGCTTACCGACATGGCAGGAATATCAAGACTTATGGAAAAATCGTATCCGTGGCAGGAAAGCTTTTCCGCTTTAAAGCTATCTTTTAAGGCTTCGGTAGAGCCACCGAATTTTACATCATCAGAGCAAAATACCCTTTTATAGCTTCCCTTTATCGGAACTCCTATTCGGTAGTCGGTTCTCCGCACAGGCACAAAGTTGCATACAATAATCAGTTCGTTGCCCGATTTATCTATTCTTCTGAAAGCAATTATGCTTTGTGAGTTATCGTCATGCGAAATCCAATTAAAGCCTTCCCACGAAAAATCAATTTCCCAAAGGGCAGAATTGGAAATATAAAATTTATTAAGCTCTTTTACATAGCTTTGCATATTGCGGTGGCTGTCGTAATCAAGCAACATCCAATCAAGCTCTTTTTGGCAGTCCCACTCTATGAACTGTGCAAACTCCTGCCCCATAAATAGCAGTTTTTTACCGGGGTGGGCCATTATATAGGCATAAAATGCCTTAAGACCCTTGAATTTAAGCTCATAGTCGCCCGGCATTTTGTTTATCATAGAGCATTTGCCGTGTACAACCTCATCATGCGAGAGGGGTAAAACAAAATTTTCTGAAAAGGCGTAGAAGAAGGAAAAGGTAAGACAGTCGTGATTGCCTTTGCGGAAAAGCGGGTCTAATGACATATATCTCAGCATATCGTTCATCCAACCCATATTCCACTTGAAGTTAAAGCCTAAGCCGCCGTCGAAAGCAGGCTTTGTTACCATTGGCCATGCGGTAGATTCCTCTGCAATCATTAAAACCTTGGGATTTGCCTCGTATGCGGCTTTGTTTACCTCGCGCAAAAATTCTACTGCTTCAAGGTTTTCACGTCCGCCGTGAATATTCGGTATCCAACCTGTGTTTTGTCTGCCGTAATCAAGGTACAGCATAGATGCTACGGCGTCTACACGAAGTCCGTCAATATGGTATTCTTTAAGCCAATATACTGCGCTTGAAATTAGAAAGCTTTTAACCTCTCTTTTGCCATAATCAAAAACAGCAGTGCCCCATTCAAAGTGTTCGCCTTTTCTTGAATCCTCATACTCATAAAGTGCACTACCGTCAAAGCGGTAAAGCCCATGCTCATCCTTAGGGAAGTGGGCAGGCACCCAATCAAGAATTACACCTATTCCGTTTTGGTGCATTATATCAACAAATTTTTTAAAATCTTTCGGCGTGCCGTAACGTGAGGTAGGGGCAAAATAGCCTGTGACCTGATAACCCCACGAGCCTTCAAAGGGATATTCGGTAATGGGCATTAGCTCGGCATGGGTATAGTGCATTTTTTTAAGATATGCCGCAAGAGAGGCAGCAAATTTGACATAATCGTAAGGCTTGCCGTCGGGGTAGCGACGCCATGAGCCTATGTGCACTTCATATATATTAACAGGTGAGGCATAAATATCCCTGCCTTTAAGACTTTTTTGCCATTCGCCGTCACCCCACCTATAATCATCATCCCAATAAACCTTTGATGCATTGGAGGGGGCGGTTTCAAAATGACGGGCGTAAGGGTCGGATTTTAAAACAAGTGTGCCGTCACATTTTACAACAGCATATTTATAGGTTGCAAAATTTTCTATGCCTTTAAGCTTTGTTTCCCAAAGACCGTCTTTACTTTTTTTCATTGGAGAGGCTTCGGGATTCCATCCGTTAAAATCGCCCACAACAGAAACTGCTCTTGCGTTGGGCGCCCAAACCCTGAAGGTTACAGTGTCACCGCTTGCAAAAGCACCGAACAGCTTGTAGGCATTGGAAATAACGGAGGAATTGAAATTTTTTGAATTTGATGGCATTTTGTGACTCCTAACAGCCATTCATATATTTATTATACCAAGTATTACCGTATTTTTCAAGTGATTTTTGTCAAAAATAAGATACAAAATTAAAAGTTTTACGACAAAAATTGTTAAAAACATACAAAAAACTAAGCTTTTTATATATAATGGCTTTTTTTATTATTTTTGTTGATTTGAATTGAAAGGCTAGGGTTTTTGAAATATAACTTTGCAAACTTTTAGTTGCGAAAATGCTCTGAAAATAGTAAAATTAAAGTGAAATTCTTTTGATTTTTTAAAAAAGAGCAACTTTTGGTTGCGAAAACTTCAAGGTTATGTTGCTTGAAAAGACTGTTTAAAAAAGGTATTCTTTATATTATGACGGGAATATTATTGTAAAAGAAGTTTGTTTTGCAAATTTCTTCTACAGAAAGGTGGTAAATGTTTAATATGACTATTGGTGAAAAAATTGCCCATTTACGTGATAATTTGAATATTTCTCAGGAGCAGCTTGCCGAAAGGCTTTCGGTTTCAAGGCAATCGGTTTCTAAATGGGAAATGGGTCAGGCGCTCCCTCAGATAGACAAGGTTTTGCAGTTGTGCGAGCTTTTCAATGTGTCTACCGATGAGCTTTTGTATGACAAGATTACCATAACCAAAAATGATGCAAATAATTCCTCAAATAAATATTTTGGTACAGATGGCTTCAGAGGGGAGGCAAATCTGGACCTTACTTCAATGCAGGCATATAAGGTCGGAAGATTTTTGGGTTGGTACTATTCTTCTGCTCTTTCGGGCTGTACCAAAACGGGTTATAGACCCAGAATACTTATCGGTAAGGACACAAGACGTTCAAGCTATATGCTTGAATACTCAATTGTTGCGGGTATCACAGCTTCGGGTGCGGATGCATATATGCTTCACGTTACTACTACACCGAGCGTTTCGTATGTTACAAGACAGGATGAGTTTGATTGCGGTATTATGATTACGGCTTCCCACAATCCTTTTTACGATAACGGAATTAAGGTTGTTAACCGCCACGGCGAAAAGCTTGACGACAGTACAACGGCTCTCATAGAAGCTTATATTGACGGTGACCTTAAAAGACTCGGCGTTTGCGGAAACGATTTGCCTTTGGCTCACAGAGAGCGCATAGGCTGTATTGTTGACTATGTTGCAGGAAGAAACCGTTATGTAGGCTACCTTATTTCTGTGGCGGCTCATTCTTATAAGGAACTAAAAATCGGTCTTGACTGCGCAAACGGCGCGTCTTGGATGATTGCTAAGAATGTGTTTGATGCTTTAGGTGCACAAACTGTGGTTGTTGGTAATGAGCCCGATGGCCTTAATGTGAATAACGGCTGTGGCTCTACGCATATTGAAAATCTTTGTAAATTGGTTAAAGAACGCCACCTTGATGTCGGCTTTGCCTTTGACGGCGATGCTGACAGATGCATTGCGGTTGACGAAAACGGTAATGTGGTTGACGGTGACGGTATGCTTTATATACTCGCTACAAGACTAAAGGCTCGCGATATGCTTGATCACAATACTATTGTTGCAACCGTAATGTCAAACAGCGGACTTTTTGCTTCACTGAAAGAGGCAGGCATAGAATGTGTTCAGACATCTGTAGGTGACCGCTTTGTATATGAGTGTATGCAGGAAAAGGGTTATCGCCTCGGCGGTGAGCAGTCGGGACATATTATTCTTAAAAAATATGCCACCACAGGCGACGGTCTGCTTACTGCAATAATGATTGCAGAGGAAATGCGTGACAGAAAGCTACCGCTTTCAAAATTAGCAGAGCCTGTAAAGCTTTATCCTCAGCTTGTGAAAAATCTCAGGGTAAAGGATAAGCCTGCTGTTATGATGGATGATGAGGTTCTGGCAGAGCTAAAAGCGGTTGATAAGCTGATTGATGGCAAGGGCAGAGCGCTTCTTCGTCAGAGCGGAACCGAGCCTGTTATCAGAATTATGATAGAGAGTGAAAGCAACGAGCTTTGCGAAAGCTATGCTAAACGTATAGCAGATGTAATAATTAAAAACGAACATGTAGAGGACTAATTCTGTTCATAAAGAGAAAAGCTGTAGCATAGCAATTGTTACAGCTTTTTTTCTTTTGTCAAGTCAAAAAATTCTTGACAATCAATCGGATATACTGTATTATTGTATTAGTGAACTAGTACAGTTGAATTTTGGAGGTGGATATGTGAAGTGGATTTTGGATAAGTCCAGACCGCTGTGCCCACAGATTAGCGAACAGCTTTGTATGAAGATAGCTGTAGGCAAGCTTAAACCCAATGAAAAGCTTATGTCTGTAAGAGAGGTTGCCTTGTCTGCAGGGGTAAATCCAAATACAGTACAGCATTCTTTCGAGGAATTGGAACGCCAAAGCATACTTTATTCTGTTCGGGGCTCGGGCTGGTATGTTGCGGAGGATATTTCTGCCGCAAAAGAGGTCCTTTACAGACTGCGGATTGAAAAAACTGCCAAATATTTTGAGGCTATGAGGGTGTTGGGTCTTGAAAAGGACGATGTAAAAAAATATATTGAGGAGTGGGATAATGAGTGAGATTTTGCGTTGCGAAAATATAACCAAGAATTACGGGAATAAACTCGCGCTTTCTAACGTGAATTTGAGTCTGGAAAGCGGAAAAATAATAGGCCTTTTGGGCCCTAATGGCTCGGGTAAGACTACACTTATTAAAATACTTAACGGTTTACTTACGGCGACGGGCGGAAATATTTATATAGACGGTATGTCTCCCGGAAGTAAGACCAAGGAAATAGTAGCCTATCTGCCCGACAACAGCTATCTTAATTCATGGATGACTGTAAGGCAGATAATTGATTACTTTATTGATTTTTATGCCGATTTCCGACCCGAATTGGCTTACGAAATGCTTATGTATCTTGATATCCCTGTTGAAGCACGGCTTAAGACGCTTTCAAAGGGTAATAAGGAAAAGGTTTGCCTTATATTAGTTATGAGCCGAAACGCTAAGCTTTATGTTTTGGATGAGCCCATTGCAGGTGTTGACCCGGCGGCTAGGGACTATGTAATTTCGACCATAATCAATAATTATAATAAGGATGCTACGGTGCTCATATCGACCCATCTTATAGCAGACATTGAGCAGGTGCTGGATGAGGCTGTTTTCTTAAAAGAGGGTAAGGTTATCCTGCACCAGTCAATTGACCAAATAAGAGAAGAACACGGCAAGAGTGTGGATGAATTATTCAGGGAGGTATTCAAATGGTAAGAAAGCTTTTCAAACATGAATTTTTAGCGCTTATGCGTTTGTTTATACCTGTATATGCAGTTCTTATTGCTATGTCGGTTTTTGGACGGATACTGCAAATTTTTGAATCGGATAGTGTGGTTTACAGTATTATAAGTACCTTTTCAACGATTGTTTATGTTGTTGGGATTTTTGCGGTTTTATTGCTGACAACGGTTTTTTGTGTAATAAGATTTTATAAAAACCTTTTTACTGCTGAGGGCTATCTTACCTTTACATTGCCCACAACACCTACAAAGCTTGTATTGGTAAAGCTGGTTACTGCTACTGTGTTTGAAATAGCTTCCGTAGTAATGGTACTGTTTTCAATTAGTATTCTTACTATGGGCGAGGCTTATAGCGAGATTGTAAAAGCGGCTGCATATTTGCTCAAATTCTTAGAGGGTCGCGTAGGTGTGCATTTGTGGCTTTATGTTTTAGAACTTATTCTCACAATGATTTTAGCAGCAGCCACGGGCTTGCTTTTATATTACGGCTGTATTACGGTAGGTCAAATGTTCCGTAAAAACCGAATACTTGCGGCGGTTGGCGTTTATTTTGCTTGCTATATCGTTTCTCAGATAATCAGTACTATAATAACAATTTTTGCAAGCTTATGTATAGACGCGCAATTTATGGAAACTATAGCTGCATTTATCGAAGCTCATATTATCGGAAGCATACATACGGCTTTTCTTGTGTCAATGGCTGTTTCTTTGCTTTTGTCGGCGGTGTATTTCTTTGTGATTAAATTTATAATCGAAAGAAAGCTTAATCTTGAATAGGGGTGCAGATTATGAAAAGGATGTTTCGTTTATTATGCATACTTTTGACTTTGGTTTTTTTGTGTGCTTCATTCAGCGGCTGCATGGCCATAGATGATATACGTAAGGAACAGGCTTTTTGGGGTAAGGATAATACGGTGATTTATATGGATAAGGAATATAAATTACTGCCGTCAAGCGAATATTTGAAGCCTCAGTGCAATGAATATAAGATTGTAAGCGTTACCGACAGCGATGTTCCGCTTTTGTTATGCTTTATCTTTGGTGAACAGTTTGATTTAAGCGATGATGAAAAGTTTATTTATAAGGAAGTTACCTCCTCGGGACCCGATAGTTATTACTGCCGTACAGATATTTACGATGAGGTATTGAAAAAGATAGAAAACGGCTTTGTTGCTGAAAGCTATTGCTACGAATATTACGATTTCGAAAACGAAGATGAAAAATTCCGTATTCTTTCGGCAGAAGAAATTTCGGCAATTAAGAGCATTAAAGAAACGGTAACACCTACCGCTATGCCCGATGTAGCAGGTCTTGACTACGAATATATGGTGTCTGTTGAGGAATGTACATCGGATTTGCTTTTTAGAAATTATGTATATGATTTGTGTGTAGCTAACGGTAAGTATTATCTGGCCGAGTATAAGGATGGTGAAACCTTGCTTTATACCGTTCCTGAAGAGCTGTCGCAAACGATTGCTAAGATTATGCAGGACCAAATAGAGTCTGATAGCTATTTATATGATTATGTGGATGAGTTTTAAATTGAGTTAGAATAAAAAGGGGCTGCCTCACTTTCTCTTAGTGAGACAGCCCCTTTATTAATTTTAGCGCCCTTAGGCTGGTTTACGCTTTTGTGTTATTTATAGGGATATGTAAAAATGATTTGAGACTCTGTATTCTAGCTATTGACAAATAATTATGTAAAAGTATAAGTATATTGCTTTACGGAACGATGTGTTTTACAATAGGGATTTTTTTACATAGCCAAATAACTGCAAAGGCAATTGCATAAATTAGGAAGGGAACCAATACTCGCCATTCCCAACAATTAGTGGGAATGAAGTTATCTAAGGTGCGGTATATAATCATATGCAGAAGATATATTCCTAAACTACAGTCAGCAAGGTTTTTTAGTATTTTGGTTAATTTTGAGTTGTTGCCAATTTTTACAACAAGTTTACTATTTTTTATAAATATAAAAACAGCAATCGACAAAAAGACGGCATAGTAACCTTTGTAACTGAAGAATGTACCATTTAACACACCATCACGACGCGATAGAAGTATGGTGGCAAAATACCTTAAAAATCCGCCTGCTAATCCAAGAATGTATATAATAATTCGTTTACTTTTGCTTAGGTGTTCAGTAGAAAGGAGATATCCTAAAATAGCATACATAAGATATCCGCCGCAGGTAAGCATACTTAGGTCATAATTCCACTCGAGCTTAAGATATGTGAAAACAGGAGGAAGAAGTGAGCCAAGAACAAAAGTCCCACCAGCCATATACCATAAAATCTTACGATTATCTTTAATTAGAGAGAGTACAGGCATACTTAAATATACTGCAAAAAGCGGGATAAAAAACCAATAAACACCTTCGATTTGACATTTAAAAAACATATTAAAGAAGCTTTTTAAGCCAATTTCAAATGGGTTTATTCCTTTATACACAGCAGATATAAGTGTCCAAGCAACAAATGGAATAAAGGCACGAAGAAAACGCTTTTTAAAAAATTCAGCGGTTGTATATCTTTTACGGTATCCAATAAGGGTTGAACCTGGAAAGCATAAAGAAAATTGGGACACACCAATATACAAAAACCTCTACAAACAAAGCTTGATACCAAGCGGCTGTGTCGCTATAGGTGTGAGCCAAACCATTACAGTGTATCAGAATTACCGCAAAAGCGGCCATAATATTAAGGACATCAAAATAGACTATTCTATTTTTTGACATAAGACTATCCTTTCGTATTGTGATTTTAAAATCAGTTTTGTTCCGGACTTTTTATTATTGGTTTGTACTTATCAATGCACGGTTTTTAATTACAACGGTCATGCGGAATAAACAAGTGAAAATTTCTGTTATGCAGGTTGCTATGCATATATATATTGGAGAAAGAGAACCGGTAAAGATATATATACCAATCAACATCAATATGTGAAGTATGGCTGCACATATTGTTGAAAGGTTTGCATATTTAGCAAGTCCCATAGGAGTAAGCACCGGAAAGCCAAACATAGTAGAAGGATAACTGAAAAATACTACGGGTGCCAATAATCGCAGATATGTGCCAGCCTCATAGTATTCCGCACCGAAAACAAAAGCGCAGAGTGGTTTTGCAAAAACCATTACCACAGAGCAGCCTACTAAAAGCACAGGCACTCCTAAAATTAATAGCTTTTTTACCATTCTAAAATTGCGGTGCTTAACCATATAGGGATACAAACTGTCGGTAACGGGAGATATAGCCTGTTTGGCAACGGTAATACCCTTTTCAGCTGTTGAATAAAGTCCCACAAGTGCAGAGCCCGCACCGTATGACATACCCAAAAGAAATGTATTTGTAGCTGTAAATATGGCCGATGCAATTCGAGAATAGAAGAAAAAGCAAGATCTTTTAAATGTGAACCAAACTTGTTTAAAGGTTATTTTTACAAACCCATAACCTAAATTTTTGAGATGTAATAGTGTGGCAAGAACTGCGGCGAGATTTCCTATTCCTGTGAATATAGGAACGACATAGTACTGTGAGGGGTGGCGCAGAAAAATAAATATCATACATGTGGAAAAAGCCTTTATAAGTACGCTTCTCACTGTAATAGCTTGCATATTTTCAATACCTCGATATAGAAAATCGGGCAAGAAAGCATAACAGGAATGTGCGATTAGGTAAAGAAAGAAAAGAGGTCTATCGGTTTTAAAGCGTTCAACAGTTGTACATAAAATGGTTAAAACAGCAAAACAAATCAGTACAAATATGGCTTTGCAAACCGTAACGCATGTGTAGATTTCGGAAACACGTTTGGCGTTGTCTCGTTCTCTAGCCACATCTTCAGTAGCAGAAAGTAAAAAACCAAAATCTAAAAATAGCACAAAGTATGTCATAGTTGCAGTAGCGAAATTCAAATTGCCCATAACTTCTGCACCTAAAATACGGGTTTGATAAGGTATAGTAGCAAAATTGAACACATAATTTGAAAAGGTAAGCAAAAATAACATAATAGTATTTTTAGCTAATCTTCCTTCTTTAGAATTAAGCTTGCTTTTAAAAGACATTATTTATCACCATTATATTTCATAAGAAGATTTTTCGGGCAAAATTTTCTCAAAACATTCGCAAAGGAAGGCCTGCTCTTTTTCAAAATCGGTTTCAACGCTATCATCACTAAGGCAAACCATTTTATATTGTTGTTTTTCAATGGCTGCTTTTATATTATTATCATCCTTGCCGATTGAGAAGAATTTACCCTCAGGTCCTTTAACTTGAACGAATTCGCCTTTTGCGAATTGCCAATATCTAAACAACCATGAGTTGACATCCTCAATATTTCTAAATTTGTGGGAAGTTGTACGTTCCATAATTTCAGGTTCCTTTTCCCAAACTTCGCTAATAGTGGATTTTAAAAATGCTAGAGGCAGATGGGGGTTAGCAAAAGATGAGAATCCACCTTTTAAAGCTGACATATATAAATTTTTCAGAGTAGAAATAGGAGATTTAAGAGAAAACCACTGCTTGCGGTTCTTTTTAAGGACATCTCTTTTATTGAAATTTTTATTAATTATAGATATATCGTTTACAATAAGATGGTCTATTCCACCGGGAAAAGAAAGAAGGGGAACTTCGGCTACTGTATCTACCGGCAGCCTGTTAATGAAAAATGATTCGGGTGAAATATTGTTTATAAGGTAAGTGTCATCGTTGAAATAAATGAATTGCTCACTAAGACCTTCTATGCGATGCATATTAAGTTCTATAGGATTTACGCTGAAAATAGGAAGATATTCTTCTGGTATATAATCCTTATGGTTGACTATATGAAGCTTTGGATTTGTGGTGTCCAGCCAAGGTGGCAAATGGCCCCATGTGATAAAGTGAATTTTATTAACCCAGGGTGCAAATTTTTCTATGCCTCTGAACCAATATTTTAAGAGTCCCCAATCACGATAACGATTAATATTGGCATCATCGCTGGTTTTGACTGTATACTTTTGTTTTTCTGCAAACCATTCAGGGTCGCTACCGTCTACCCAAGGCACAACAATATCTATTTTATCTTTCATAGCTTTTAACTCCTGTTGATTTTTTCAGAATATGAACTAATCCGCCAAGGAAACACCAGAATAAAATACAGTTTTGTGATATGTGGTAGAACATTACGCTACAAAACATAGCACTAACAGCTAAAGCAAAACAAACGGCAATCCCTAATGCTAAGATATAAATATTTTTTTCATTCACTTTTAATAATTTTCTGAAAATCAGTATAATAACGGAGACAATAAGCCATAAGAAGAATAAAATACCTAGAATTCCCTGAGCAACAAGGATATTAAAGAATTCGTTATCGGTTGTTTTTAATACGGCATAGGTGTTATTCACAATATAATTATTAGGTTGCAATATAAGTGCCTGCTCTGTAAATCCTTTAAAGGAATATCCAAAAAGTATCGATTTAGGAGAATCGGCAAAAAGCCTAATAGCGCCCTTCCAAACATCAAAACGTCTGTTACTAATATCACCGGTTAAGTCATATCCCCTATCCACTACATTGATAGGTTTTTTAGGTGGGGTAGAAGAAGTAGTGTCAGACGAAGTATTTGATTCAATGCTTTGAGAAGGTGTTGTGGATGTATTGGATTGAGTCGCTTCAGAAGAAGCTACCGAATTATTTGAGGCATTATTAATAGAAACAGAGATACTGTTATATATTGTTTTTGTTTGCCTTGGAATATAGAAACCTACAACGGCAATTAGTAAAGAAGCTATAATTGCTGAGATTTTAATGTATATATTATGATCTTGTATTTTATATAAAGTGATAGCAAATACGAATACTGCAAAAACAACACCGAAACATACCGCACCTGAACGGGAATCGGATAAAGCGATAAAGAGGATTTCGGGAATAATTAAAACCCCAAAAACGATTTTCCATAACATTTTTTTTGTTGTAATGATAAAGAAAACTAAAATAGCAGATGCCAGAGCACAAGTAATGGCCCCGTTATTGGGGTTTATGAAAACTCCCCACAATCTGCCTATGGAAAAACCTTTATAATACTCATATCCGTCATTAGCTATGATTTTTTCTGATATACCGGAAAACATCATAAAAATGCTGGTAATTGAACAGAGCAAAGAATAAAGAACATAAACTAAACCTATTGTTTTCAATTTTTGAACAGTTTTTTCTATAGAGGCTTCATTATCTGTAAGGTATAGTACAAGGAAAAACAAAACCCAATATATACAAAGGACTATATTTTCTTTAAAAGAGTATTTATAGTTTAACAAGGTAGAAATACCTATGCTGAACAGAAGACCGAGTATTCCAATTAAACCGGGCATTTTGATAAATTTTTTATAATTCAAAAATCGGTATAGAACAATGAGAAGACCAAGTGACAAACTTGGCCACATAACTAAAGAAATAATTTTTGTGCCATAAGTGATATTGTTATTGCCTAAAGCAACATAAATGCCGAATAGACATAAAAACACGAATTCTAATATATTGAAAATTTTGTCTAAATTTTTGTTATTTGATAAAGCCATTAGTTTATACCCCCTTATAGTGTGATTAAGATTCTAAAATTGCATTTTGGATTTTTGATATTTCGTTTTCTATAGAATAACCGGTTGATTCGATTTCTGTGGTCATATCACGACGTTCGGCACCTACGCAGGCTAGTATTTTTTCTGCCCAATACTCTGCGGGGACAGAAATGCTGATAAAGGACAAAAGATCTGTTATTTTGGAATGCGATGAAATGCGGTCTGAAGCAAAGACGGGAAGTCCGGCAGTCTGTGCTTCTATAAGAACAATTGGGAGACCTTCAAAAAGAGAGGGGAGGATAAAAGCGTCTGCCGCCTGATAAAGCTCCGCAACATCTGTTCTCATTCCCAAAAAAAGAATGTTATCAGCTACTCCCTTATTTTGCGCAAGCTCTTTAACTTCTTCTTCCATAGGTCCGGCGCCGGCATAAAGAAGAAGGGAGTCGGGTCTCTTTTTTACAACATTGGCAAAAACTTCAATTAAAAACAGAGGGTTTTTTTCAGGTGAAAACCTTCCTGCGTGAAAAAGAACGAAAGTGGTGCCGCGTATATTCAGTTCCTTTCTTTTAGAATTTCTTTTTTCCTCAGAATATACGAATTTTTTTACATCTATTGCATTGTTGACGAGGGTGACATCTTTAGTGTTGTTAAACATATGCTCAGCTGCAATATCTGAACAAGCGAATTTTTTGTCAACCCACATATTAAGAAACGGTTTAAAGGTGTTATGCAGTTTCATATTGCTGTCCGAAGAACTATGGCTGTGAACATAAACCTTCCTTTTCATAAGCTTTGCTACCCATATTGTAAAGGCAACACCAGCATTTAGAGCATTGAAATAAATTTTATTATATTCCGGATGGTCTTTAAGAATTTTCCAAAACCGATATAAATGCATTATAGGATTTGAACTTTTGCTTGGTATATGGTGTACCAAGGAACCATTTTTTTGAACCTCTTCACTATATACCATAGTTGGAAAATCGCATACGAAATCGAATTGAATTTTTTCCTTATCTGAAAATCGGTAGAGAGACATAATGTAGGATTCTGTCCCACCCATAATAGCAGTCATACCGTATACAAGTACTTTTTCCATTAAAATACCTCAACCAATAAAGTTTATTATTTTGCCTAAAATCAGTGCAGGAAGATAGAATTTATGAATCACGGCGAATTTTGTAATCGCATAAGCAATATTTGATGGCTTACATTTTGGAATAAGCTCAGAGTAGAGCGACGTTTCGATAAGGGATTTAAACCAGACTTTGCGTTCTTTTTTATTCATTTGTGCTTCCGGTTTTAGATTACGACTCACTGTCGATAGCGTATAGCGAAGAAGTCGATTTCCAAGAACGGTTATAACTTTGTCTGTAGTGAAGTTTCTTTCTTTGCAAAAGTTCAACATATCCTGAATTCTACGATAACTAAGCTCAAAATAATTCTTTACAAAAGAATGGGTTATGCTTGTATTAGCTCTTTTAAAATAGCTATAGCCTGCATAGTCAAGGCTTGAAATAGTGGTCATATGTTTTGCGAATTCAAGATTAAAAAAGAAGTCCTCATACAAAATAGCTTTTTCGAATCGAATATGATGTTCCTTTATTATCTGTGCGCGATATATTGAATTCCATTGGTAGCCAAAGAGTGTTTTTTCTTCTAACTCCAATACGTACTTAGTAATTGAATCGAAATCTGAAAGGGTTTGATTTTTGGGGGTGATGTAAATAGTTTTTATAAGTTTTCCATCAGCAGTGTAGTGTTTTTCTAACATACCCCATACTACCTGGTCAATCTTACCGTTATCGCAAAGGTTTACGGCTTTTTCGAGCAAATCTGGCTCAATGGTGTCATCGGAATCTACGAAGGTGATGTATTCGCCTGTTGCAGCCTCTATACCTAAATTACGAGCAGCACCTGCACCCACGTTGACGTCTGAATCTATTACCTTAACTCTGTTATCACGTTTTGCCAATTGGTTTAAAACTGCCAAACTGTTATCTTTGGAACAGTCATTAACGCATATGATTTCAAAATCAGTAAAGGTTTGCGATAATATACTTTCTATAGCCATTTTAACATAGTTTTCTGCATTGTACACCGGCATTATTATGCTAACAGTTATTTTATCATTCATTAATTCGACCACCTATAGTTTTAATTATAAATATACCATTAATCAACAACCTTAAACCAAAAAAACCTTTTAAAATGCCTTTTTTAAGAGGTTTTTATATGATGATTATTATATCATGGCGCTTGTATAAAGTCAAGGTTAATAATAAAGGTAAAATGGTGCTATGCATTCGGATTCTGCCAACTGTTCAACTTCTTAATTCAATGTATTTTTAATAGAAATATACCAATGAAAAAAATGAGCAATCGCCAAAAGCGATTGCTCATTTGAGTCGTTTATTAGATACTTCCACTATTATGATAAGTTTTTATTTTATCTCTCCGCCTTAAGTTTTGTGAAGAGTTTAGTAGAGTGTCTCTTTACAAATGTTATTATTTTGCTTTCGAGATATACGAGGGAAACCGAGTTCATTTTATAGGGTATGAGCATTATTTTCATATGCAGTGAATTAGCTTTTGCTTTTTTAAGGCTTTGGCTAACATTGGGGTTTTTGAGCATATTTTTAATTTCGGCTTTCTTTTCTTTAGGAGAAAGTGTGCAACCGGGATTAGTGATGTTTTCAACACAACCTATAAAACGCTCAATATATCTGCGGGCGAGGAATTCACGGCTGTTTTCGTCGTCTATGCCCCAATCTTTATAGAGGTTTGTCATCCACTCGTGTTCTTCCTCACGCTTTTCATACATTTCGGGACGGTATTTTGCGGTTTCGCTTTCGGCTCTTGCTCTCATAAAGTGGTAATACTTATTTGAGGAAACAACAACCCTTTCAACACCTTTGACAATACTTAGGTTAAAGGGGAAATCATCCCAAAAAGTATTTGGGAAAAGGATATTGTTTTCGTGAATATACGAAGACAGGAAAAGCTTATTCCAAGGAGTGTAGAGAAGATTGGTGTCAAAAAGGCGGTAAGCATTTTCTCTGAATTCCTGCTGAGAAGCAAAAACCTGAGAGGGTTGTGATAACTCCAAAGTTGTATACTTATTATCACTGTAATATGTGTCTATAAAATATCCTGTTACCACAGCTTGAGCATTGTTCTCTTCAGCGAGATTATACATGTCTTCTAGCATAGTGGGTTCTGCCCAATCGTCAGAATCCATAAAATACATATATTTGCCTTTTGCCTGAGGAATAGCAGTATTTCTGGCTGACGGAGCGCCGCCATTTTCTTTGTGGATAACCTTAATTCTTGGATCCTTTGCGGCATACTCGTCGCATATTTCACCGCTACGGTCTTTAGTTCCGTCATCAATAGCAAAAAGCTCAAACTCCTTGAGCGTCTGTGCCTGAATACTCTCAATTGCTTTTCCAACGAAATCTTCAACGCCGTACACGGGCATAATTATAGATACTTTTATATCTTCCATATTATTCCTTATCCTTTTTTTAGATTAGCCAAATATTTCATCAACTTTGTTAAGCGCCGATTCGATAACCTTATCCATATCGTAATATTTATATTCAGCAAGTCTGCCGCCGAATATAATGTTTTCTTCACTGTCTGCCAGAGCCTTGTATTTTTGGAAAAGCTCCTGATTTGTAGTGTTATTAACAGGATAGTATGCTTCCATACCTTCTTGCCAATCGGCAGGATATTCTTTGGTTATAACTGTTTTTTCCTGAGTACCGAATTCAAAGTGCTTATGTTCTATAAGTCTCGTGTAGGGTGTTTCTCTGTCGGTATAATTTACAACAGCTACACCTTGATAATTTTGCTTGTCAAGCACCTCGGTCTCAAAGTTGAGACTTCTGTATTCAAGCTTTCCAAATTTATAATCGTAAAAAGTATCAAGTGTGCCGGTATAAAGTACCTTATCGGCAAGGGCATTGTACTTTTCGCGGTCGTTATTATAATCTGCTCCGGTAATTACTTCTGTGCCTTCGAGAAGCTTTTCAATAAGCGTATTATATCCGCCTATGGGTATACCTTGATAGGGGTCATTGAAGTAGTTGTTATCATAGGTATAACGCACGGGTAGACGCTTGATTATAAAAGCGGGAAGCTCTTTACAATCTCTACCCCATTGCTTTTCGGTGTAGCCCTTTACAAGCTTTACATAAATGTCCTCGCCTACAAGACTAATAGCCTGTTCTTCAAGGTTTTGCGGCTCGCCTTTTATTTGACTGCTTTGTTCCTCGATTTTAGCTTTTGCTTCATCCGGAGTGAAAACCCCCCAAAGCTTTGAAAATGTATTCATATTGAAAGGGAGATTGTATATTTCGCCTTTGTAATTTGCAATAGGGGAATTGGTAAAGCGGTTAAATTCGCACAATGAATTCACATATTCCCATACGCGCTTGTTGCCCGTATGAAAAATATGGGCACCGTATTTGTGTACTGTGATGCCTTCAATATTCTCGCAGTAAATATTACCGCCTATATGGTCTCTCTTTTCGATAACGAGGCACTTTTTACCTCGTTTTTTTGCTTCATAAGCAAACACAGCACCGAAAAGTCCGCTTCCAACTATAAGATAATCAAACTGTTTCATTTAAAATACCTCGCAACATATATCGTCGTTCGCTTTGTTAATAAGACATAAAGAGCCCAAATTAACAATCTTATAATACCACAATCGGCAACTAATGTCAATAAATCAATCTTATTATATTTTGGAAAATGTCTCTTTCTCTGTAAGATTTGTAAAAATTTTAAAGTTTCAAAAATCAAGGAAATATTTTCCAAAATAAAAACTACAAGGTGAAAGGATTTCTAATTAAAGTTCAGTTTTCTTAAAGTGCCTAATTAACGTTCCGTCAAAATCCTCTTTTTCGGCTAGGGTTTGAATGTGAAGATAGCTTAGTCCGTTAGGGGCAGAGCCTCTCAAAACGGTGTCAGATTCGGTATCGCCTATGATAATTTTAGCGGTATTAGCCTCGGTGTCAAATTCTACAGTAACCGTAGTCCAATCACACTTTTTATCGGCATTAAAGCAAATATGGGCTTCGTCTGCTACAGTCTCGTCGGCAGGGTTATACCAATGGTCTGTGAGTGATATTCTAACACCGCTTTTAAGAACGCTCAGTTCAATTTCAACCCTACCTTTTTTGGAGGCAGGGAAATTCCAAACAACGCCCTGTTTTTTATAAACGAGCCTATCGTCTTCGGCACGCGCTATTTGAAGAACCTCTCTGAAATTACCTGCAGGGTCTGGAATAAGCAATGCACCGTTAGTTCTGTTATATGCGCAGTGACCCGAAAAGCCTCTGTATCCGCCAAGGTTACTTTTTATATACATCTGTGTTGAAACATTTTGCAGTCCTAAGCGGAAATTCTCAAAACGCTCTTTTTCGTACAACCAGTCAATGTCTAAAATCACAACCTTTCGGGAAATAATATTCTGACCGAAGTGTATAAGTAATTTGTTGTAAGGGAGCTCTAAAATCTGAGCCTGGTGTACGCTTTTGTCACGGGAGTTTGTGCCACCTATGGAGCGGAAATCCGCATTATTGCGTATGGTGTTTAAAAACAACTCTCTAAAGCCTATCCAAGAGGACATATTGTCTTCGGAAATAGCAAGGTGATTGGCATCTCTGTTTGTGAAAACATCCTCCCAAATTCCGCCTCTTTCTGCGCCGGAAAGGCGTGGGAAAACGGTCTCTTGGTCGAGCTCGGGCATAGGCTGTGTATTGCTCCAGAAAAATACAATTCTGCCGTCATTTAGTTTTTGCAGTACGGGCATAGTAATAGTACCGTGAAAATTCGATTGTACGGGTCCTTCCCAATTCTCCCCCTTGTCTTTAGAGCGATACATATAGTGGTAATCCTGTGATGTTCTTACAAGCATTACAAGCTCACCGTTTTTAAGCTCGGCTATTGTGGGCTCGGCGGAATATTGCTGCCATCTTGTGTTTTTATGCGGAGGCTTTATTTCAAATTTAGGGGCAGAGGGTTTAAGCTCTTTTTCTGTCCAACTTTCACCGTCATTATCCGAGTAAAATAGAACGACGGTTTTATCGCTGTTGTCAGGATAACTGTATTCGCCTGCAATAAGCCATCTGTTACAGCTTTCGAGATAAAGAGGAGACCTCAGGGTGTGAACATGTCTTTCTGAAAGCCTGACTAAGCGGTAGTTTGCGCTGTCAAAACCTTCGTCGCTAATAAGTGCCCACGTGCCCGTTTTATCAATAATTTTATTACGTTCGGGTCTGTATTCGTTAGGATGGGTTGAAATATAACGCCCTGTTTTGCCGTTATAGCCGGCGCAACCAAGCACACCTGCGGGCATTAAATGGGTTTTCCAGGAAAGACCGCAATCCCTTGATGAAATGTAAACAGGAGTGCCGATATCCTCGGGCTCTTTTTTATTAACAGCTCCATAAATGCGTATTTCACCGTCAGGAGTAACACACATATTGCGGCAGGCGTCACTCGGTGGTACGGTTACCACCTGAGGCTCAAAAATACTTTTTAAAATGGTCTTATCTTCTGCATTTAAATTTTTTTCCATAGCGCTTATGTAATAGTTCATATAGCCACCTCATTTCAAATTTAATATAGCATAGCGTATACGCATATTCAAATGTTTTTGTTCGGGTGATTCAGGGCTACCGCTTTAAATATCTTTATAAATCAGCGAAAAAAATATATATACAGATAAAATACGAAGATATTTCTAAATCAGACAAAAAACATTAATATATTGCGATATTGTTAAAAAATTATCGTTTTTTGTGAAAAAGGTCTTTTCAAATCATAATTTATATGCTATAATATAGCGGTATGCGTGTGCCTATGGTTTTTTAAGTAAAAATCTTGACAAAGCATAGCTATAAATATTTAGAGGAGGATTTGGTTTCAATGCTAAAAAAGATCAGTAATCTCCCTTTTAAGGGAACTGCCGAACAGGAAAAGAAGCTAAGGGAAGTAATCGATGCCAGCAAGCATGACAAGAGTCTTTTAATGGCTGTTATGCAGGAAGCTCAGGAAATTTACGGTTATCTTCCGATTGAAGTGCAGAAGATGATTGCAGAGGGTATGGAGGTACCGCTCGAGAAGGTTTACGGCGTAGCTACCTTCTATGCACAGTTCTCACTCTCCCCCAAGGGCGAGTACAACATTTCAGTATGTCTTGGTACTGCTTGTTATGTTAAGGGCTCGGGTGACATTTTCGACAAGCTCAGCGAAAGACTCGGTATCGGCGCAGACGAATGCACAGAGGACGGCAAGTTCTCACTTACTGCCTGCCGTTGTATAGGCGCTTGCGGTTTAGCACCTGTTCTTACTGTTAATGAAGAGGTTTACGGCCGTCTTACTGTTGATGATGTTGACGGCATTTTGGAGAAATACGGTTTCAGTAAATAAATTTCTTCCCGAATGGAGAAGGCTGTATGAAAATCAGTACAATTAAGGATTTACTCGACGCTCAGGTTATCTGCTGTGAGGAAGAACTTGGTAGCCATGTTTATTCCGCTTGCGGCAGTGATATGATGAGTGACGTTTTAGCCTATGTTAAGGATCAGGCCGTTTTAATGACAGGTCTTATTAATTCACAGGTAATACGAACCGCTGAAATGATGGATATGAAATGCGTCGTTTTTGTTCGCTCAAAGCTTCCCACTGCCGAAATGATTGAGCTGGCAAAGGAGAGCGGAATAGTATTGCTTGCAACAGAAAAAAGATTATACGAGGCTTGCGGTATTCTTTACAGCAACGGTCTTGTAGGAAACAGGGCTAAAAATGGCTGATGTATTAAATTTTCACTTTGTTGTTGATGGCGGCGATTTTACATCTGCCGGGCAGGCATCTGTCGGAGTGAAAAAGAATCTTAGACAGTTGGGGTTCCCCCCCGAGAT
>CAZNTP010000010.1:0-26491 GCA_964575985.1 uncultured Ruminococcus sp. | reverse complement strand
AGTGGTGAATATAACGCTTTGATACCTCTTCGTCAAGACCGTCAAGCTTCTGAGCTTCGCTAACGGGGGCTAAAGTAGCAACAGATAATACCTGTGTCTGACCGCGGGTGAACATACCCGAGCCGTGTACACGCGGAAGCAAATCAACCTTAGCGTCAAGAGGACGGATATCATCAATACCTCTGCCGTCAACACGCTTTTTCTCATCCTTAAGCCAGCTTCTTACAACGTGCTTCTGGATAAGGTAAAGAATTTCGTCAATCTTAGCCTCATTGCCCTCGAACTGAGCGTCATACTTTTCGTGTAAAGCATTGCTTATAGGAAGTAAAGCGGCATCGCGAACGAGCTTATCGTCGGTATCAAGAGCCTTTTTAACATCTTCGATACAGAAGTTTTCCATTTCCTCGAAGATAACAGGGTCGGGGTCGTTAGACTGGAATTCAAACTTAGGCTTGCCAATTTCAGCAACAATGCTGTTGATGAACTTAACAACCTCTTTGTTAGCCTCATGACCTGCCATAATGCAGTCAAACATAAGGTCATCCTCAATTTCGTTACCGCCTGCTTCAATCATAGCAACCAAATCTTCGGTAGAAGAAACGGTTAAGTTAAGGTCGGTAACAGCCCTTTGCTCTAAAGTGGGGTTGATAACAATTTCGCCGTCAATAAGACCAACGTTAACACTTGAAATAGGACCAGCCCAAGGAATATCGGAAATAGCGATAGCAGCCGATACACCGATAGCAGCGGCAACCTCAGGTGAGCAGTCGGGATCAACCGACATAACAGTTGCTACTACCGAGCAGTCGTTACGCATATCCTTGGGGAACAAGGGACGGATAGGACGGTCAATACAGCGGGAAGCCAATATAGCCTTATCACTAGCCTTGCCCTCTCTTCTTGTGAAAGAGCCGGGGATTCTGCCTACAGAATACATCTTCTCCTCATAATCAACAGAAAGGGGGAAGAAATCAACACCCTCACGGGGCTTGGCAGATGCGGTAACGGTACAAAGTACGCGTGTGTCACCGTAGCAAGCCATAATTGCGGCATTTGCAAGGCCTGCCATCATGCCTGTTTCAAGCTTTAAAGGACGGCCTGCAAGTTCAGTTTCATAAACCTTGTAATTTTCGAACATTTTACATTCTCCTTCTTGTGTTTTTGTTGGAGATTTTTGTTTAGCAATAAATCCGAAACCCTATATACACTAATAAGATGCCCGATTTATCGCTAACCTCAAAAATCTCCTGTATTTTACAATAAGGCAGACCGATTTTATTCGGTCTGCCTTTTTTGTATGACAATTACTTACGGATGCCGAGTCTCTTAATGAGTGAACGGTATCTTTCAATGTCAACCTTCTGCAAATATGCTAAAAGGTTTCTTCTGTGACCAACCATTTTGAGAAGACCTCTGTAAGAGTGCTTATCCTTCGGATGATCCTTCAAGTGAGCATTAAGCTCGTTGATTCTGTTGGTAAGAACTGCAATCTGTACCTCAGGTGAACCTGTATCACCCTCATGAGTTGCATACTCAACCATAATCTGCTGCTTTTTCTCTTTTGTCATTAATTTTCACCTCTTTTTATCTTTTCCGCAAACCAAGCCAAAGGCCTTGGTGTTCCCTTTAGGGCAGACGCCTGAAGCATAGTAAACGGTAATAGGTAACCTGCATTAAACACTCTAACGCACATTAACCTTAGGTATTTTACCACAACAAACATAAAAAGTAAAGCAAAATTTTAATTTTGTTTAATATTATACTCGTATTTTTTAAAATAAGGTGCTAAAATGGGAAAAAATTACACAACGGTGAAAGCCGCCTGCTATACCGCTAATATATCAATGTCGGTAGTAAGCAGTCTCTCCCCTGTTTTATTCTTAATATTCCGCACTCTTTACGGAATTTCTTATTCAAAATTAGGCTTACTCGTACTAATAAGCTTTGTAACACAGCTAGGTGTTGACCTGATTTTTTCCTTTTTCTCCCACAAATTCAATATACCAAAAACCCTGAAAATTAATCCTATTATCACCACCGTGGGTTTACTTGTTTATTCAGCATCCCCTTGGATTTTTAAAAGCAATGTATACATAGGCCTTGTTATTGGCACATTTATTTTTTCTGCCGCAAGCGGTCTTAACGAGGTGCTTATAAGCCCTACTATTGCGGCGATACCGTCTAAAGACCCCGACCGTGAAATGAGCAAGCTACACTCTGTTTTTGCTTGGGGTGTTGTTGCAATAATTATTTTCAGCACAGTTTTTCTGCTTATATTCGGTCAAAAAGGCTGGCAATGGTTAGGGTTTATATTCACCCTTGTTCCCATTAGCTCTTTTATACTTTTCAGCAGTTCCGATATACCAAAAATGGAAACACCCGAAAAGGTATCGGGCGCAATTGCACTTCTAAAAAATAGGGGTGTATGGTTATGCGTTGCGGCAATATTCCTAGGCGGCGCCAGTGAATGTACTATGTCGCAGTGGAGCTCAAGCTATTTGGAGCAGGCTTTGGGAATACCTAAGATTTGGGGTGATATTTTCGGTGTTGCAATGTTCTCGGTAATGTTGAGACTCGGGCGCACGCTTTATGCTAAAATCGGTAAGAATATTAACCGAATTATAATTTTAGGATTTATTGGCTGTGTAATTTGCTACCTTACAGCCGCACTTTCGAATATAGCAATAATAGGTCTTGTTGCTTGTGCATTTACAGGCTTTTGCGCATCTATGCTGTGGCCGGGTAATCTTATAGTAGCTTCCGACCGCTTCACTAAGGGCGGTGTGTTTATTTACGCATTAATGGCGGCAGGCGGCGACCTTGGCGCATCGGTAGGTCCTCAGCTTGTGGGCATTGTAACCGACCCTGCAATAGAAAGCGAACAGGCAGTAACGCTTGCAAACAGTTTAAACCTTTCGCCCGAGCAATTAGGTATGAAGCTTGGTATGCTAGTTGGCATGCTCTTCCCTCTTGCCGCATTTATGCTCTTCGGTTATTTAAAAAACAAAAACAAGAACTAATTCTTATTATCACAACTTCCCTTTGGGCATAAGAACAACCAAGCCCAAAGGGATTTTTCTTTGTATCGATACAATCGTTCTGACATTTAATCGCATACCGCATCTTTCTGTAGTTACTAGCGAAAAGGTTGTTCAGTTCACTTAAATATACCTAATTATTTTCCCTAGGATATATACATAATAACAACATTTTTTGCTTTTTTACATATTATAAAACTTTTTTTACATTTTCTTTTTATGCTCTGTGTTGTATAATGATTATATAATCAGAAAGGAGAACACAATTATGAAAATCTTTAAAAAATTACTTTCTTTGATTTTAGTATGTGCAATACTTGCTATGTCTTTATCGGTTGGCTTTTCCGCCATTGCCGCTGCTACCGATATTGTAACAGGTGATGCAAACGGTAAAGCATATATATTGGGCGATACAATTTATTCCACCGATTTTGAAGATGAAACTCTGGGCTCTATGCCTGAAGGCTGGGAAATGAACAGCGCCAGCTTTGGATACACTGGCGGCGGTGAGGCGAGCGCCGTTGTTGCCGAGTTCGGTTCATACGGCAATGCTCTTAAATTTTCATCTACAGGTATTGACACTTGGATGTCAATGCCCGAAATCAAAACCAGAAATTATGTTTATGAGGCCACATTTGTAGTAGGCGAAGATACAACAACAGGCGCTTCCTTCGGTATAGCTAACGGAATGTACGGCGGTATAAGCACGGCTACAGGCGCAACATATACCGTAGTTTATGTTAAATCTACTGCCAACAATACCGAAAGTCATTACCGCAGTAAAGGCTCACCGAGTGTTACTAAGGAGAATTTTACCACCCCTATAAAGACCCCTGTAGGAACAACGGTTAAAATGAAATTTGTCAGCCTTAGCGGTAAAAATTACCTTTATATTAATGATACGTATATCGGCGCGTATGCTCAAGGCGACAGCGACAGCACAAGCGATTGGGCAGGACTTTTTATATATAGAGGTACTTTCTATATAACTGATGTCAATGTTACTGAAATTGTTAAAACCGAAACGGTTTTAAATAATGTAACTATAAGCACTGACGATAATGTTGATATAAATGTTGAGTTAAGCTTTGATAAAAACAATAAGATATATAAAAATAATATTTCAGGCAACTATGCTTACAGCGATACCGCACCTATTAAATTCGGTGTTCTGTCAACTGTTTCTGACACCTCTGCAATCACTGCGCCGACAATTGAAACCGCGGGTGTTACAGATTATTTATTCAAAACTAATACCTATGATTTAAATAAGCTTTATTTTAATTATACCGAATCGGTACCAACCGAAAATCTCGATAAATATTACACCTTCCGTCCCTATGTGCTTATAGGCGACACCTATATTTACGGTGATGCTAAAAGCTATTGCCCCGCAAGCATAGCAGATAATATTTATTCTTCGGGTAGTGATGAAATGAAAGCCAAGCTCAACAGCGCATTTGCAAATTCATCGGTCTTCAAGGGCGAAAATGCAAAAACCCTTACCTTTACAATGTTTTCTGATTTCCATTATAAACAGGGTATGTATATCCAAAGGGTTTCGGATTTGGAAACAATACTTAAACGCGCAGAGGATAGTTCTTCGGCATTTATTATGAGCGGCGGTGACTTCTGTAATGACTTTGCTGGCTCACCCGAGCTTATAAATACATATCTTAACTACACTAAGGCAGACGGAAGCCTGCTTCCCGCTTACAATATTTACGGTAACCACGAGCTTGAAACCACAGGCAACACAATGGAGAATGTTACCCCAACCCTTACAAATGATGAAAACGTTGTATGGGGTACTGAGGACGGTAGTTATGACTGCAATATAGCTTATTACTATTTTGAAGTAAACGGTTTCAGAATTGTATGTACCGATACCAACTATTCTTATGATAAAACAAATGATGTATGGGAGCATAATGAACCTGCTTCCTACGGTAATCCGAGCGGAAACATCTATAATAATAGCCTAGGTCCCACACAGTTAAGCTGGCTTGAAGATGTACTTACCGATGCCGCAAATAAATCAATTCCCTGTATAGTAATAAGCCATCACGGCTTTTCGGGCGAATTTTCAACCTCTTGCTACGATGCTACAGCTATAAGAGAAATTTATGCAAGGGTAAATGCAATTAAAGCAGGAACTGTTATAATGTCTATTAACGGTCACCACCATACAAATAATCAGGGCTATGTTGACGGTGTTTTCTATTATGATGTAAATACAGGCCGTAACGGCTATTATGACGGTGGACAAAGCTCTACTTCTTATCATTATTCGGATGATGCAACCTATCTTTATGAAGAATATGATGAAGAAGGAAATCTAACAAATTCTTATCAAAAGAAGATAAATTCCCTTTGGATGAGTCATTTCACTTGGTGGTTTGCTGAGCCCTTAAGCTCGGTTGTTACTGTAAGCGAAACAGGCGCAGTTACTATTGACGGTGAGGAGACTGAATGGCTTTACGGCTTAGAGCCACCCACAACAGACCCTAGTGTTACACCAAGTATTACCTCAGGTGATTTCTGGGATTGCGATAGCTTAGGTCACATTTGGAGTAACGAATGGGATTATAACGAGGAATATCATTGGCATTCCTGCAAAAATCCCGCCTGCTCGGTAAAAGATGTATCACTTAACGATTCCTATGCAGCACACACCTTTAAAGAGGTTGAAAGTGAGGAATTCTTGGTTGAAGGAACAACCTCGCTTTACTATGAATCCTGTGAATGCGGTGCGATAAGCAATAAGACCTTCGGAGAGGGGGAGATACCCATAGCCCAGAAAGTCTGGGATGGGAGTATTGCCGATTCTTACGCTGGCGGCGACGGTAGCGCTGATAGTCCTTATCTTATTGAAAATGCGTCGCAATTAGCGCGAATGATAGGTTATGATGTGCTTACAAATTACACAACTACTTCCCAAAACGGCTCAACCGATAAATATTACAAGCTAATGGCTGATATTTATATTAACGATGTTTCTTTAAGCGATTGGTATAACGGCGAAAATCTTAACGTATGGTATTCGGGTATTAATAGCCGTTTTGCAGGAAACTTTGACGGTAACGGTCATACGGTTTACGGCTTGTATTTTGGAGAAAATGCTACAAACGCGGGTCTTATTCCTATAATTGACTTCTGGAATAATAGCCGAGTTATTGAGAATATAACCGTTTCTGATTCTTATATTATTGCAAGCCAATTTGCAGGTGGTATAACATCAAGATTTTATGGTGCTAACCAAAATACAATAGATTTTAATAACTGTTATATTACCGAATCAGTTATTATAAATGCTACTACTATCCAAGCAAACGGTTGGACCCCTTGGTGCGGAGGTATTTCAGGATTTTCTTCTACAGGTGATACAACCATAATAAACGTAAGCAATTCAGCCAGTCTTGCTTCAGACATCAATGGTTCTCCTTTAAATTTTGGTTTGGTGGGTGTTAATTTAAATTGGAGCGCAAAGCTTTATCTAACAATCAATAATAGCTTTGCTTACGCTGAGGATTGGCAGGGCATAACACTTAAAGGCAGTATAACAAATAGCTACCTGATATCCGACCTTAGCGATATAAAGGGCGAAAAGGCGAAAACTACATTAGCAAATATAGAGGGCTTCTATTTCACAAAGGGTTATCCTCTTAATACCGCTATCGGTCAATTAATGGGTGACGCAAACGGTGATAATTCATGTAACTCGCTCGACCTTACAGTAATGAGAAAATATTTGTTAGGCGTAAGCGAATGCCCGCTTAGTGATATAAATGCCGACGGTGAAAGTGATGTAAGAGACCTTGTAAATCTTAAGAAAAAATTATCAGAACGCAACAATTAAATACTATATAAGACAAAACTACCCGCAAAAGAGAAATACTCTCTTTTGCGGGTAGTAATTTTTTGTCGATGTGATATGTCATTTGGGCACATCACATAAAAGATGCATTTTTTATATCAGCTTTAATTTCTCACTAAGGCTATCAATATGCGAAATGCAGTTCTCATAATCCGTTACAATGCAAGCCATTAGTAAAGAATCCATTACAGCAAATTGACTTATTCTTGACGAAATTGCAATTTTATGAAGCGGACTTTCACGGGTTTTGGTAAGCAAAATATAATCCGCAATACCGCTTATAGTGCTCTCAGAAAAGGTTGTAACCGCAAGGGTTTTAATACCGCATTTCTTTGCAATCCGGGCCGCTTTGCAGGTGTCCTTATTCTGCCCTGAATGTGAAACCGCTATAAGCAAATCATTTTCATTCATATTGGCCATTGCTACTGTTGCCGAATGTAAATCACAGTAAGCATCTGTTATTTTGCCGAGACGCTTAAACTTTAAAGAGCTGTCGCTACAGACAATATATGATGTGCCCGTACCGAAAAAAATAACCTGATTTGCCGTTTTAAAGGTATTTGCAACCTTTTCAAGCACCTCGTAATCAAGGCTTTCCCCCGTAAGTCGCGTTGCCTCAATATTGGCATTTATTACATTTTCTACCTGCGTTTCAATAGTTCCCCGCTCTTTTTTAAGGTCTAAAATAATGTCCTCATGCTCAGGACGGTGGGTTGCTAAAAAAAGCCTTAATCCCTTATAACCCTCAAACCCCATTTGATGAGCAAATCTTATTACCGTTGCGGCACTTACATCTGCATTTTTTGCCAATGCCTGAACGCTGTGGCTCAGCGCCTCGTCATAATGCGAAATAATATAATCGGCAAGCTTTTTTTCCACTGCGGTAAGTTTTATATATTTGTCAGTGATATATACTATAGCATCCTGCACTTTTCAAGCCTCCAAGAAATCTTTTTTTACATAATACAACTTTTGAAACATTTTTTCAACCTTTTGCTTCAAAATTGTTGACTTTTAAAGCTATGTAAGTTATAATTATTTCATAATTTAAAATTACTGAAATAAAATTTCAGTAATGAAAGGAAGTTTCGATTTTGAAATACTTTTTAGCGGCAGACATTGGCGGAAGCAAAACAATAATCAATGTTTATAACGAGGATTGTGTTTTAAAAAACAGTTATACTACATTAGGCGCAGGACTTTCGTACGACAGTACTGAAGACATACCCTATATTTCTGAATTGGCCAAAAAAATATCAAACGAATACAGTATTTGTTCTGTAGCCATTAATTTGGCAGGAAAAAACACAGAACAAATAAGGAAAATATTTACTAAATATTTTAAAAATGCTTATATTGATATTTTTCGCGAATCAGACGGCACAGCCGCATTTATGCTTGGTCAAAAGTACGCCAGTGATGTGATTTTGCTCGCAGGCACAGGCAGTATTGCCCTTGGCAGTGACGGTAGCGGAAAATATATCGTTGCAGGCGGCTGGGGTGCAGATATTGACGGTGATATAGGCAGTGGCTATGACATTGGTCTTAAAGCCGTAAAGCAAAGCGTTTTAGCGCTTGACGGTAGTGCGCCTTTAACCTCTATGCAAAAATATATCACCGGGCTTGAATCCCCTATCACTGCAGAAACAAGCACCGCTGTTATACGCGACCTCAGAGACGGCGTACGCAAAAAGCTCGGTGACAAAAGCAGAAGAGGTATTGCGGCATACACTAAGACCGTCGTAAAATTTGCTGAAATGGGCGAAAAGGATGCCTTAATTATATTAAGCGAAGCGGGTATCGATTTAGCAAAAATTGTTGCCGATGCCGCCGCATCACTACTACCCTACAAGGTAAAGAGCATAGCCGTAACAGGCGGGCTTGTAAACATAAAGAAATTTTGGAAAGAAAGTTTCCAAGAGTTTTTATTGAAAAATTCAAATATAACTGAATTCAATTATATTGAAGACGGTGTAATATTAGGCACTTTCCTTAAAGCTAAGGAAAATTTTAAAAAGGAGAATTAAAAATGGAATTTCCAAAAGGATTAATAGTTTCATCTCAGGCTTTAGAGGGTAATCCCTTTCGTAATTCAGAGGCTTTGGCCTTAATGGCAGAAGCCGCACAGCTTGGCGGTGCTAACGCTATAAGAGCAAACGGCGTTGAAGATATCACCGCTATGAGAAAACGCGTTACTCTTCCCATTATAGGTATAGATAAGAAAAAAGACCCCACGGGCAGAACGGTTATAACACCCGATTTTGAGGGTGCTAAAAGGGTTGTAGAGGCGGGCGCCAATATAATTGCGCTTGACTGTACATTTTATCCAAGCGATATTAAAGAGGACACCCCTACCCTTATTAAACGCTTACACGAGGAATTAGGCGTTCTTGTTATGGCAGATATAAGCACCGCCGAAGAGGCGGTATATGCCGCAAATATGGGAGTGGATGCCGTATCTACCACACTTGCAGGTTATGTGCCCGATGCACTTCATACAGATGAGGAGTTATATACACCTAATTTTAAACTGATTGAGGATATTGCCAATAAAAAACTGCCCGTTAAATTAGTAGCAGAGGGCAGATTTTGGAATCCTTACGATGTTAAAAAGGCTTATGAGCTCGGCGCAGATGCGGTAGTTATAGGCAAAGCAATTACAAACCCAATGGCTATTACAAAGTATTTCATAAGAGAATCAAAATAAGGAGTAGACGATGAATACCGAAAGTGTAAATAAAGCAACCGAAAATATATCGAGCGCTTCCACAACCGAAATGCTCACTATGATAAATAATGAGGATAAAACCGTAGCAGAAGCGGTAGAAAAATGTATTCCACAAGTGGCAAGGCTTGTTGACAAAGCGTATGAATGTCTCAAAAACGGTGGACGCATTTTTTACTGCGGTGCAGGCACCAGCGGAAGACTCGCCATTGCCGACGCGGCAGAGCTCCCCCCTACATACAGCCTTGACCCCGAAAGAATTGTAGCCATAATTGCGGGCGGTATCGGCGCTATGGTTAATGCATCCGAAGGTTGCGAGGACAGCCGTGAGAGAGCGCTACAGACCTTTAAGGAATACGGTATTTCTAAGGGCGATATGGTAATCGGTATTTCAGCTTCAGGTCAGGCACCCTTTGTACTTACCATTATGGAAGAGGCACATAAAATAGGTTGTCCTGTGGGTGCTATCACTAACAATGAGGACACTCTTTTAGAAAAGGCGGCCGATATAACCGTTGCCGCTCTTACAGGAGCCGAGGCTATTAAGGGCTCTACCCGAATGAAAGCGGGAACAGCGCAAAAAATGATACTTAATATGTTTTCTACTGCTGTTTGCATTAAACTGGGGTACGTTTACAAAAACTATATGGTTAATATGGTGACCTCAAACCGAAAGCTAAGAAAAAGAGCAAAAACTATGGTATGCGATATTTCGGGTATTAGCGAAGCTGAGGCCGAAGCAGCCCTCGAAAGCAATAATTGGTCGGTTTACGAGGTATTAAAATCCTTAGAAAAGTAGGTATATGCTATGAAGATTATAAATAAGGAAAATCAGTTTTTGGTGGGTGCTATGTATGCCCCATTCTGCCGCACACTTGCCGCTCCTATTGAAGAATGGGATCAGGATATAAAGAATATGGCGGACTTAGGCTTTAACTGTATTCACGGCTTTGCAGAGTGGCACGATATAGAATACAAAAAGGGTGAATTTGATTTCACCCTTATAGACCACATGGTTGAGTGTGCCCACAAATACGGCATTACCCCTATTATAAATGTAGCCACCCAAAACAGCGTAGGCTTTTATTCTCCCCGTTGGCTTATGGAGGAATTCCGAGACAACACTAAAGGCTTTGTAGATGCAAACGGCGATGCTATCGCCCACGGTCAGTTTGTTGTACCTTGCATAGACGAGCCTAAATACCAAGAATATGCCACAAGATTTTTAACCGAGGTAGCTCGCCACTTTGGAAATGATGAGCGCGTTGGCGGTTATGTGCTTTGGGGCGAGCCCTTTTTATCAAGACCGGGTTATAGCGGCGCCGATATTTGCTACTGCGAGCATACCGTTGCAAAATTCCGCGCTTGGCTAAAGGAAAGATACGGCACTATTGATAAATTAAATGCCGTTTGGAGCTCCGAAGGTCCTGCTGATTTTAAGGATTTTGATTCTGTTTATCCGCCTACTGCGGCGGCGAGGCAGAGAGGCGGCTTTGCTTCTTGGGAAGACTGGAAAGAATTTATGGAATCAGACCTTGCAGGTCATATACGTGAAGCCGACCGTATTTTTAAGGAAAACGGCGCTTTACAGCCCACTATTACCGAAATGACCACCGGTATTAACCAAAGCATAGACCCTTGGAAATTAGCCGAGGGCACAGATATTATAGGTATTAGCTGTTTTAACAGACCAAGCCGCGTTGCAGCGCTTTATATGAGTATTGCAACCAGTATGGCAAAGGCGCTGAATAAATCTTCGTTTGTAGTAGAGGCAGGCGGCGGCTCGGTTAAATATATGGCACCTGTATCCCCTACTGCTGAGGAGCTTAAGTCTACCCTTTTACAGCGCGCAGGACACGGTGTTAAAGGACTTATGTATTGGTGCTGGAGACCTCGTATGAGCGATACCGAGGGTAACGATTTTGGTCTTGTAAAGCCCAACGGCAAACCTTTACAGAAAACGGCAGATGTTGGTAAGCTTGCCCTTAAAATGAATGAATACTATAATATTTACAATTCTTCTGAGCGTGTGGCAGAGGTTGCGATTTTTTCGTCCCGACAGATTAATCACATTATGGGTTATGAAAATATGAAGGACACCTATTGCAATTCGCTAATCGGCGCCAACTTTATTCTTAATGACCTGCATATTAATTCAGACTTTATAACCGAAAAGGAAATTTTAAAGGGCTCACTTACAAAGTATAAAACGCTTATTCTCCCCTGTGCCTATGTTTTATCCGAAGAATGTGCAAAGGCTATAGGCGAATTTGTATCGGGCGGCGGTCAGGTAATTGCCGACTACATCTTAGCCGAGAAAAAACCGGGCGGTTTCTGTTATTACGATTTACCCGGCGGTGATTTAGACAAGGTATTCGGCTTTGAGCGTGATGATATATCTGTTATAGAAAACAACAGTCTTTATACCCCTAACAACTTGGGTATTCTGCCAAAAACCATTATGGAGCTTGTAACCCCTACAACAGCCAAGGTTTTAGAAGCTTATGACGGTAATCCTGCACTCACCGAAAACGAATACGGCAAAGGCAGCGCTTTCTACTTTACAGGTCAGTTCTTCCGCTCATATATTACAGAGCCAAATAAAAAGTCAAGAGAATATCTATATAATATTCTTAAGAAAAACGGTATAGTTCCCCACGCGGCGCTTCTGAATGCCGACAATGAGGCTCAAAGCCCACTGATTACCGTTGCAATGAACAGCAACAGTGACGGAAATTTAAGCGTTTTAACCCTCACAAACACGGGTAACGAGCCTGTAAGTGATACACTTGTTATTGAGGACGGCGATTATTCGTTTATCGAAAATTCCGAACGCTTTAAACTTAACCGAAAAGATAAAAATGCAGTAATTGAATTTAGTCTCATGCCCTATGAAAGCTTAGCTTTATTCAGAAAATAAAACGCTAAACTAAAAGCTATGCGAACTTAAAGAATCTCTTTAAGTTCGCATAGCTTTGTTATTTCATATTTACTTTTGTATTTAGGTTTAGTCTTTTGAAAATTAAACCAGCAAGTATCAATCTCAGAATTAATTCCACCCAAAATATCAGAGCTTTGGCTATCTCCTACAATTAGCATTTTTGATTTATCCTTTTCGGGAATATTTAATATTACATAATCAAAATATTCCCTTTCAGGCTTTTGGTGGCCCGCTTCTTCAGAAACAAAAATTTTGTCAAAATAAGGCTCTATTCCCGAATTTTTAATCCTCTTAAACTGAGTAGAGGAAAGTCCGTTTGTAGTGGCGTAGAGCTTATAGCCCCGTGTTTTTAAATATTCGAGAATTTCTATAGCACCCTCTACCTTAAAATAGCCCTCTGCTAAATAATCGCAGTATTCCTTAGAAATAGCGGCAGTGTCCCCTTTTGCTCCCAAGGCTTCAAGCAAGGTTTTAAAGCGTCCCTCAAAAATATCACTTTTAGGAATTTCGCCCTTTTCAAACCGCTCCCAATAGCTTTGGTTAATACCCGAATAAAGGTTTACCGTGGCATTGTCATCAGGTAACGAATGTGCCCTTAGCACTCGTCTTACGGCAACATCCTCCGCCATATAAAAATCAAGCAGAGTATTGTCAATATCCAGAAACAAAGATGTATATGCAGCCAAAATCTTTATTCACACCTTCTAAATAATAGTCCTCATAAACGTGGCAATTACGGTCGCAAAATTTTCTGACATTATCATAATAACCACACCAAACGTTGCCATTCCGCCTGAAACTCCACCTATTGAGGCAAGCCCCATTTTATAATACCTTTTATCTGCCTGTATTGCTCTGTAGGTGGTTATCTTTTCAATACAATGATTTTTATACAGATAAAGCCCAAAAATTCCGCACAGAATACAGCTTGCTATACTTGCGGCATTTTCAATAAGTCCGCCAATAGTTGCAAATACTGTTTCCTCAGGCGAAATGCTTTCAAGTGCCGAAGCATAGGCTTCCATATCACCGCTCATCAAAGCATCCATAACAGCATCAATATCAATATTAATACCGCCTGTCATAAGTGTGGTAATAATAGTTAATACTGCACCTATAACCGAAAGTATTGCCGCAGGCTTATACATTTTACGGTAAAAAAACCAGAAAGCCGCGCCAAAAGGACCAAATAGATAACCCAAAACCGCAACGGGCCAACACCAAGAAACCTTTGAATTTGATAACTCCATCTTGCTGAATTTGGGTAAAATATCATAACCCTTTTTACCTATAAAAAGAGCAACTTCCTCTGAAGGAACGCCCGAAATATTATCTAAAATAATTCCGTTAGGCACTCTTTTAAAATCAGCCTCTTGCGAAGATGCCTTGTATTCTGTATTAGCTTGGGTTTGTGGTTGGGGTTGAGGATCCTCCACTGTAAGCTCGTTACCGCAATTTTTACAATACTTGTACTCTGCCTCATTTTCAGTTCCGCAAGAACTGCAAATATTCTTATTATCCATAAATTTCACCTCAAATTATAGAAACCAGTATTACAGGAATATACTGCAAAGCCATAGAAGCCAACAAAAACCAAAGCAGATTAACCCCACCGTATTTACGGTAGTCAAAGGCTATATCTTCACTTTCGGCTTTGATTTTTTTAACCTGAGAAATCGTGTGTTTTTTGTAAATATAGTCTCCAAAGAGCGCCGCAAAAAGTCTTATTCCAATATCAAGAAAAGCGCCTATAAGTGTTAACACAATTGTCGCAATCTGCATATCGGGCATAGCTTCGCTTAAAGCGGTGATTAGGCTTGCCATATCCATAGACGCCCCTGTACCCATATTAAGAATAACCTGATTAATCGGAACCGACAAAAGTGTTACGGTAATAGCCAGAATTCCCAATAAAATTCCGTTTTTAAACATCTTACGCGACAGCATCCACTGGCAAGGAAATAAAAATGCCATCCAGTTCCACGAAACCTTATTTTTGGAATTCATAGTAGCAAACTTGGGGATATAACGATGGGTATTGGATGCTACAAATCGTTTAGCATCCTCCGCAGTTACATTTTCGTCAAGCATATAATCTGCGGGAACACCACCTAAAAAGTCAAACTCTTTGAAGCCGTTAATTTTAGCAACATTAGGAAATGAGCATCTTGGACAGTGCATTAATTCAAAGTCATAATTTTCTCCGCATTTACTGCAAACTGTATGTTCTGTTTTTGACTCTTCTTCTAATTTTTCATTATCCTTTTTTTCCTGTTCTTTCTCGATTGCTTCAAGCACCTTTTCTCTTGAATACTCAAGCTCTGTACCGTGTAGCTCTGCCACGGCGCAATGGCCTAAAGCCTCATAACATTCCCTATGGTGAGGTGCTCCGCATTCGGGACAATAAACTATATCATCCTCCGAAAATAAGTAAGCCTTACACCTCGCACAACTGCACCCTTCAATTTTCAAGCTCATACCAACGCGCCTCTGTAACTGTCAATTTTTTCGAAAACATTCATAAAGTATTCATTTCCGTAATTATGGAATTTTCCGTCTTCTATCATTTGCTTTAATTCATCGACCGTAACCCATTTTGCCTCTGCAACCTCATCGGTCTGCAAAGTGAGTGATTCAACCGAATCGCTGTATTCAATATACCATACATCAAGCCAAGAATTTCTTCTTTTAAGACGTAGCAGCTTTTTAAGGGTTTCTTTATCAGATTTAATGCCCAATTCCTCAAAAAGCTCACGCGAAGCGGCAGTAAAAGAATCTTCTCCCGAAATTGCCGCGCCGCCCGTAGCCGCCCATTCACCCGGCATAAGCTTTTTATCGGGTGAACGGCGCTGAATTAAAAATTTATTTTCTCTTGATACTATCCAGATATGCACCACTAAATGATACTCACCGCTTTTAAGGGTGGTTCCCCCACGTAAAGTGGTTCTACCTGTAGGCATACCGTTTTCATCAAGTATATCCCATTTTTCAAGGCTCATCGCTTTTCAACTACCTCTCCGGCTTTTTTATAGATACTATTCTCGGGAATAACACCGCGAACGCTTGAAAGCGGATATACATTTGAATTTTTACCGATAACAGTTCCTGGGTTTAGCACAGAGCCACAGCCAACCTCAACACCGTCACCAACCATAGCGCCGAACTTTTTAAGACCTGTTTCAATAACCTCGTTACCTGATTTTAACTTAACTAAGGTTTTATCAGACTTCACATTTGAGGTTATGGCTCCTGCTCCCAAGTGGGAGAGTGTTCCCAAAACAGAGTCACCCACATAGTTATAGTGCGGCACCTGTACCTTTTCAATTAAAACAACATTTTTAAGCTCGGTTGAATTACCTACAACACAGTTATTACCGATAAATGCGTTGCCTCTGATAAAGGCGCAGTGGCGAACTTCAGTATCTTCACCGATAATGCAAGGACCTGTAATAGAAGCAGAGGGTGCTACCTTAGCAGATTTTGCAATCCAAATATTTTCGCCCTTTTCTTCATAAACCGCTTTATCAAGAGTAGGACCCAATTTTTTAATAAAACCACTTATATTAGGCAATACTTCAAATGCATACTCTACACCGTCAAAAAGAGGTGCTATAAGCTTATTTTCAAGATCAAATAGTTCTTTAACTGTAATACCTTTCATACACTAATCCTTTCAAAAAACAATTTTACATCATAATTATATCAAATATATGAATTTTTTTCAACATTTTATATCTTTACTATTGTAAATTTTTTAGTTTTGTGTTAAAATAATTTCAAAATCAGTCTTTGCGTACCGTAGTGTGCGAATGGGCGGGTCCTGTGCGACGGGACACTACGAACCATGTCAGGCGGGGAACCGAGCAGCATTAAGTAGTTTCTCCTGTGCGCCGCAGTAAATCGGCTCATTCGTACACTACAGTACGCAATTTTTGTAAATCTAAATTTGAGTATGGGGTGACAATTAATGGCGTATCAGGCACTTTACCGCAAATACCGTCCTCAAACCTTTTCGGATGTAGTAGGTCAGGAACATATAACCGAAACCCTTAAAAACGAATTGGCTGAGGGTAAAACCGTACACGCATATCTTTTTACGGGTACCCGCGGTACAGGTAAAACAAGCTGTGCTAAAATTCTTGCAAAGGCAGTAAACTGCCTTAATACCAAGGACGGTGACCCGTGTCTTGAATGTGAAAGCTGCCGCTCTATATATGAAGGCGAAAATACCGACATTGTGGAAATTGATGCCGCCTCTAATAACAGTGTTGACAGTATAAGAGAACTGCGCGACCTAATTTCGTTTGCGCCATCAGCTTCGAAATACCGCGTTTATATTATAGACGAGGTGCATATGCTGACTATCAGTGCATTTAATGCTCTGCTTAAAACACTTGAAGAGCCGCCACCGCACGTTGTTTTTATTCTCGCTACAACCGAGGTGCACAAATTACCTGCTACCATTTTGTCACGTTGTCAACGCTTTGATTTCAGACGAATAGACAATGAAAAAATCTGTCAAAGAATACAGTACATTGCAGAAAAAGAGGGGCTAACTGTAACCGACGACGCCGCAACCCTTATTGCCGCCGCCGCTGACGGCGGAATGAGAGATGCGCTCTCAATACTCGACCTTTGCGCTTCAAGCAGTAAAAATATTGATGAGGTCACGGTTGAAAGTGTTTGTGCAATGGCAGGCAACGATTATTTATTAGAGCTTGCAGATGCAATTAAAAGTCACTCCACCGAAGAAGCACTTTTGCTAATAGACAGGCTTCACAATTCGTCTGTTGATATGCTGCGTTTACTTTCAGAGCTCACCTCACATTACCGTGATTTAATGATTGTTAAAACCGTAAAGACAAAGAATAAACCAGTTGTCTGCTCGGCTTCAAGACTCAAGGCATTAGAAACCCAAGCCGAAAGCTATGACATAAGGGATATTATGTACTGCATAGCAACCTTGCAAGCCGCATCCGCCGCTATGCAAACAGGAAACCGCCGCTCAGAAATGGAAATGGCAGTAATCCGTATGTGCGACCCTACGCTTTCTACCGATTTATCGGCACTTGAAAGAAGAATTTCTGCCCTTGAAAAAGGCGGTATGAAATTTGTCAGTGAGACCGCTACTCAGCCAAAACCGAAGCCTCAACCTACCATCACAGACGAAGAGGATGATGAAATTCCGCTTCCCGAATTTGAAAACGAAGCTCCACCACCTATTAACGTGGATGAGGACGAGAAACCTGCGGCGGCACCTCAAAAGGCATCCGCACCTACAGAGGACGGTGTTACCGAGGTTTCAGAGTGGGACGAAATTTTGAGAATACTTAAAACCGACTGCCCACTGATAGCAGGTGTGCTTATAAATTCCAAAGCATATATAAAGGGCGCTTATCTTTTGATTGATGCCCCAAACAGTCAGTTCCGCACACTGATAAACAGTGCTAACGCCTCTTATAAGGACAGCATTCGCAAGGCGGCGCAAACGGTATTAGGCGTGACCTATAAATTAGGTCCATACACCAAAAGAGTCAGCACTGCCGATGAGAACGACCCCTTAGCAGAGCTAGAACAGAAAATAAAAAATTACGAAATCAACTAAAGGAGACTTATATTATGAAGGTTAGAATTCCAAACTCGGGTGGACCCGGTAATATGAATCAAATGCTAAAGCAGGCACAAAAAATGCAGGCTGATATGGCGGCTTTACAGGAGGACCTTGAAAACCGCGAATTTTCTGCTACCTCAGGCGGCGGTATGGTTGAGGTAACTGTTGACGGCAAGCATTTAATTAAGTCAATTAAAATTAATCCCGATGCAGTAGACCCCGATGACACAGAGATGCTTGAAGACCTTATAACCGTTGCAGTTAATGAGGCTATTTCTAATGCTACAAAGACCTCTGAAGAAGAAATGGGAGCTATTACCGGCGGACTTAATATGCCGGGACTTTTCTAAAAAATATGGCTAATAACAATATTATACCCTTAACCGAGCTGATTAATCAGTTTGAAAGATTGCCCGGAATAGGTAAAAAAACCGCTCAGAGACTGGCTTACAGCATTTTAGAGCAACCGCCCGAAAGGGCCGAAAAATTTGCCGAAGCGCTTGTAAATGCCCGAAGAAAAATTCATTTTTGCAAGGTTTGTCAAGCATTTACCGATTTAGAGGTTTGCGAAATTTGCGATAACCCTGCCCGTGACAAAACTGTTATTTGCGTTGTAGCCGAGCCTAAGGATGTTATGGCTTTTGAGCGCACGCGAGAATATAACGGTCTTTACCACGTGCTTCACGGGGTTATTTCCCCTCTTGACGGTATCGACCCCGACCAACTGCGCATTAAAGAGCTGATGGCAAGGCTTTCCTCAAATGAGGTCACCGAAATTATAATGGCAACCAACCCCACTGTTGATGGTGAGGCTACCGCCAGCTATATTTCAAGACTTGTAAAGCCTATGGGCATTAAGGTAACGAGACTCGCATACGGTATACCTGTAGGCAGTGACCTTGAATATGCCGATGAATTCACATTAGCCAGAGCGCTCTCGGGCAGAAATGAAATTTAGGAGCTTTTAAAATGACCCAAGAAAAAATCGACCGTATAAACGAGCTTGCACGCAAGAAAAAGAGCGTGGGACTAACCGAGGCAGAGCTTGAAGAACAGGCTATTTTAAGACGCGAATATATTGATAGCTTTAAGGCTTCCCTTGTTTCTCAGCTTGAAAACACCTATATTGTTGAGCCCGACGGCACAAAACGAAAGGTAACTGCAAAAGATGAAGCTACTGATAACTGATGCTGCAACCCTTAAGTCAAATAACGATATATCAACCGACCGTTTTGAAAAATTCGGCGAGTGTATAATCTTTGATAATATAAACCGTGAGGATTTATTAAAAACGGTAAAGGATATTAACGTTATTCTTTGTAATAAAACGGTAATAGACCGCGAGGTAATGGAAGCGGCGCCGAGCCTCAAATATATAGGCATTTTTGCAACTGGCTATAATAATATCGACCTTGTGTGCGCCAAAGAAAAAGGTATTACTGTTTGCAACATTGCAGGCTATTCCACAAATGCAGTAGCCCAACAGGTTATGGGCTATATCCTTATGCACTATACACGTATACCCGAATATAACGAGTTTGTTTTGGGCGGCGGTTGGCAAAATTCAAATATTTTTTCGCCTCTGGTGTACACCTCTGACGAGGTTTACGGCAAAACCTTAGGTATTGTAGGCTACGGCAGTATAGGAAAGGCTGTAAAGCGCGCCGCAGAAGGTCTTGGAATGAGGGTTGTTGTAAATACAAGAACGGTAAGACCTGACGGTGAGACCGAATTTGTTGACCTTGATACACTGCTTAAAATTTCTGATGTTGTAACAATTCACTGCCCTCTTACAGAGCAAAGCGCCGATATGATGAACAGTGAAACCTTCGGCAAAATGAAGGACGGCGCGTTTTTTATAAATACCTCGCGCGGCGGCACTGTTGATGAGCAGGCGCTTTTTGATGCACTCGACAGCGGCAAGCTTTCGGGCGCGGCGGTCGATGTTTTAAAGGCCGAGCCTATGAGTGCTGACTGCTGTCTTATAAAGGCTAAAAACATTATAATTACACCCCACTCAGCCTGGGCGCCTTATACCACAAGATTAAGACTGCTTGATTTAGTAGAAGAAAAATTACAAAAATTTATAAATGGCGAGGATGTTGACAACCTCGCTGAATAATTAGTTTTAAAGGGGGATTTTCGTGTTTTCAAGGGTTAAGGGTATAGGACTTTTTGGAATAGATTCTTATATGATTGAAATTGAGGCAGATGTCTCGAACGGACTTCCCGCCTTTGATATTGTAGGTCTTCCCGATGCTACAGTTAAGGAATCACGCGACAGAATACGCGCCGCAATCAAAAATTGCGGTTTTAAATTCCCTGTTGGCAGAATTACCGTAAACCTAGCCCCTGCCGACCGCAAAAAAGAGGGCTCTTTGTACGACCTACCCGTTTTGCTTGCTATTTTAAGGGCTTACGGTCAATTTAAAGAGGATATGGGTAATTCGGTTGTAATAGGCGAAGTAGCGCTTGACGGTATGGTGCGCTCTGTAAACGGTGTTTTGGCTATAACCATTACCGCTAAAGAAAACGGAATTGAAAATATTTTTGTACCCGCCCCTAACGCCGCAGAGGCGGCAGTTGTTGAGGGCATTAATGTTTATGCGGTAGAAAATGTAAAGCAGATTATTGAGCATTTTAAGGGAGACTCTCCCCTTTTGCCCCAACCCAAGACCGACATTACTGCCTTAGAAAATTTGCATATTCCCGATTTTAGTGATGTTAAGGGACAGATAGCCGCCAAAAAAGCTTTAGAGGTAGCGGCGGCAGGCGGGCATAATATTTTGCTTATAGGCCCACCGGGCGCCGGCAAAAGTATGCTTGCTAAAAGACTACCCGGAATTTTGCCCGAAATGACCTTTGAGGAATCGATTGAAACCACCAAAATTCACTCTATAGCGGGTGCACTTACTAAGGATAAACCTTTTGTGACGGTAAGACCTTTTCGTTCACCCCACCACACAGTATCTGTAGCAGGTATTGCGGGCGGCGGTACAACACCAAGACCGGGCGAAATTTCACTCGCGCATAATGGTGTTCTTTTCTTAGACGAACTACCCGAATATAAACGCGATGTTATGGAAGCACTTCGTCAGCCTTTAGAGGACGGTACGGTTACCATATCGCGCGTTGCGGGAACACTTACATATCCAAGCGAAATAATGCTTGTTGCGGCTATGAACCCCTGCCCTTGCGGATTTTTCGGTCATCCTACAAGAGAATGTACCTGCTCACAAAATGCGGTACACAAATATTTAGGCAGAATTTCAGGGCCTATGCTTGACCGACTTGACCTGCACGTTGAGGTGCCGCCTGTAGATTTTACAGAGCTGAATTCAAATACAAAGGAAGAAACCTCAGCAGAAATAAGAGCGCGTGTTAACAAAGCCCGTAAAATGCAGGTTGAGCGTTATAAAGGAACAGGCATTACCTGCAACGCAAGGCTAACACCCTCGATGCTTAAAAAATACTGCATTATGTCGGACGATGCTTCAAAATATTTAGCACTTTCGTTTGATAGACTTGGTATGTCGGCAAGAGCTTACGACCGCATTTTAAAGGTTGCAAGAACTGTAGCCGACCTTGACGGCAGTGAAATTATAGAAAAGAATCATATTTTCTCAGCGATTTCTTTCAGAAGTCTTGACAGAAAATATTGGGGAATGTAAAAGTAAATGGGCTACTCACTTTATGATGAGTAGCCCTGTTTTTTTAAACAGCTTTATGCAAAATTGCAGTCATAACGGTAATATCATCCTCGTGGTTATCGTTTCGGCGGCGCTTTGCAGCTTCACAAAGCTTTTCTGCAAGCGCTTGAGCAGAGCCATCCTGCCAAGACTCAATCTCCGCCCTTATCCAATCGGTGCCGCTACCTGTAGCGCCATCCGACATAAGCACGATAATATCCCCTACCCTGCATTTTATAATTGCTCTGTCAAAGCCAATATCCCTGAGTATTCCTGCAGGCAGTGAGGTACTTTGTGCCTTACCCGTTTTACCCGAGCGGCGTACAATTGTAGGTGCGGCGCCCGCCTTATAAAGCTCGGTGTGGCCTGTATATAGGTCAATGCTTGCGATATCCACCGTAGCCAAAGATTCATCGGTTGATTTGAAAAGCATAGAGGAATTAAGTATTTTAAGCGAGCAATCATAGCCAAACCCCGCCTTTAAAAGTCTTGACATCAGTCCCGATGCCATCGCGCCATCTACTGCGGCTCTGCCACCCGTTCCCATACCGTCGCTTAAAACCATTATAAAATGCCCTCTGCCGTCAAGAAAATATTTATAGGCATCTCCGCACATATTTGAGCCCGAGGCAGAAATCTGCTCAACACCAATATCAATATTTAAAGCGGCATGCTCATTAAGCACAATATAAATATCTCCGCCCACCTCACTGACTGTTGGCACATCGAAATCTCTCTCACATACAATGGACAGCATTTTCATCACCTGAAGCTTGTTAATTACAAGCTCGGGTGTTTTTTTAAGCTTAAATTCCAAGGTCATTCTGCCGTATTTATCAATTCTGCTGCAAGCCTCACTTACCCTAATATCAATGTTTTTAAGGGCGGCGGCGGCATTATCGGCGGCAGAATTATCGAACTTTTCGTCATTATTAAAATCTTTACTTAAATCATAAAGCATTGAAGAAATACCGTTAAATTGGTCGGATACCACCGAGCGCACCTCGTCTATGCGGTTTTCTGCGGCTATGTGCGATACATAATCCGAATAACGCTTATAGGTTACATTCGCAACCTGAGAAACCCTCATACACCTCCCTTTAAATTCAGAGGTCGCATAGCTTTCGGGCGAGGTTTCGCCCTGCTTTATTGCCTTTGTCATTTCAAGAATAGCATTTATAGTGTCACTCTTTTTGTTTTCCCAACAGTGAACTCTTAGCTTACAGCCCGAGCAGGCATCTCTTTCTATTAAAGAAATAACCGTACTAAAATCGGGTGAATTTATTTTTGAAAGCTCACTTGAGACCTGCTCAACAGTTTCTGATACATCCTTTAGTGCATTTGAGGCTAACTCTAACCGCATTGTAAGGGATTTCTTAAGTCCCGATGGCACCGCAAATTTAGGTCCCGAGGAAAAGATTTTACCCAACACTATACCCGCTTTTCTTGGCAGAATAAGAAACAAAGCCGCTCCTAAAGCCGCCTCTATTACGGTGCGTGAAATCAGCAAAGAATCCCCAGAGCTTACAGCACCGATAAAGCTTGAAATTATAAGCACTGTCACCTGTGCATATTTGCCTAGAGATACAAATATTCCCGCCATAAGGCCTGCAAAGGCCAAAGCTACACCGATATTACCCGAAATACCGCTTAATATCGTTGTGAGTGACACCGCAATTCCTGCTACTGCGCCCGATATAATACCGCCGTACTTTGCAGAGGTAAGTATCAGAACTATACCTAAAATTCTGCCTAAGGATATGCCCGTAAGCTCTAAATTATTAAGCCCTAAAATAAGTATACTAAAACTTATAAGTAGTGTGGTAAGCTCGTCCGCAGAAAGAGCTGAGGGGGAACGAGTAAGTGTGGTAAAGCTTCGCGACATAAAAAATGTTCCTACCGTACACAAAACCGTTTCTGTAACCACATCAAGTAATGTTGTTTCCAGACTGCGAAGCGCCACCGATGAGGTAACCAAGTTAGCCAGTAATGAAATAACGGTTAAAAAGATAGGGTTGCTCACAAGCTTTTTATAATTACTGAGCAATAGCTTTATTGCAACTATTGCAAAAAGCGCCGCTATGTACCTGAAGCCACTACCTGACGTTGCGGGGAAAAAGTAGCCTAAAAATACGCCTATAGCCGCCGCAGGCGTAAATGTAAGCGAGCATCCCGCCAAAAAGGAAAGCCCAAACGGAAGAAGCCTGTCCAACACTACTGCTCTTGATGCCGCAATACCGCCTAAGGCTACAAAAAAGTGCCCCATAGACCCCCAAATTAATTCTTTTGCCGAGAAATTTTCATTTTTTTCTGATATTCTAACAATATCCTTCAATTATATCACCGCCTATTTTTCTAAAATTTATTATACGACGGTGGGATTACTTATTTTGTCAAACTGTGATGTAGTAAAGAGAGAGTTTTTGCAAAAATAACACACGGAATAAAAAGGAAAGAAAAGGCAATGATAACCTTGAGGTGTAAAATATGAAATATTATTTTAAAGTAATTATCACGGTGCTGGTTATTCTCACACTTTTTACTTGCTGTGTTTCGGCACTTTCTAAAATGGGCTCACGCTCTGACGAGGTTAAAAAAATTCAGCAAGAACTAAAGTCACAAGGTTATTACGCCGGTAATATTGACGGTATTTTCGGCATAGCTACTAAAAATGCGGTTATGTCCTTTCAAAGAGATAACGGTCTTAAGGTAGACGGAATTGCCGGCAAAAATACCCTTAAAGCATTAGGTATTACCGATGCTAATTTAAACTCGTACGGCAACTATTCTTCGGCAGACTACGAGCTTTTGGCGAGAATAATTTCAGCCGAAGCCAGAGGTGAAACCTATTTAGGTCAGGTGGCGGTGGGGGCAGTTGTGATAAACCGAATAGAGCACCCCTCTTTTCCCGATACCCTTTCGGGTGTTGTATATCAAAAGGGGGCTTTTTCCTGCCTTAATGACGGTCAGTTTTACGAAGCTATTGCAGATAGCGCATATAAAGCGGCAACCGATGCTATAAACGGACTTGACCCCAGCGGCGGCGCTATTTACTACTATAATCCCGTAAATTCCACTAACAAATGGATATTCAGCCGACCGATAATCACCACAATAGGCAGTCACAGATTTTGTAGTTAAATAAAATTCAAACTCTCAACTTATGCGGAATTTTTCCGCTACATATTATTTGACCTTAACACTTAAATATGGTAATATATATTTAGGTGATGAAATAATAATGCAAAAGAATGACGAAATTATTTTAGATATTACCGATGTCACTAACGAGGGTAGCGGTGTCGGTAAGTATGACGGTATGGCGGTATTTGTACCCCTCACCGCAATAGGCGACAGCGTAAAGGTAAAGCTTTTAAAGGTTAAAAAGAATTATTCCTTTGGCAAGGCTTTAGAAATACTAACCCCGTCCAATAGCAGAATTACACCCGACTGTCCCGCTTTTAATCAGTGCGGCGGTTGTGTTTTCAGGCACGTTAGCTATGAAGCCGAGCTTAAAATCAAAGAAAACAAGGTATACGAGGCTATAAAGCGTATCGGCGGTATTGATTTAGCACCAAAGCCTATTTTATTTAACGAAAGCTGTAATCATTACAGAAATAAGGCGCAATTACCCGTAGCAAATAGCGGTAAAGCAGGCTTTTATGCCTTTCACTCCCACCGTATAATACCTATAGACAGTTGTAAATTACAACCCACAGAATTTAACAGTATTATATCCGTTTGCGAAAAGTGGATTGCCCAAAACAATTTAAGCATTTACGACGAAGAAAGCGGCAAGGGGCTAATACGGCATATCTATCTTAGAAAAGCCGAAAAAACCGATGAAATAATGGTGGTTTTAGTAATTAACGGTGACAGTCTCCCCTTTTATGATAGTCTTGTTTCCTCGCTTAAAGCGCTCTTAGGTGATTCGTTAAAAAGTGTACAGATAAATATTAACAAAGCTAACACCAATGTTATATTGGGTGATAAATGTAAGGTGATTTACGGTGACAGCCATATTACCGACATTTTATGTGATATAAAGGTAAGGCTTTCTCCCCTTTCGTTTTATCAGGTTAATCGCAGTATGGCAGAAAAGCTATATAAAAAAGCGGCAGAATATGCAGAACTTGACGGTAAAAACCTTTTAGACCTTTACTGCGGCGCAGGTACAATTGGGCTTTCTATGGCAAATACCGCTAAAAGCGTAATAGGTGTTGAAATTATACCCGAAGCTATAGAGGATGCCAAATTTAACGCAAAAATCAACGGTATAGACAATGCTCGCTTTATTTGTGGGGATGCCACCGTTGCCGCCGAAGAATTAGCAAAAGAAAAAATTAAAGCCGATGTTGTGATTGTAGACCCACCAAGAAAAGGATGCAGCGAAGAGCTTATAAAAACAATTGCAAATAGCTTTATACCCGACCGAGTGGTCTATGTTTCCTGCGACCCCGCAACCCTTGCTCGCGATATTAAAATTTTTGATGAGCTTGGTTATAAGCTTAAGGAATACACACCCTGTGACCTTTTTCCCCGTACTTCACATGTGGAGACGGTAGCACTTTTAAGTCGGCAAAAGGTTGATGAACATATCTACTTTGATG
>CAZNTP010000009.1:0-29586 GCA_964575985.1 uncultured Ruminococcus sp. | reverse complement strand
AAAGCCGCCTAAAAACCGCCCTTTAAGGCTGGTTCGAGTTTAAATGCTTTGGCTAGGCTAACGGTAATCGAACTCGTCAGCCTAATCACCGTAACGGTTTTTAAGCAAATTACGCATAACCTTTACTGCATAATCTGCACTGTCTATTTCAAGATTTTTTCCGCCTATTGTAGAAAGATTAAGCTCCATATTATAAACACCGTCATACCCAATTTCATCAAGTGCATTAAACACGTCTTCCCAATCAATACAGCCCGTAAGCGGTATTTTGTGTTGGTCGGTAAGGGTATCATTATCGTTGAGGTGTAAAACCTTTATATCAGAGCCCAGTCTTCTTATAACATCAGCGGGGGTTGGATTATTGTTAAAACGCATAGCCTTATTAGAATGGCCCGTATCCATACAAATAGCCATATACTTTGCGTTATCACCAACTGCGCATACATCCTTATAAGATTTCTCAAATTCATCAATATTGCCGAAAAAGTCACAGCAATCATATTTTGAAGCATCACCAAAGGTTTCGCTTGCTATTATAAGGCCGTACTGCTTTGAAAGCTTTAAAAAACGGTTAAACATATCAAAGTTAAGGGCATGCATAAGCGAGCTAGGAGCATCGGGGCCTAAATGAATTGTTGTAGAAGAATGTACTACACAATACTTTGCCTCCAAAGCACTGCAGGCAATACAGTCTCTGCGCATATTCTCAACCAACGCGTCATCCTCTGACGTAATATTCTTAAAGCCCGATATACGTCCGTGGGTCTGGCAGATAAAAACGCCTAAATCGTCAGCCAGCTTTTTAAGACTGCGGTAATAAGAATATATCTCGTCATCGCTTTTAGCATAAATAGATTCAGGCTTGCGGTAATCAAGCGAATAAGCCGATGTGTTAAAATCCACCGCATCTGCGCCGACAGCCTTTGCTATTCGCAGTGCCTCAGCGTCACCGAATTTTGCCTGCAGATTTGTGGTTGAAATACCTACTAACCGTTTCATTTTATACCACCTTAGCCACGTTAAGTAATTTGCTGTTTATAGTAACACAGTCATTATACTCAAGTATAGGATTGTTGTCTTCATCAAACTGAATTTCCAAAACAACATAGGTTGCATTAAAATATTCACTGCTCGAATTACCCCAACGGTCACCGAAATAATAATATTTATTATCCTTTTTGCTATAAAAAACAAATGCAGGCTGACTGTGGTAGGTAATCTCGTCCCCTATTTCACGAAGCTCTTGCCAATCCTCCATATTGCCCGATTTTGAGAACTTGCATTGATTGGGTTTCCAGCCTGTACAACCCGAGGTAAGCAAATAAACCTTACCGTCTTTATTAAAGAAAGCGGGTGCCTCACGCTTTTTACCAGGGAACATAACAAGGGTTTTACCCGTTATATTCAAATAATCGTTTGTAAGCTCATAGGCAATCAAATCAAGATTTGCATTGCAAGCCGCAACGAAATACATTTTTCCGTCAAACTCGTGTAGAGTACAGTCCCTTGATTCGTTACCCAAGGGTCTGAATGAGCCGTGATATACAAAATCACCGTCAGGAGTATCACAAGTAGCAATAGCACAACGTGCATCATCATAATCGTGCCCGTTTTCATAGTGCATCCACATAACAAATTTTTGGGTTTTGGAATTATATACAACCTTAGGTCTTTCAATATTTGCAATGATAAGACCGTCAGCATCATATCGGGTGAGCCCGAGTCTTTCGACACTTTGGTCGAAAGACTCCTCTGCCCTTTTAAGAGATAAATCATTTGTTTCGTTTATCTTTGCTACAGCGCTGTCGGCTGTGAAAATATGGTTGCGAAATTCCCAAGTTTTAAAGTCTTTAGTTCGGTAGCACGATACAAAATTATTATTTGTTCTGTCTTCACCGTACCAATAATAATAGTCACCGTATTCAAGCATAAATCCACCGTGTGCGTGAATTTCGTTATTTGTGGTATCATACCACCGCATACCGTTGATTAACATTGTTCGCTCCTCAGGAAATTTTTATTTATAGTATCTTACATAGTCAACAGCCATCTGTGCCGGGAAATTGGTACTTTCAATGTCTGCCATTGCTTCTTCACTACCGCCTACTGCAAGTGTTACGAGCAGATACATATCTTCTTCGTTTATCTTTTTAAAGGTTTCTGAATCCTTAGTATACTTGTATCTTAAAACGTCGTCAACATAATATGCTACATAATCGTCTGTCCACTCACAGCCAAAAGTATGGAACTCATCATAGAAATTGCCATCGATTACAGTCTCATACTCACCGGAGTTGTTTCTGATTTTAAGCGGAATGGGCTCGCCCTCACTGTCAACCTCTGTTGAATAATGGAAGTTGTGATATAGTGTATCAGCCTTATATCCATAATGCTCAAAAATATCTATTTCGCCGTTTTGAGGCCAGCTTGTTTCACCGTCGCGGTTAGATGTGCCGCCAAACCAGAAGCCAGACCAAAGTCCTGCTCCCTGAGGTAGCTTTGCACGCATTTCAACATAGCCTCTGTTGAAATCAAACTTGCCGTAGGTATCAATACCACCGCTTGTATATTCATAGTCTCTGCCATTTGCAGTTATTTTTTCTTCAACAGCCTGTAAAACAACACAGGAATTACCGTCTACATCATTATCAATAAACAGGTTGTCAGCATCGTTTTGGAAATACTGATACTCACTGTCTGCATCAGATTTGCGACCGGACCAATTATTACCGTCTATGTAACTGCCGATGAAATCGTCATTCCAAGCGAGTGTATAGGTCGTACCCTCTCTTACAACCGAGGTTTCGGTTGTAATTTCAAATTTATCGGCAATCTTCTTTTTAAGATTTACTATGTCTCTAACGTCAACTGCTTTATCGCGGTTAGAATCAAAGTAAGAGCTTGCAATTTCGGTAGCAAAACCTAAAAGCTTGCTACGCACCTGAACTAAATCGTCAGCATTTAAAACCTTATCTCCATTAATATCACCGGCATAGGGCAACTGAATGTAAATAGGCTCACTAGCTGCTGAGGGATAGCCGTTTTCGGTTAATGCTTCTCTGCAGTAAACAGGATAAATGCCTGTTTCGGAATAAAGATTGTTAAATGTAGCAGTAGCGCTGAAATGTGTTCCGTCAACACTGTATTCATAGCCCTCAACAGCTGCAAGAGTAATGCTGTTAGGAGTTGTGCTTACAATTTCAGGAGCTTCCATAGAGCAATCATAAAGCATTGCGATAGAAATATTATCGAAATAAACCGTAATAGCTTCGGTAGTATTTGTCGGATTAAATGCAAATTTAAACTGCTCTGTAGAGCCTGTAGCCTTTAAAATGGTTGTAGAGGTTTTCCAAGCGCCGCCTGTTCCCTCTTCATTTGTAATGTCTAAGTTGCATTTATAACCAATATCATCATTATAAAGAGCGCCCAATGTACCCGTATAGGCATCCATATAATAATCGAACTTAATAATATAGTAGTAACCCTTGTCGATGGATATTGTATCGCCAAAATCATTGTAAACAGTACCCATTGCCCAGCCTGTATTTGAGAACACCAACTTAGTTGTGTCGTTACCTGCAACTGTTGCTGTAGTATATCTCCACATAGAAGTCGAACTGTCAACAGCGGCACCGTTTGTTTTACCCTCAAAGGTAATAGCGGCTTCACTGTCAAAGGGTGTAAGTGAGAAATTATCGAAATACATATAACCCTCAGTTGCGGAATTGGTTGTGACACCAAATTTCAATGAGGTTGAGCCTGTGCTTGCAGTAAAGTATACTATTTGATGCTTCCATTCACCGTTTGTACCGTTTTCATCAATCGGTTGTACCACCGTCTGAATATGACCCGCGTCACTACGAATCGTAGTTTCCTTATAGTCTATACCTGCATCTGCATAGTAATCAAACTCTAAGCGATATCTGTCACCCGCTACTAAAGGAACAGCATCTGCACCGTAGGTAATAGTGGTTGCAAGTAGCCCTGAAGACTTACCTGTATAAAGTCTCAGCATTCTTGTGTCATTACCGGCAATGCCGTATTCATTGTAATAAAAACTCCAAACGCCGCTATTTAAATTAAACGCAGTACCGTTAGCGGTATCATAGTTAACATTTGAATAATCGTCTGATTTCTCTTCAGAAAGCTTAGTTAATGAGAAATTGTCGAAATAGCCGTATACATTAGGTGTTGCAGTCTTAAATTTAACACCGATTATTAAATTAGAATCAGCAGGTGCGGTAAAATAAACCCTGAACTTCTTCCATTCACCGTTTGTGCCGTTTTCAGAGGTTATACCCATCATAGTAGCATTATGAGTTTTACCGGTTGGATTTTTATCTGTCGCAATAGCACTTGAGGTTCTAACCGTAAAATAATCGAAATCAACGCCGGCATCAAAGTAATATTCAAAATCCAATCGGTAAACGCTACCACTCTTTATAGGAACCTGCTCAGTTCCGTTCGTAATAATTGCTGTAGGATTATCAGCTATATTGGCATGAACTCTTAACATTCGTGTATTATTTCCGCCAACAGCACTTGAAAATGCATCATAGAAAGACCAATATGTACTACCGCCCTTATTACCACCTGCACCATTTGCGGTATCGAAAGTAATATTTGAATAATCGCCCTCGGTCTCTTCGCTTAGCTCTACTAATGAGAAATTATCAAAGTAGATTACTGCATCCGTAACAGTAGATACAGTTATGTAAGGTCTTAAATAATTTTCGGTTTCACTCGCGGTTTCGGCTACAAAGTAAACCCTTGCCTTTTTCCACACACCGCCTGTACCCTCAGTCTGAGTAATACTCAATTCAGCGGAAGCAAGGTTAATTTTTCCTGCACCATCTTTGAAATTTATTGTGTTGGAAAAATCACCCGTTGTATATGCGTCTGCATAATACTCAAAATCTAAGCGGTAGGTTTTTCCATTTGTAAGTACAACCTTATCAGCACCGCTGTAGAGATATGAGCCGTAAATGTTTGCGCCGCTTGGCTTAAACATAAGCATATTTGTGCTATTACCACCAATTGCTGTGGTAGCACCGTTCTTATACCATTTCCAAGCAGAACTGCTAAGATTACCTGTAGCACCGTTTTCGGTATCAAAGGTAATTGATGAATAATCTACTGCTGTGTCAGCAGTGTCAGCCGCAAAAACTGTTCCCAGGGATAGCGAGGAAAACAAAATTGCAACTGTGCAAAGGATTGCTAAAAGTTTTCTTGTTGTTTTCATAAAGTTTCGCTCCTTTTTTATTATATAAAATGCGTACCTACGCATTAGGAAACAAACTGCTTCACAGAACTGTCCTGTGAAGTGGCAGCGACATCAGTCACATTTAATGTGACTGTCGAGCCGTAGGCATAAACCGTACCCGTGCCGTCACTCATAGGTGTAATTACTATAAATGGACGGGCATCAATATCCATATCCTTATAAAGCTTTCTGAGGTTAATAATTTCCGAACTGAACTCCATAAAGCTTTGTTCGGTTTTTAAAACCTCAGTATCATAACCGCCGGAAATCAGTCTGTCTGCCATTTCGGTTTCATCAAAAGCCAAGGTGCTTAAATCCCTGAACTGTGCAGGTCTGTATACCATTCCGTAATCCGAAACCAAGTATTTAACACCTGCTATTTCAATGACCTTTTTATTGCCGTATGTAGATGTAAAGTTCAATTTAAACTGAAGATTTACATTAGCATAGCCCTCGAAACCGTCATCTGCATCAGAAATAGCCACATTAAACTTATCGTTTTGGGCTTCAAGCATATTCTCGCTTTCGATAATATTGTCAAGACGTACTAATTTAAAATTATCAAAATAAACCAATGCATTTGTATTATCCTCTTTGGTATAATACATTATCTGCAATATATCATCCTCGTCCGCCTTAGCTGTGAAAACAAAATTGTTTTTTTTCCATTCTCCGCCCGTACCGTTTTCGGCGGTTATATCAAGCGCTGAATAAAAAAGATTTTCGCCCGATTTATTTTTGATATAAAACTCACCCAGGGTGCCCTCAAAAGAGTCGGCATAATACTCGAACGAAAGGCTGTAGCTTGCATAATCGTTAATAGGTATTGTGCGCTTGCCCTTGAAAAGCTTTGTTACGTAATATGTAAGCTTATTTTCACCCGGATTAAATCTTAAAAGTGTGGTGTCGTTTCCGCCTATACTCTCAGCAGACCCATCGAACCAAGACCAACCCGCAGAAGTAAGAGTCGCATTTTTGCCCTCAAAATCGATATCAATAATATCGATATCCATATCAGGCTCTTCTATAATCTGAAAATTATCGAAATAGGTTACATTACCCATAACATCTGACTTTACTCTGATAAACAAATAATTTGCTGTTTCGGTCTTAGGTGTTACCATAAACGATGCCTCACCGTCTACCCAAACACCTGTATTATTTGAAAGGGTAACAATATCGCCTATCTGGTAATCGGTCCATGCACTGTTTTCGGCGCTTGTACCCGCAGTAAAGCTCACCGTTCCGCTCTCTGACGGATTGTAATACTTGAATTTTATAGTATAAAGCTTGCCTACGGTAAGCGGTACAGTAGCAGTTCCGTTGTAGAAAGCCACACCATAATCGGTACCCACACTAGCCGCGGTAAATTTAAGCATTGTAGTAGAGTTGCCTACAACATATCTTCTATCAGCCGTTTCGTATTTAAGACCGCTGGAATTAAGCACCTTATTTTCACCGTCAAAATTGATAATTCCCTCTGCGGTATTAAGGAATGTGCTGTCTGGCTCACCCTGCTCTGCTTTGGTAGCAGTAACAGTAAAATCGTCAAAGTAAATAAGCACCTTTGAATACTGCCCTTCAACCTTTAAACCAAAATACAGCACTGTATTTTCACTTGCAGGCTGGAAAGCTACAGTTGCGGTTTTCCACTCGCCGTCAGTACCCTTTGTTTTATCAATCTCAAGTGTAGTGCTTACGAGTAGGGTTGAATTATCCCTTATCATAAAATCGCCTATTTTACCGCTGCCGATACCCTCACTGTAATATTTAAAGGAAATTTCATATTCACTGTCAAAATCAAGTGCATACTTACCGTCTTCTGCCTCAGGCATTTTAAAATAAGTAATATATGTATTTTTTGCAGCGGGGTCAAATTTGAGAAGAGAACTGCTATTACCTTCAACACCGCCCGAAACCTTATCATAGGCCCAGCCGCTACTGCCGTTATACTTTCCGCTTGTAGCCTCTTCAAAATCAAAGGTATAGGTAGAAGTATTTTCACCCGAAACTGCAAGCGAGCCAACCACGATACTTAAGGCAAGGATTATACAAAGTATAATTTTAGGAATTGAAAAAGCATTTTTAATCATTTTCATTTCAGTTACCTCCTTTATAGATGGTCGGCAATAGTGCCAAGGTCCTTAGTCTGATAAATATGAATATATTCAACCTCAAACTCGGAAACTGTGGTTGCATCAGGCATAGGAACACTGCTGTTTGAACCGATTTTGTTGTAACCGATTCTGATTTCTTTAAGCTGTGCGAACATATCCATACGGTCTTTATTCATACTGTATTCGCCGAATTTAACACCGTCGAAATAGAAATTAATCATATCTTCGGTAATTTCACATCCATAGGTATGGTAGGAATCGTAAAGGGTTTCACCCTCAGGCAAGGTTACCTTTCTCGCAAACCAATGAGAACTGCCCACCTGAATATGCTTTGAAACAAGTGTATTGGTAGAATCAGGCTCAAACCACCACAAATGAATGTTAGCGGCAAACTGATTGTCAATACTAAACTGCTCCATAAGGTCGATTTCGGGTGAATTAGGATATGCGCTGTAGTTTCTTGTAATCCAGAAACCGGGATATACACCATTACCCTTAGGAAGCTTAGCTCTCATTTCAAGATAACCGTAATCAAAGGTTATTCCGTTTCTTGAAACAAGCTCGGGTGCCTGTACCCAGTTAATCAAATCCTCGCTATGAAGCTTAAATACAAGCTTACCGTCCTTTACATACCTTACGCGCTCATCTTCAGCGTAACTTACCGTACCGCCTGTAGCAATGCCCGTAACCGTATTAAGATAACCAGGTCTGTTAATCCAATTTGAAAGGCTATCATCATCAAATTCATCGGCAAAAACAAGGTTGTATTCGGTGTCCGACTCCTCATATTTGTCGCTGATATCAAGATTTGATTTAATCAATTTGTTGTTTTTCTTAGAAATTGCAGTATTTACAGCTTTATATAAAGCCTCTGTAGCTCTTGAAAGTGAATAGCTATGACCTGCATTAACTACGAGCTTTGTGCCCGTTTGCTTGATTATATATGCATCTCTGTCTGCAATAGCAGTGCTCTCTGCGCGGTTTGTACTGCCCACCAAAATCTCATAAGAAGATTCTTCGGTTTTAGTATCAATACAAAGCGGAATTTCATAACCCGTAGCTTCCCGTACAGCATCAATAAGAGAATTTATGTAACGCATATAAACAAACGAGGTTCCCTTTGGAATAACTATTTTCCACTGCCTGTAATCAACACCCGCAATAGTTGCTTTATCTAATGTGGGCGCTTTTTGGGAAAGATAGCAATAACCCTTTTCTATAGACGGATACTCTTCCGACATAAAGTTATCTATAAAAAAGTCAATCGCTTTTTCAAGCGCTGCAGTAGAAAGACCTGCAATTGCAATATTACCGTCCTTTTCAAGAATAACAAAGTCATTAGCGTTCTTTTTCTCGTTATTTTCAAGCATTGCCAATGCATCCTTTGAAATCTGACGGTTAGTATTGCCTACAAGCAATTCAAGCTGACCTTCTTCGGCTTTTACACTGTCAAATTCAGGAGGAGCCAGGGTTGTATACTTATCATAGGCCACAAGATAAAGCCTGTTAACAAGCAGTACTTCCTCCTCTTCCATATCCTCAGAATAAAAAATCTGATGTGAAAAATAACCAAAATCGTTAAGGTATAATAAATTGTCCTCTATTTCGCCGTAATCAAAATCGTCATCCGATTCGCTATCGTCCTGTTCTGAATCACCAATATCAGAAGACTCATCGCTTGAATTATCATCCGACTCTGATTCGTCTTTGACAGAGCTGTTATTATCAGACTCGTCATTAAAATCAGTTTCCTCAGATGTAAACTCCGACTGAAAATCATCGTTATCAGACTCATTTTCCATCTGAGAATCATCAGAAGAGCTGTTATTGTCCGAACTTGAATCACTTTCGGTATTATCTTCTTGCGAAACTGTGGTTTCGGTCTTTCCGTTATCCTTTTTCGGCTTTTCCTCTTTACCAAACGGGAAGAATATTATACCGAGAACAAGTGCTACAACAATAAGAAGAGCTATAATAGAAATAGCAATAAACTTTTTATCTTTAAAATTAATTTTCACCATTTCTTATCCTTCCCTCCTTTTTGAAAGATAGCACGAAATACCAAAACCTGCCATTGCAGAGATTAAAGCTAGCAAGACAGCCACTATAGTATTACTGTTATCTCCTGTGGAAGTATCAATATCCTCTGAATTCTCCGCAGAAGCATCAGATTGCGTTTCTTTTTCTGCCCCGTCATCTTGATTATAACTATCCTCTGCCGTTATATCTGAATTTGTCCAATCCTCATCAGTATCTTCAAAAATAATATCATCAGAAGAAGTGTTATCAGATTCATTATCTGTAAAAGAATTGTCACCCGAATCTGAGGAAGTGCTATCAGAGCTTGATGAATTATCATCGAATTCGGTATTATTGTTTTGGGAATCATCTTCTAAAGAATCATCAGAATTGACCGGTGCTATATAATCGCCAATAACCTTTCCGTTCTCATCAATTTTCTCAAATTTGAGTGTATTTCCGTCTTCAAACTCGGTTTCTTCGGGTACCCATTCAATAGTAAAATCATCAAAATAAATGCTATTGTTGCCTTTAGTAAAAATAGCAAGATATTTCTCAAAAACGGGCATAATATAACTAACCTTAATCCATTCACCCTCAGGCAATTCACCAACAGTAAGCATTGGATAGTTTTCATCGTCACCCGCCCATGCATAACCCATAGCGCGAGTCTGTGCAATTTCTATATCGGTATCAGGCATATTCGCCTTATCAACCTTTACCGCAAAGGATATTTTATATGTTTGATTTGGTATTAAGGCTTCCATTGAGCCATCAAACAAAACAAAGCCTTTTTTAAGATTCTTTTCACCTATCCTGTGAATAGAATTAGGTTTTGAAATTGCATTGCTTGCCGAATTTGAGCCTTCAGTTGTATCATAAATTTCAATATCTAAATCATAACCCAAGGAAACACCAGTGTGGTTATAAGTATCATCAAAATTCTGAACCTGCTTTAATTTTGCCCATTTTGCATATATTTTCTTGTTGTAATAAAATGCATCATCATAAAAATCAGATGCATACCAATTATCTTCACACCAACCGAGGAATTTATAGCCTTTTCGTGTAGGTTCCTCAATCGTTAGCAAGGAATTTTCCTCGCCTGTTAAATATTCGGCATTTTCACCGTCATTATGGTCAACATTTAAAACAATGTGTCCTTCAGGCACGTCTATCTCGGTAATTTCAATATCATCTATATATATATCAGATTTATTGTTATCGTCACCCTTTATATAGAATGCCAGATAGTTTTCTTCTTCGCTAAAAAGGTCTGTATAAAGGTAGTATGTAGCCTGCTTCCACTCATCCTCAGTTGAAAGAACAAAAGCACCACCGAAAACCTGTGTTCCTGTATAAAGTGATTTTCCGCTTGTCATAGCTTCAAATATAGCAAGATTCTGGGTAAAGTTTCTATATGCAAACTTTATACGGTAAAGCGTATGGTTTTTAACAGTAATATTATTTCGGTCCTCTGTTACAAGAAGTCTTCTTGCACCATAGCTACCTATATTCCAATATTTAAGGCTTCGTGATGGCGAATACGCATACTCGGTTGATATACCTGTCTGCACACCTGAAGACACTTTATATATAGATGCATATTCATCGCCGTTAAAATCAATATAATGGTTTCCGCTTGTAACCCATTTTGCATAAAGCGTTAAATCGGAATCAAAATATTTACTATTAAAATACTCGGTTAATTCCTTGTCCTTGTACCAACCGGCAAAAACACTGTCAGCCTTTGTAGGCGGTGTGGGCAGAACTATTTGTTCATTTGCAATGCCGCTTATATCTCCCACACTGCTTCCGCCATTAGCTTCAAACTTAAGTGTATATGAAGATGCCTTGCCTATTTCCTTTATCTCAATATCATCAACATAGATATATACATCCGTTCCCATACCGGAATCTGAATAGGAATAAAAGCCTAAACTCAAAAATTTACATTCGATACCCGAAAAATCCGCAAATGTTGCCGCTGTATTCAAATTAACAGTTTTTTGAAGCCACACATTTTTCTTTGTGTTAACCGTTGCAAGCTTTTCAATACGTCCAATTTCATTTCTGTATTTAGAAGAAACGGGAGTGCGCTCACTACTCGAAAAGAAAGCTAAATCCACGCTGCTTTCTGTAATTCCTTTAAGCATATATTTAAGCTTTACTTCATATTGTGTAGCGGCTTTTAGCTCTATAGCTTTTGCGTTGCCGAAAGAAAGCAACGCAAAAGCACCGTTTTTAGCATTTGATACATCCGAGCTGTAACCATAACGCAAAGAATACTTTCCTGAGTAAGAATTTACTTTTTTGGCATTAAGCAAAATTCCGTTTTCACTGGTTTGGGGATAACCTAAGCTATATTTTTCAAAATCAACAGTATCTTTTAATGTAGTGGCAGTCGCCCCAATATTAAAAGAAAGTGAAAGTATAATTGATAATGTAATGAGATATGAAATATATTTTATAAAAACATATTTTTGCAATTTCATACATTCACCTTATCCAACTGCTTTTATCATATCGTTAGCTTTCTTAACAGCGTTTTCAATCTTATTAGCCGAACGGTTTATACCCTGATTAACCTGCTTAGATGTAAGCTGCAAGAAAATCTTATCGATTTCCGAATAACCGTAAGTATATGTAATAGCAAGCGGACCCTTGCATATAAACATATAATCTGTGCTTTCAGGTGTTCTCTTGTTAAGAATATTAGCAAAATCCTTAGCAGCACTGTTTGCATAGTAATTATCAAAATTCCAGTTTGCTTCATCAAGGTAGTAGTTAAGGAATACGCCTGCGGCCTCAGGGTTAGGTGCGCCCTTCATAAGACCGTAAGCAAACATAAGGGATGCCTTGGGGTAATCGGGGTCACTTGCACTCTTCTTAGGTAGATATGTAAAGCCCCAGTCAGATGTCTTCATTGATGTATAATAACCATCCTTTTGAAGAGCGAAAACATCGTTTATAGACATACCGCAAGTACCTGCAACAAGCTTTGCAGAATTATATGTAGGATTAAGATAGCCGGCTTTCTGACCGTCTAAAATATATGTCCAAACATCAGTAAACTGCTTTTCATCGGTTGCGCGGTAGAATTCCTGTTTAGTAGAATCATACTTAACGTATGAAGCGCCGTAGGCCGCCATAAATATAGGTGTTGAGAAATGAGCGCCTACATATTCACTACCCAAATTGGAAATTGCCTGTGCTGCTTTGGCAAAGGTATCCCAAGTCCAGTTATCGTTCTCAACATAATCCTCAGGGCTTGTAATACCCTCAAACAAAGATTTATTGTAAGAAAGTACAAAATATTTTAAATCCCACTTAGCGTTAATAAGATAGGTTTTACCGTTAATGGTTGAAGTATTAACGATAGTCTGATCCCACTTTGCATCTTTAACATCTATTCCTGCGTTTGTTATAGGTTGTGCAAAGGATAGTGTTCTGGGGAATTCCTGATTATCTATAAAAATGTCAACAGATTTACCTGCACTCAGTCTTGAAGCCATTTTAACAATATAATCGTTCTGTGTTACAGGAACAACCGTAACCTTAATACCTGTTTCTTTAGTAAATTTCTGCATAACATTTGCACGCTCGGTACCGTTAAAATCTTCCCAGCTTGCAATTGTAACAGTTGTACCTCTTAATGAATCGGCTGTGGATGAAGTATTATTCTGTGATGAATTTTTATTTTCGTCCTTAGAGCTTGTATTTGATGCAGTATCCTTACTTTCAGAGCTTGAAGGATTTTTCTCTGCAGAGCTTGCGTTAGATGAGTTATCCTTACCAGCAGAACCTGAATTTGTAGAAAAATCCTTACCACCGCTTGTGTTTGATGAGGTATCCTTACTTTCAGAGCTTGAAGTATTTTTATCTGCAGAAGATTCATTTGAAGCGCTCTCATTTTCAGATGCCTCTGAATCTGTAGCAGACGCATTTTCATCTAAAGCTACATCAGATTCAGTCTCGTCGCCCAGATTAGCGTCAACCTCGGAACTTACATTTGTACCCGTACTGTTATCGGATGCAGTTCTTGTCTCTTTACAGGCAGAAAATGTTGTAAGCACCATTACAACCAACAGTAAAATAGCTAGAATTTTTTTCATATACTTTCACTCCTTATATTTTTAGTCAAAGCAAAACCGAATTGATTTTACTGTGACTTTGTTTAAATAATAAAACAGCCTAACCCGTAATTCCTATACGGTCGATGCTCTTAATAAAGCCCTTTTGTACGAACATATAAAGAATTAACATCGGTAAAATAAACATCAGGCAGCCCGACATCGTAACTGCAGTAATAATATCGGTATTTGTACTGATAGATGATGTAATATTCACAATCATATTAGCCACCGCCACTGCAAGCGGATAGTTTTGCGAGGTATACATTACCGCAAGGAAATAATCGTTCCAATGCCATATAACCGCAAACACGCTGACTGTAAGTATTACTACTCTTGAAGACGGCAACGCAATTCTGAAAAATGTTGTCAGCGCCGATGCGCCGTCAATAGATGCCGCCTCTTCAAGCTCCTTGGGAAGACCTTTAAAAAACTGAATATAAATAAATATCATTATACCGCTTCGAAGTCCTACACCGAAAATAGAGGGCAGATAAAATGTAAGCGGCGTATCAAGAATATTAATTTTTATATCGGTTTCAAAAATCTTGTTAATAAGGCTTATAACACCTAAAAAGTCAAGATTTGAAAAGTTGGTAACCATTGGAATAATGGTCATGGTAGGCGGTATTATAATGGTCATCATAAGAGCCGCCATGGTTATCTTCTTAGCGGGGAAATCAAATCTTGCAAGACCGTAAGCCGCTACCGCACAAGAAAAGATTTCTATAACAGCGCTTACCAGTTCAAGTGTAACCGTGTTTTTTAAGGACTCGGTAAAATTAAGTACCGTAAAGGCATCCTTAATATTTTGAAGTGTTGGACTTTGCGCCATCCAAACAATGCCCGGATTCATAAAATCCTCGGGAGATTTGAATGCAGAGCTTATCATATAAATAAGCGGATACATTACAAGATAGCCGATTGACAGAAGTATTACATAACGGAAGATGGAAAACAGCACTTTTCTCAAAGCCGCCAGCTTTTTATAACGCGTCAGTTCATCAGCCGTAGCGGAAAAATTATTTTTCATAGCGCACCTCCTATTCCCAACGCTTCATACAGAAGCGGTTAAACAACAGAATAAGTAATCCCATAAAACTGCTTATAATCGCAAAGTATATCCAAAGCATTGCCGAGCTTTCGGCATACATTTGCGACTGCATATAGGAATACGCCTTTTCCATTACAATATCGGTTTTTGAGGTTAGCATTTCTACGGTTGTGAAAACTATAACCAGAACCGTAACTCTTGATAACTGCGGAAATGTAACATACCAGAATTCCTCCCACTTGGTAGCCCCCTCAACGTGTGCCACCTCATAGAGCAAATCGGGGATTGCCTGCATACCCGAAATAAATAGGATTATCTGTATTCCGCAATTCCAGAGCGCCGTCATAAGATTGCCCATAATAGATAAGAAATAGGTTTCAACCTGCGGCGGCAGACCTAAAATATCCAATATCTGCGAAGATGAGAACATATCCTCTTGAAGACTTGAAGAAACACCCAAGCCCTGAACACTGTAATTGGTACGCATTAAAAACTCAATTACAACGCCGCTTGCAATAATTACGGGCAGAAAATACATTGTTCTGAAAATAAGTCTGCCTTTGAATTTTTGGTTAAGAATTATTGCAAGTATCAGACTTAAAACCAATATTACGGGAAAAGACGATATAAAGGTTATAAGACTTGTAGTCAGGTTGTTTATAAAATCGGGGTCTTCAAAAATTAGCATTCGGTAGTTTTCAAGACCGACAAACTTAGTTTCGGTTTTGCCGAAATCAAGCTTTACTGTAGAAAAGGAGTAACGTAACGACTGGAGTAACGGTACTAAGAAAAACAGTATGAAGCCTATTGTCCACGGCAAAACAAACAACTGACCGTTTCGGCGTTTTAAAGCTTCGGTGCCTCTTGGCTTTTTATTTTTCAATCAGCGTCACTCCTTTACTGAAATATAACTGTTGGCTTTAACTAAAGCCCCGTCCTGCGCGATTTCGTCATCGGTGAAATTCACATAAACCGTAACACCGTTATCAAACACGGTTTTACGCAGTCCGTTATCTAAAATGTCGTGATTTATTATCTTGGCATTTTTAACACTCTGGAAGGTTTTGTTATAAGCCTTTACCTTTTCTGCTATATCCTCTGAAATTCCGTCATAAACAGAGCCGTAAAATGCGGAAGAAAAACTGTCAAAAAGCTCTGTGCCGCAACGTTCTACTACTGTATAAGTGATGCCGCAACCGCTCTCTGCCGCGTGAAGCAGCATTTTATCGGCATCGGCGGTAAGATTAAGGGATTCACTCGTAAGGTTTACATAGCCCTTGAACACGAGAGAGTAGAAAGGTATATCATAACTGAAAATATTATTTTTTGATGATGTAAGCGGTGTGTCAATAACAATATCGGCCTCAGCCGCCGCGTAATCGTTTGCCTCGTTTACTGCAAGGGTATAATCCTTTTCGGCAAAGTTCTTTAATATATAGGTTACATCTGCCGACATATTACCCTTGCTAAAATACTTAACATTAGAATAGTCGGAATAGCAAACACTCGAAAGGGTATCTAAACCAATACCGTTTAGCCCCAGTTTTTGAGCCTTATCGGTCAAACGGTTACAAACATCAAAAATGTTTTCCCTGCCTATCAGCAAATAACTGTCGTGCCTAGTAGTTTTAAGACGGGAATAAATATTGTAGTAATACTGCTTTATTTTGGTTTTATCCTGCGATAAAGCCATATCAGAAATTTTAGAAAGACCCTTGCCCGATTTAGAAGCGCTTATGACATCAAAATTCATAAATAGGTTAAGACCGTTTTGTTTAGCATACTCGGCAAAGGCTTCAAGTCCCTTTTCGCCACCAAGTTCACCGTTTACGGTGTAACCGCCTGCTACGGTTTTAATATCAAGTCCGTCTTCACCGAAGCCTACAAGACTCACATTTGGTTTAACACCTGTATTTTGGGATACTTCCTCAACAATTTTTTCTGCATTTGAAAGTGTGGTTGTGGCATAAAACTTATCATAAGAAAAACCTAAAATATTCTCGGTCACATTAGCGCCGCCTATAATTTTAAGTGTAAGCGCCGATGAATCCATTTTGGAATCCATACTGTGATTTTCACTAAGATACTCGCGGTAGCAATTAGCCATAGCCACATAATTGGCATTTTCTTCGTTTAAGAGTGGTGTGAAGGTAACAGCAAACCTTGTTTGCACCATATCCTCACTGTAAAGCTTAACCTGTTGGTTGCTTCTGATTTTTGACCACTGATATGCGCGTGCTGCAAACTTTACTGCCACATTACTAAAGCCTATATTAGAAGCGCCCACATTAGCCTCTATAAAGGCATGCTCAGCACCGCTTGTAATAATTCCGCAAAGTGCCGAAGCATTATCCAGCTTGGCGCCTATTACAGCCATACGGTTTTCGGGGAATTTATCGGTATCAAGCCCCTGCTCTAAAGCGCGCTGGGCATCGTTGCCGTAAAGCTCGCGGCTGTAGCTATAAGAGCCGTCCTCAAGCTGACAGGGCTCTATAATAGCACCCGAGCCCGAGGGTACAAACAAATAGCTATCCGAGGATAAATTCTGTATTCCGCAAGCGTACGGTGCTAAAGTTACACTGTAAAAACGGTTTTCGTTTTCACAAATTTCGGCAGTATTAACCGAAACCTCAACGCTTTTATCTTTAAGAACATACCTTACGGGAACCGAAATTCCTACCTCGTCAAAGAAATAGGTCACCTCGACACCGTTATCAATCTTTTCTACAGTAAAGGTGCCCTCTCGCACACAGTCACTGTATGCATAGCTTAAAGAAATTTTTGAGGTTGTAGGCTCAATATATTCAATAGCTATAGCCGACTTCACCTGCGAGTGTAGCGGTATCGGGTCACCGTACTCATCAAGACGGGGTTCCGATGCCTTTACAGTAGTGGTACTCCAAACCGTGTTCCCTGCTTTGTCCTTTAATACAACAGAGGCATATTCACTCATATATTCAAGGATATATGTATCATTCTCCGCTACTGTAAAATCAGCCTCCGCCGATAAGTTTTCGGACAGTTTATAAGCGGGATTTTCTATTTTTGCAGTAGCGCAAGAGCATAGGAAGGCTACCAAATAGCACAAGGCAAATATTATTTTCAAATATCTTGTTTTATTCAATACTTACCCTCCCTTTATGAGTAAACGATTTCGCTTATAATCGTAATTAAAAATCCGCCAAACTGCTGAATTAAGGTTAAAACAATAAATATTAAAAAGACAACTATTATAATTCCTGCAAGGGAAAGAATACCTGTGCCCACAAAACGACCGAATGAAAAATCGTGTATCTTCATACTGCCGATGGCCACCATCAATACCATATAAATGGATGCTATAAGTGATATAACGGTTAAAAATCCTACCTCGCTTGTAACAAAAGCGTTAGATAATATAAGGAAAATGAAGTTGGAAATAATAAGCGGCTGTAACGAATACGAAATTACAACAAATATTTCCTTTAATTTACCTATTCCGCCAAACAAGGTACAAACAGCCCAGTTGAGTCCTGTCCAGAGGAATACAACACCAAAGGTCTGTAGCAATACTAACAGCGAATTAAAGTCAGAGGGGTCGTAATCGGTAAATAGGAAGCCACCCGCAGTAGTTTTAAGTACTGATGAGCAATAATACAATATAATAATTATAAAGCATCCAAGTACCGAGCCCTCGTTCTTATACTTAACCCGTTCAAAGCTGTCAAACGGATGCAAAATGCTGTTTAAAAGAGTTTTTGTTTTTTGTTTTTTTACAAGTGTTATGTTTTTGCGTTTGAGGTAATAGCTCAGTACAAACATAAGCACTACAACTAAAACTATTGCAATAAAAATAACCGAGAAATATTTGCTTAAAAACTCACGTCTTGTGTTCTTAAAGGCTAAGGAATAGGTAGGTTTGTCATAACCTATTTTCGCATATTCAAGTGCCTTATCATAATTCTCTTCGGCATTATAAATTTTAGCAAGGCTTCTGTAGGCTAACTGACTGTTACTGTCAAGAGAAAGTACTTTAAGCCAATCCTCTTTGCAGTCACCGTATTTGCCGGCATTCACCTTAACCGACGCCTGCTTTACAAGACGGCCGTATTCGGTAATACTGAATACGGTGATGCGGTTTAGTTCGCTATCGGCTACGAGCACATCCTCACCGTTAAGCTCTATTGCCGAGGGCAGACTGAAAGCACCCAAGGTATTTCCCCTGCCTATACCGCCGCCGAATGCGCAAAGCATCTGGTTTTCACTGTCATAAACAAATACTCTGCCATAGGTTGAATCAACCACATAAACAAAATTGTTTTCATCTACCGCAATGCCTAAAAGATCCTGCGCTTTTACAACATTTAAAACCTTTGAAACGGTAGCGTCGGCATAGTTAAAGCCGTCATCCCCTAAAACTGTAGCCCCGCCGGGACTAAAGCGTTTAACCTGGTCCTTACCCACTTCAAGAGAAGATGCATCGGTCATACCTGTAACTGTGTATACAAAATCCTCGTTATCAATACACAAATCAACAAACTGATACGGCACCTTACTGTCAGATGCGGCGTGCTTTTCGTTTGTCATAAACAACTCGGTAACAAAGCTCATTAGCGTTTCGCCTACACTGCTTGCCACCTTATTAGCGCCGAAAAATCCTAAAAAAGTATTATCGGGCGAATAAAGTAACGCGCCGTAAAACGAGCCTTGACTTAAAACATAGGTATATCCGCGAGAGTCAACGGATACCTTTATGGGATTATAGGTGAAATCCTCGGGGATTATATTGCTTTCGGGCAAGATTAATTCATATTTGTAATTACCGTTTATATCGGTTGCCAAAACGGTCTGATAATCGGTGTTTGCAATCAGTATTGTGCCGTCATCCGTTACGAACAGACCGCCCGCATTATCAAAATAAAATTCTTCTTCGCCCTTTTTAATTACCTCGATTTTAGCTTTAAAATTATACTTACTGTCAAGCATATATATAATACCGTAACCGCTATCGAGTATATAAATATTACCAAGTGAATCGGTGCATATATCATTTACCTTTACAAGCTCATCTACACCGAGATATTTGGCATCAATAGCAAATTCGGGCGAATACATAGGCTTGCAATAAACCTCATATTTATCTTTACCGGCATAATCCTGCCAATATGTATATGATTCGTATGAAATTTCGGGTGAATCGGTAGAGGTAGCGGCGCTAACACTTAAACCCGATACCAAAACTAAAAGGGTTAAAATAAGTGATGTGATAATCTTAGTAAATTTCATATATCTCACCCCTTAATACCGGCACTTGACATTGCTTCAACAACATTGCTCTGCGAAACGAGATAAACCAATATTGGCGGTATCATCATTATTACAGTAACCGCCATAGCGCTACCCGAACGTGCAATACCGCCCGCGGTTACCTGCGCCATAATCATAGGTAGGGTTTTAAGCTGCTCAGAAAAAATTGTTCCCTGAGGAATTGCCGCCCATATATCTCTGAAGCTAAAGAGTGTAAGGGTTAACCACGCCGGCTTTACAATTGGAAATACTATCTGGAAAAATATTCTGAAATTGCCTGCGCCGTCCATACCTGCCGCCTCAATGAGCGAATCGGGTATGTAGCCCTCCATATACTGCTTCATAAGGAAAACACCCATTGTTGTAGCAAGATGCGGGAAAATATAAACCGAATATGTATCTATCATACCAAGCTTTGAAAATATAAGATACTGCGGTACTGCCAATGTGTAGGCTGTAAAAAGCAAGGCATACTGTACAATGTTAAAATAAATTTTTCTGATTTTAATCTGACTCTTTGCAAGTACAAATGCCGCCATAGCCGCAATAATTACATAAAGCACTGTTGTAACCACACTTACAAACACGCTGTTAAATACATATCGCGAAAGCGGTATTTTAAGGTTTGAAAGCAGGTTTGGCAGGGACAGATAATTCTGAAGAGTAGGTCTTTCAACAATAAATAGACTTGGCGGAAACTTGAGAAGCTCGTCAATAGGCTTAAATGAGGTGGTTACACAATAAATTAAAGGTAACACCGAAAAAAGACCGGCCGCAATTAAAAACAGAAAATAGAAGAAATTACCCACCTTAGAGCGTGTATATCTTCTGACATTAGAGGTTGACTTTATAGAAAATGACTGCGAACGCAATTTTTTTAATGTTTTTTCAAAAATCACTAAAATCCCCCTCTTTAATTATCTTCCTACGCTGTTAAGGGCTTTACCGATAAGCCAACGGGTGAAAGCCATAATAACAAACAGACAGACTGCTATTGCGGATGCATAGCCAAGCTCGTATCTTACTGTGCCGACATCGGTCATATAAGCTACCATTGTATCGGCGGCATTGCCTACACTCGGGTAGCCTGCAAGCTCTACCGCAATAGTGCCAACCGTAAAGCTTGACTGTATCTGCATAACTGCGCTGAATAAAAGCATGTGCTTCATAGTAGGCAGGGTTATGTACCAAAGCTCTTGCCAACGGCTTCTTATACCGTCAATTGCACCCGCCTCATAAAGCTCGTTATTAACGTTTTGAAGACCCGATATATTAGCAAGGAATGAAACACCCATACTCTGCCAAAGCTGTACTATCATAATAACAGGCAGAACATAAACCTCATTTTTAAGCCAGGAAATCGGCTCGGTTATAACATTCATTGAAAGCAATACACTGTTGATATAACCGTAAGAGTCGTTACTGAACGCAATCTGCCAGATGTAGTATGCATTGCCTACAAGAGCGGGTGCATAGAAAAGAAATGACAGAAAGGTACGTGCTAAGGGTTTAAATTCATTAATAAACCATGCCAACACAAAGGATAATAAAAATCCGAACGGACCCGTGAAAATTGAAAACAGAATCGTATTCTTTATTGTGGTGACAAATACCTCGTCATCAACAAACATTCTGAAATAGTTCTGAAGACCCACAAAATCCAACTTGTGTATCATATCAAATGAAGTAAAGCTTAAAACCACAGATGAAATTATAGGCAAAACCATAAATATGAAAAACATCACCGTAAAGGGTGCTAACATTACATAAAAGGATGATTCGTTGCGAAAACGACTTTTTTTAACTGTCTTGAGTTTCATACAATCACCCTACCCTTCACTGTATTCTTTGATTTTTCTTTCAATTTCGTTATCTGCAAACTTACTCCAGGTCATAAGAGCTTCCTTTGAAGTGGAATTTCCATTAACAACAGCCCAATAAGCCTGGTCTACCGCACGTGTTAAATAATAACTTCCGGGGACCTCTTCAACCTCTTCTAATTTATCCCAAGCAGAGAGTATCACCTTTAAATCCTGCTTTTTCCAAGACATCCCTGAAACCGCTTCTATATTAGCCGATGCTACTCTGCCAAGTGTACCAAGCACTGTTTCAACGCTGTCAGAATACTTAAGCTGAGTTGCGCTTTCAGTCCACCACTTAATAAACTCCCAAGCATATTTTTCGTTACCGGTATCCTTAATTATGCCGCAACCGGTACCTGAGCCTGCAACAGCATTATTAATTTCACCGTTTTCACCCATTACACCGGGGATTTCAGCCACTGTCCAATCATCACTGATTTCAGGTGCGGCATTAACCAAGGTTTGATACACAGTATACTGTTCAATTCCAAGAGGAATTGTTCCTATTCTGAAGCGGTTATAAAAGCTGACCTCTTTGGGTAGCTTATAATTTGTATAGAACTTAATCCATTGGTCAAAAACAGGTAAAATTTCTTCCGAGCCAAGTGTACACGCAGTACCGCTTTCATTGTACATACGAAGTCCGTTCTGGTGTACAAGTGTCGGGAAAAGACTAAGACCGCCTACACCTGTATTAACGGTGGTTGCCGCGGTTATTTTTAAATAAGGCAACCAAACCTGCATATTGTTTCGTTGTATAGTTACCGTAGCATCTATAAACTCATCCCAAGTTTTTGGAATTTCAATACCCAATTTATTTAAAATATCAGTGCGGCAATACATTATGTAAAATGACTGGGTATCGGGTAATGCATAAACACCGTCACCGTACATATAAGGCACACAAGCGGTTTCGGCAAAACGTTCCCGAACAGTGTCAAAATCCTTAAATTCAGTTAAATCGTATAATGCATCACGCATCGCAAGGTTAACCGGCTCGCTTCTTGCCATATGTAACGATAAATCGGGCGGATTACCTGCAAGTATTCCCTTAACTATACCTGCATTAACAATTTCAAGCTTTACGTTTATACCCGTCTTAGCAGTAAAATCATCATTTATCATATTACCGAGAATTTCAGCCTGGTCTCTTCCCCAGTTAACCCAAATTTTTATAGTGGGACCGTCTGCACTGACAGTACCAAGGGTGTTATATTCGGTCATAAAGGATGAAATAAAACGCTTTACTCCAAAAATAATTTCACTGAAAAATCCGGCCTCTGTATCCACACCTTCTGTATCGGGTGAGGATAAAACTATTCTGTCAAGTGACAGCGGCATTGATTTCATATCGTAAAGCCAACCGCCCACGCTTGTATAATTGGTATAATAATCGGTCAGATATCTCTGAGCAGTGTAAGGCTTATCAATCATAGATTTAAGCACACGTGCCATATTTTTCAGTGCCGCAATCATTGAGCTACCCGACATATTGGTAAACTCATTCATTTCGTCAGCCAATTTAATTATACTGTCATAGTTGCTCTGTAGCTTTTCGCTAAGATCCGGAATCTGACGGAATAAATCATAGTCACGGTTTTTATCGGGTGTCTCACCTGTTATCATAGAAACATTTATATAGATGTCTCCAAGCTCGTTAACTATCTTTTCCAAGCGTCTGTAATATTCTGCAGTATAGCTTAATGTAGCACACATAGTAAGGGTATGCTCGCCCTTTTCAAGATACAGAAGATACGGAGCATTATCGGAATTTTCGAATTCGCTGTAGCTCCATCCGTTAGAATAATTAAAGTCTACCGAATTTGCTTCTTCAAATGGCACTTTACCGTCAATAAACAATTTTCTGTAAGAAATATTATTTACAGATTCGCTTTGCTTGAATTTGAAGCCTAATTTATAAAATCCGCTCTCGCTAACCTCGAATTTCCAAGTGAGCGCTTCGTCGGACGAATTCCAACTGTTAAAGCCGATTGTATTAAGAACAGTTTTTGAATAGCTTGAAGGACTAAGCGACGGGTCACTATTATCCGATTTGGGAATGAGCGATTTATCGGTTTTATATACCGCATCCTCACCCTCAATAATTATCGGTTTTGTTTCGCCGGCTTTTTCGCCCTTGAATTCACTAATATAATCTGTATATTTTGGGGGCGTATCTATAGGTGCAAAGCTGATTGCCTTTAATTTAAATTCACCTGATAATACTTCAACCACAAGAGTATGCTCACCCTCAGAAATATCAAATTCATAGGAGTTTAAGTTAACACCCTTAGAATCATTTAAACAGTGGGTAATATAACCGTCCCATCTGACCTGCTGTGGTGCAGATTCATTGCCGTATGTATCAGTTTTAATTTCCCCCGAATTCGTCCATAGAACAGGAAGCTCTATATCGGTCATTTCCTCGAAGTAAGAGATACCGTCAATTTTTATGGACAAACCGATATCGCCGTTAGCTTGGCCTGCATTGTAGGTAAAAAACAACCCATATCTTCCGGAAGAAGTTGCATTAAACTTATATTCATATCTGCCGCCATCCTTTAAAGCGTCAGCTTCTGCTACATCAATATCTATGCTATTTTCTGTCGGGCTAAATGTAAGGCTCTTTTGATAATCATAATACGATATCTCCCCATCAGAAGACGGTACAGTATCCATAGTTACTTCCGTTACTGTATTATTGTCTTCTGCTTTGACTGCAAAAAACATATTAAATGCAAAACACAAAACAATAATTATAGAAAAAACTCGCTTCATATTGAACCTCCATAAAAATCTGCTTAAGCGTCCAAATGCATTTCCTTAAATCTTTTAGGTGAACATCCGTATTTACTCTTAAATATTCTCGAAAAATACAAAGAATCGTCATAACCAACCGATTCGGAAATTTTTTTAACACTCATATTACCGCCAAGCAATAAATTTTCAGCGGTGCTAAGTCTAAGCTCAGTAATATATACTCTGGGTGTACAATTAAAGGCCTTTTTGAAAACATTTGTAAATTGATTTATAGAACACCCGTAAATCTTCGCATAATACTCAATAGGCAAATTTTGATTATACGTATCTTCTATACTTTTAATGACCTTTTTAAGTTTTTCGTTTACAATATACTCTACCCTATCATCAATAAGCGCAGAGCCAATATAATTTAAGAAAATCCTTAAATAGTTACTGCAAATTTCCTGACAGAATTTTGTTGGATGTCTGAATTCTCTAATCATTTTGTAAATTGTGGAATGTAAATATATCGGTTTGTTGAAAAGCTGTGCAAAAGAATCCTCTATATTGTTTTCCTTTAGTAATCTTTCTACAGCGCTACCCGTAAAATGAATCCAAAACATACGGGTTCTCCTGCCTACCGGATGCGAATAATACTGCGACTGTCCGGGCTTAAAAAGTATGTAAGAATTTGCAGGAACAAAATATGCCACATTATCTATACGGAACGAACATTCACCCTCATCTACATACATCAATAGATAATCTGTTCTGCCGTTAGGTCTATGCATTTCATAATTCTTATTGAGTGAATTAAGCTCATTAATTCCACAGGCATTAACAAGCAACTCCACCTTATCGGTAGAATAATCAGAATTTAGCGTAAACTTAGCATCCGAACCGCAAATAAAATAATTCTGCATTTTATTCATAGCTTACACTCCTAAAGGTTGGATTGAATTTAAAACACGATAATAATACTTTGCCACCTCTATCATTTATAGTAATTATAGCATTATAATGACCAAAAATAAATACAATTATTAACAAAAATATAGATTTTTTCACAAATTAATATGCTGCTTAACAATTAATAATCCTTGAAAAATCCATAATTACGGATTTTTTCCATATTGTCCCATATATTAACATTTTACTGCTAAAGATTTTTATTATTTATACTCTTTTAAATTTTTTAAAAAAGTATGTAGTTTTTAACAATTTATAACCGTTCCATGCCTTTGTTATAAGTCTGCTCTCGCCACGTAATCGACCACAAGCTGAAACAGAAAAAAATGACAGGAAAATAATTTTTATAGCAAAGAAGACAAGCAATAAGCTTGTCTTCTTTGCTATTGGATATAATTAACGCCCTTGGAAATATTATATATCTTATCATCTATTTTTAATTTGTAAGGCAGATTTGATATTACCGTACAACTGTTGCCATCTGCCACAATATCGGTACAAACATTTCCAAATCGCAAATTTTTAATACCGATTTTCCCTTTGAACACCTCAGGTCTTTTCCACTCAACGATATTTTCAAACGCATCAATCTTATGAAAACCTAATACAAACTCGATATATATATAGAAATCGGTCCTAATGCTGACCAACCACAAAAATTGGGTCGTGAAAGTCCTTCGCTCGCTCTAGCCCCCGTTGCCGGAGTAGCATCATTTGATGCATAAGCCTCCCATATTGTGTGAGGTTCGAAATCGTTATAAGTATTAAGCATATGGTTTAATACTTTTTGGGATAATTCTTGCGCTTCCTTGAAAAAGCCATATTCGATTAATCCCTTTAAAGTGGCATACGCTGTTGGCAGCCACAAGGAACCTCGCCAATATTTACCGTCAGTGCAAAAATCATTATCGTTTCGAGCCAATGAAACCATCGGCACTTTACCGCCAAATGTATTTTCATCAAAAAGATAACTCAACATCACATCGGCCTGTTCCTTGGAAGGAATTCCTACAATTAAAGGCCAATAGGATGCTATAGTTTTTATCTTGTAAAACTCATTTGTATTGAAATCAATATCATAATAAAATTTATCCTCTTCATCCCAATAAAACTTATTTACAATATTCTTTTTTTCATTATATTTTTCATTCCACTCGTAAGCCTTATTTCTATCACCGACAAGCCCAAACAATTTTGAAATCATTTTTGCCGACAGTGCCTGCTGACAAATCGCATCTATCCAAAGCATATCGGGATTATTTGGGCGTTCTTTTTTGGCATTTGGAGTCGTTCTGCCTCTCGGAGTATTATCCATACCCGAGCTGCCGCCCTCCCATCTGTAACCGTTTTTTTCACAAATCAAATAGGTTTGTGCGTAAACGCCATCTAATTTTATGCGCTCAGTTAAGCCCTCAATCCAATTATAATGCTTTTGCAATATCTGCCTATTATATAAAAGCTCTTTAACATACTCCATATCCCCGTTCAAAAGAGCGTTTTCATACTCTGCCCACGCAAAAAGCGGCGGATTATCGGCAATATTGATATTAATATCAGAGGGGTTTCCAGGTGTAGCTCCAGTCCATTCAGGCTCCTTCTCACCCGGGATAATCTGCGGCAATTTCTCTTTATTGTGAATAACCTCATAGAAATTATTAAGTGTTTCTACACCCGGAAAAACCTCTTGCGCATATTTGCAAAAAAGACTCATAAAACAACTATCCCAAATCCAAATTTGAGTATCGCAAAAAGCTTCATCCATATAAGGTGATTGCGGCATACCCTCAATCTCTCTTATATGCGCAAAAGCCAATTCCCACGCCTTTAGGTAAAATGTCTCATACTCAGGATAATCCTCACAAACAGGAATGGGTAGATAATCCTTATAATTTGGTGCGCCAAAGTTTTTTCCATATACTTTAATCCCCTTTATTAAAATTGCTCTAACAAGAAGCGATGTGTCTCATCAAACAAATCAATATCTTTTGTATAATCGGTAAAGGAACGAACGCATTTCTGAGCGATCTCATCAGCCTTTTCTTTATCCTTTTTGTTCAATTAGCTTTAATAACTCATAATCCTCGCAGCCTGCTCTCATCATTTCGAGTCTAACACTGCGCAAAACCTGTTTGCCCTTAGGATAAACAATGTGTGTATCGCCTGCGGGTAGTATTTGTATTCTAATACCATCAGGATGGTCACACGCACCGGTGAATATACCGTTACCATTTAGGTTCTCATACATATTAAGACCCCAATGCAGATATCTGGTAAAACCGTAAATATAGTTCGCCCAGTGCAAATATCTGGTTCTGATAAGCTCTTGGTCGAGCAAGCGGTTGAGGTGGTGTCCATCCGGGAACATACAAGTGTAAAACCAGAATTCATCCTCACCGCGAGCCATTTTTCTATCAAATTCGTCCTTGTATGTTAGGTATCTGTCCGATTTTGGAACCCAAATATCAACCGCGCCATCGAGATTCGGTGTTTCGCATGCCTCCATAATCTTGACACCCGGCATCCACTTTCTGACACAACCTGAAAGTATGCGATACTCAGGCGCACAGGTTTTCTGTGGTTCATCTCCAACATGGGCTGTAAATATATCTATCCAACCGTTCTTTTTAAGAAACGCATATAACTGGGTAAAGAAAGCCCTCGCATATTCATACCCCACTTCACTCAAAGCCGGAATTACTTCACCATTAATTCTGATAATGAACTCCGAGCAATCCCATGCTTTTCTGCTATAAAACATAGAACCCTCAATATACCTAAAGCCTAAGGAAAGATAAAGTTTGATGTGTCTCTCAACCTTTGAAAAATCAATAACAATGGTTTTTATATTATCCTCCTATCAAAAGAAAAGGTGACATTGACCGACATAATTATAACATTAATAATAAAATTAAGCAATAATAAGTATAATATAGTACGAGCACCTCGGCATATAAAATACCGAGGTGCTTTTTTATGAAATGTTTAGTAATTACAAAAAAACAGTTAATGTTGGCAATCAGTTTCGTTTCAGCATTAATAATTACTGTTATAGGCTCGGTTAGCGTGTTTGCAAACTCTGACCGCCTTTTGCCTATTTACTGTGTTAAAACCGATAAAAAGCAGATAGCAATTTCATTCGATGCCGCTTGGGGTAATGACGATACGGAACAATTAATAAACATATTAAAGGAATACAATGTTCCTGCAACATTCTTTGTGGTAGGCGCTTGGGTAGATAAGTATCCCGAGTCTGTAAAACAGCTCTCAGATGCCGGACACCAGATACAAAACCATTCGAACACACACCCACATATGCCACAGCTTTCAAAAACTCAAATGATAGACGAAATAGAAAGCTGCAACAAAAAAATCGAGGCAATTACGGGCAAATGCCCTACTCTTCTGCGCGCCCCTTATGGCGACTACGACAACATAGTTATCGAAACCCTCACAGAACTTGATATGTACACAATTCAGTGGGATGTTGATTCTCTTGACTGGAAAGAGAATGCCACACCTGAAAGTATTTGCGAAAGGGTTACAAAAAAGGTTAAAAACGGCTCGATTGTACTTTTCCATAACGACGCTGACCATACACCTGCGGCGTTGCCGAACATACTTAAATGCCTAAAAGAAGAGGGGTATGAGTTTGTATTTATTGAAGATTTAATTTATAAAGATAATTACGAAATAATACACGACGGAACACAATGTAAGATAAAAGACGGCGAGTAATCACCGTCTTAATTCTTATTATGTAGGGACAGGCGGTACGGCTTCACCCAGACCTTTTTGTCGCCTACGCGACATTTCACCTATTAGGGGAATCGCCTCGACTGTCCGTTTAATTAAGAGGAGACAACAGAACCGTCCGAAACCACTGAAAAAGAGCGATTTTTAACAACTTAATAGTTTAAAATTGTAGTTAAATCATCTTTTGAAGTCGGTTTTGAAACATATCCCCAAAAATTTTGTAAAAAGGCGATAATAGGTGAGGTTTTCTCGCCTGTTATCGCCGCAATTCTTTTAAGGTTTACCGCTATTGCCGTTAGTTTTGCTTGAAAGAGTATGCTTCGCAGTCCCCAGCCTCTGGCTCGGGACATTCCGTGAAAGCGTTTCATTTCTCCGTTCTTCCATTCCT
>CAZNTP010000008.1:6096-30035 GCA_964575985.1 uncultured Ruminococcus sp. | reverse complement strand
GCGAGGTAAGAGCTCACCGGTCTTACGGGAACGTCAAGACCCTGTAAACCCTATTTGGAGCAACGCTGACTGTGACTATACATCTGCCCGATGTGTCACGAAAAGCGGCTTGAGTGTGGGAGCAATCCCTCATCGAGATAGATAACCGTCCACGACAGAACTCGGCTTATCGACCGACTCATTTTTTAAAATGAAAACACTCCGTAAATTTTGTTACGGAGTGTTTTTTTATATAAGTTTTATTTTTTTACCTTTACGTTTGCAAGTGGGTTTTTTGATACCGCATCTTCGATTTGCTTATCGGAAACGTGGGTATATATCTGGGTGGTGCCGAGGTTTGCGTGACCCAAAATATCCTTTAGTATTCTTATATCCACGTCACCGTGCTGATACATAAGTGTGGCTGCAGTGTGGCGAAGCTTGTGGGTGGAATAGCCCATACCGTCAAGTCCCGATTTTTGAAGATAAACCTTAACTAAATGCTGCACCGTTTTGTTGCTGATTCTCCTATGGTTGCGGCTGATAAAAAGGGCGTTTTTATCGGTATAGGGAATATTGTCGTTAGGGCGCACCGCAAGGTAGGCGTTTATTGCTTCCATACAGGCGGAGTTGAGATAAACGGTTCTCTCCTTGTTGCCTTTACCCAGTACCGTAAGCTTGTTTTCGCTGATACTGCTTAAGTTTAAGGCGCAAAGCTCGGCAAGGCGAAGCCCGCAGTTCAAAAACAATACTAAAATACAGTAGTCGCGTTCTTTATTGGGCCCGTCTACCGAGGAAAGAAGCTCCAGAGAATTTTCAAGGGTTAGGTGCTTCGGAAGGGCTTGCTTTACCTTTGGTGATTCGAGCAAAAGGGTGGGATTATCGTCTATTTGGTGGGTAAGAGCCGACAGATATTTAAAGAAAATCTTAAGGGTAGAGGTCTTTCTGGCTCTTGTTGCGGCGTTGTTGCCGCGCTCGTTCTTGCAATATACCAAAAAGGCGTAAAGGTCCGAAATGGTGACTGTTTTTATAAGTGCAATATCAACCGAAGAAATATCGATCTCCTCAAAAGGAGTGTCGGCATCAACCATTTTTCTGACCATTAGCAGATACCTGAAAAATGAGCGCAGGTCTAAAAAATACCCCTCCACCGAACGCGAAGATTTGCCCTTGATAGTTTCGTTATAGGTTAAAAAATCACGTATTACGGGCGGACAGTTTTGCAAAATTTCAAGCTTCATTTATACCCTCCTTTTCTAACTTTTATTTTAACACAAATTTTAAAAATTTCAATTATAAGAATTCTGCTCTGTAAATTCCCTTGGGTCCAGTCCGTAAAGCTGAACTATCTCAACCTTGTCGGAATAAAGCAGGTCGCAAACGGTTACAATACGGCTACTGTCGCTATCAAGGTCAAATCCAAAGTATTGCCAAGCGTACCAAGGCAGGTAAGAGCAGTGAACCGAGAGGTTGGTCGACTCAATTTTGGGAGCTTTTGACTTGCCAAAGCCCGCCAAAAGATTGTAGGGCTTGCCTTTTAGCGATGATACTGCAAAGTCTGCAACATCCGTGCGGGTTTGCTCGTCGGCATTTTTTACGCGAAGCACCGCAAGGGTGGAGAAGTCGCACCAAACTTGCGTTGTGCCGATGTTTGAAAGGGTACCTATTTTCGAAATTTCAAGAATAGAATTTTCGCTTATAACAAGTCCTGCGTGACCGTGTCTCCAACCGAGAGAATAGGTCGAAAGGGTGATGAGAATATCGCCTTTTTGAAGGTCGATAAACTGAGTTTTATCCTCTTCTTTAAGGTCTTCCTCATAGGTAAAAAAGTTGATAATCGGTGAAGTTTCAAACTCCTTTTCCTTAAAAAACTTTTCCTGTATTTCGTAAATTTTACTCCACTCGCCGTTTGCTTTTAAGGTGTTCACAGCTGACTTTCCAAGCCCTGTTTGCAAAAATATTGTTTCGTAATCGCTTTCGTCGGTAAGGGTTACCTTCTCGTAATCGGGAACAAACGGAACGTTGGGTTGAGTGAGCACGACCGCAGTAAAAACACCTATAGGAACAAAAAGTAAAAAAGCCAAGCCAAAAAGCAAACTTTTTCGTACCTTTTTTAGTTTTTTCTTCATAAATTTTCACCTTGTAAGATAAATATTAAGGCTTAAAACACCGCAAGCATAAAATATATATAATTTCTAATAAAAATATAAATTGCTATTTGCATTATAGCGCGAGGTATGATAAAATACAAGAATGTAATAGTATTTTTAAAAATAGGAGATATATATGTCTTTTCCGCTTGACAGAATAAGGAATTTTTGTATCGTAGCTCACATAGATCACGGCAAGTCTACCTTGGCTGACCGTTTGTTAGAGTGCACAAACTCGGTTTCCCAAAGGGAGATGGAGGAACAGATACTTGACAGTATGGATCTTGAGCGTGAGCGCGGTATTACGATAAAAGCCCACGCAGTTACACTTTATTATACCGCGGATGACGGGCTTGAATACGAGCTTAACCTTATTGACACTCCCGGTCACGTTGACTTTAATTATGAGGTTTCGCGTTCGCTTGCCGCTTGCGAGGGCGCGGTGCTTATTGTTGACGCTTCGCAGGGAATTGAAGCGCAGACCTTGGCAAACACTTATCTTGCGGTAGATCACGGGCTTGAAATTTTGCCCGTTATAAATAAAATTGACCTGCCCTCTGCCGACCCTGACAGAGTTAAGGGTGAAATAGAGGATATTATCGGTATTCCTGCTGATAATGCGCCCCTTATTTCTGCAAAGGTGGGCACAAATATTAAAGAGGTGCTTGAAAAAATTGTTACCGAAATTCCTGCGCCTAAAGGGAATAGAAGTGAGCGCCTTTCAGCCCTTATTTTCGATTCGTATTACGACCCTTATAAAGGCGTTGTGGTTTATTTCAGAGTGATGTCCGGCAAGCTAAAGAGCGGGGACCGCATTAAAATGATGGCTACCGGCGCCGAGTTTGATATTGTTGAAATCGGTAGAAAGAGGGCAACAAGCCTTGAAACCTGCGACGTTTTGGAGGCGGGCGAGGTAGGCTACCTTTCGGCCTCTATCAAAACTGTAAGTGAAGCCCGCGTGGGTGACACCATAACCTTGGCATCTGACCCCGTTGCCGAAGCACTTGAAGGCTACCGAAAGGTTAACCCTGTTGTATTCTGCGGTATTTACCCTGCGGACGGTGCGAAATATCCTGACCTTCGCGATGCTTTGGAAAAACTGCAGCTTAACGATGCTTCGCTTTTATTCGAAGCAGAAAGTTCAAATGCTTTAGGCTTTGGTTTCCGTTGTGGATTTTTAGGCCTTTTGCATATGGAAATTATACAGGAACGTCTTGAAAGGGAATACAACCTCGACCTTGTGACCACCGCGCCGAGCGTAGAGTACAAGTTTGTGCTCACAAGCGGCGAAACAATTACGGTGGACAACCCGACGAACTATCCCGACCCCGCACTTATTGCCGAAGCGCTTGAGCCTGTAGCAGATGTTCATATCTATAGCCCGAGCGACTATGTCGGCACGATAATGCAACTTTGCGAAGAGCGCCGCGGTATTTATACCGATATGAAGTATATGGGCGACCGCGTTGATATACACTATGTGATGCCGATGGGCGAAATCGTTTACGACTTTTTTGATGCGCTTAAATCAAGAACAAAGGGCTATGCCAGTTACGATTACGAACCCAAGGGTTACGAAAAATCGAAGCTTGTAAAACTTGACGTTATGCTTGCGGGTGACGTTGTTGACGCCCTTTCCTTTATAGTACATTCCGACAACGCATATCCCAGAGCCCGTAAAATTGCCGAAAAGCTTAAGGATTATATTCCGCGTCAGCTTTTCGAGGTGCCGATTCAGGTTGCAATTTCGGGCAAGATAATCGCGCGCGAAACCGTAAAGGCACTCCGTAAGGACGTTCTTGCAAAGTGCTACGGCGGTGATATAACACGTAAGAAGAAATTGCTTGAAAAACAAAAAGAAGGCAAAAAGCGTATGCGCAGACTCGGTACGGTAGAGGTGCCGCAGGAAGCCTTTATGGCAGTTTTGAAATTAGACGAGTAATTAAGGTGAAAAAGATGAATGTAAATAACCGTAGAAGAAAAGCAATAATCAGAAGAAGGCTGTTTTTAGGTCTTTGTACAGTGTTACTTGCTTTGGTAATATGTTTAATAGTATTTGTAATAACATCGCTTTTACCCGACGCTGATGATAATATATCTTCTGAGCCGCAGTCTTCGGTTTCGAGCACACAGTCCGGCGAAGTTTCTTCCGACGAAGTCAGCTCTTCAAGCAGTGAAGAAAACAGCAGCGGGGTTTCCTCTACAACGAGTGATGATACTCCGAGTGTGACCGACGTAGACGGCAACGTGCTTGACCCGACCTTTACTAATTTGATGCTTGTAAACGGTGAAAATCCCTTGCCTGAAGGTTATGATTATGGGGGCAACCTTGTGACTATTGACGACAAGTATATAAACGGCTCCCTAAAACAGATAGATAAAGACGTTTGGCCTTATATGCAGGCTATGATAGAGGCCGCTTGGAGTGATGGCGTAAGGCTTTACGTTTGGTCACCCTACCGCTCCTATGCGATACAGAATATGCTTTATGAAAAGCAGGTAACCCGTTGTATGAACAATGGTCTTGACCGCGCCGCCGCCGAAATTGAAGCGGCAACCGTTGTGGCGCGTCCCGGAACGAGCGAACACCATACGGGTCTTGCGGCAGACTTTAATATGGCGAGTGACAGTTTTGAAAACACCGCTATGTATGAATGGATGCTCGAAAATGCTGAAGATTACGGTTTTATACTTCGATACAAAGGTGATAAGCAGTATTTGACCGGCGTTATTCAAGAGTCGTGGCATTGGCGCTTTATCGGTATAAATGCTGCAAAGGAAATAAACGATTTGGGTATGTGCCTTGAAGAGTATGTTGAATATTTGGGCGATAAGGAACAAACAGAGGAGTAAATTATGAAAACAGGGTTTGATAATGACAAATATATTCAGCTTCAGTCCCAGAACATAAGGGACAGAATAGAAAAATTCGGCGGCAAGCTTTATATGGAGTTTGGCGGCAAGCTTTTTGACGATTATCACGCCGCAAGAGTTTTACCCGGATTTCAGCCCGACGCTAAGGTTAAGATGCTTATGGCGCTTAAAGACGAAGCCGAAATTGTCATTGTAATAAATGCCGACGCTATTGAAAAGAACAAGCGCCGCGGTGACCTTGGCATTACCTACGATCAGGAAACACTCCGACTTATAGACGCTTTCGGAGAAATCGGTCTTTACGTGGGCAGCGTTGTTATAAACTGCTATATGGGTCAGCCCTCTGCCCATAGCTTTGAAAAAAGGCTTACTTCACTTGGAATAAAGGTTTACAAGCATTACGTAATTAAGGACTATCCTTCAAACGTGGGACATATAGTTAGCGATGAGGGCTTTGGTAAGAACGATTATATTGAAACCTCCCGTAGACTTGTGGTTGTTACTGCTCCCGGTCCCGGAAGCGGAAAAATGAGCACCTGTTTGTCCCAACTTTATCATGAACATAAGAGGGGAGTAAAAGCAGGCTATGCAAAGTTTGAAACCTTCCCTATATGGAGTATTCCGCTTAAGCACCCCGTAAACGTTGCTTACGAGGCGGCAACCGCCGACCTTAACGACGTTAATATGATCGACCCGTTCCATCTTGAAGCTTACGGCGAAACGGCTGTGAATTACAACCGTGATATTGAAATTTTTCCCGTGCTTAATGCTATTCTCGAATCAATACTCGGTGAGTCCCCGTACAAGAGCCCTACAGATATGGGCGTTAATATGGCGGGCTTTGCAATAGTTGATGATGAGGCCGTAAAAGCGGCCGCTAAGCAGGAAATAATACGCAGATATTACAACGCTCAGGTGAATCTGCGCCAAGGTATGACTGACGGTTCGGACCTTGCAAAAATAGAACTTCTTATGAAGCAGGTTTCGGCTACGGTTGATGACAGACCCGTTGTATCGGCAGCGCTTAAAAAGGCGGCCGAAACGGGTGCTCCCGCAGTTGCTATCGAGCTTAACGACGGAAGAATCGTTACGGGCAAAACCTCAAGCTTGCTTGGCGCGTCCTCCTCGTTACTGCTTAACTGCCTTAAAATACTTGCCGATATTCCCGACGAAATTAACCTTATTTCGCCTACCATTATCGAGCCTATACAACAGCTTAAAACCGGCGTGCTCGGTAACCATAATCCCAGACTTCATATGGACGAAATATTTATCGCCCTTTCTATCTGCGCCGTTACAAGCGACGTTGCAAAAAAAGCCCTTGAAAGCGTTTCAAAGCTTAAGGGAACGGAAGCTCATTCAAGCGTAATCCTTTCCCGTGTGGACGAAAACGTTTTCAGAAAACTCGGCATAAACATTACTTTTGAGCCTAATTATCAGACCAAAAAGCTTTATCATAACTGATAAAATATAAAAACCATATTATCTTGACGGTTAAAACCTCAAAAAATTGTGCACTTTCGACAAATACTGTCGAAAGTGCATTGATTTTATACTTAATTTTTACTAAAAATCTACTTGCATTTGCAAGTTTAAGGTGCTATAATATAAACGATAAGGTGTGCTTATGTAACTTTTTGTTATGTAGGGGCCAAAAACACACCCAAAACTAAAGTGAACTTAACGTAAAAACCACTTTAGTTTTGTTAAATCGTTTTAAATTTAGGGAGTGTTATCTTTGAAGAAAAAGAAAACCGTAGCAATGCTCTTAGCAGGCGGACAGGGAAGTCGACTCGGTGTGCTTACAAGTAAAATTGCAAAGCCTGCCGTGCCTTACGGCGGAAAATACCGTATTATAGATTTTCCCCTTTCGAACTGCACAAACTCCGGTATAGATACCGTTGGTATTTTAACGCAGTACAAACCGCTTGAGCTTAACGAATATGTCGGTTCAGGCAAGCCTTGGGATCTTGACAGACTTGAGGGCGGTGTGAGTATTCTTCCGCCTTATCAGGCAAACGACGGCGGCGGTTGGTATAAAGGTACTGCCAATGCTATTTACCAGAATCTTGAATTTATTGAGCGTTATGACCCGCGCTATGTAGTTATCCTTTCGGGCGACCACATTTACAAGATGGACTATTCCAAAATGATAAATCAGCACGAGAAGGACGGTGCGGCCTGTACCATCGCTGTGCTTGAAGTAAGTATGGAAGAAGCAAAGCGTTTCGGTATAATGAACGCTAATGCCGACGGAACTATTTACGAATTTGAAGAAAAGCCCCAAAACCCCAAGAGCAACTTGGCTTCAATGGGTATATACGTATTTAGCTGGGATAAGCTTCGCAAATATCTTATCGAGGATGAGGCCAACCCCGATTCTTCTAACGATTTCGGTAAGAACATAATTCCCGCAATGCTCAATAATAATGAACTGTTAAAGGTTTACCGCTTTAACGATTATTGGAAAGACGTAGGTACCGTGGATTCCCTTTGGGATGCAAACCTTGACCTGCTTAACCCCAAGATAGATCTTGACCTTTCCGACCCGAATTGGAAGATATATTCAAGAACAAACAGTTTGCCCCCGCACTACGTTTCCGAAACTGCCGAGGTTGAAAACTCCCTTATAACAGACGGTTGCGAAATTTACGGCAAGCTTGATTATTCTATCCTTTTCGAGAACGTAACGGTTGAAGAAGGCGCGGTTGTCGAATATTCACTTGTAATGCCGGGCGCGGTTATCCGCAAGGGCGCGAAGGTTAGATATTCAATAATTGCTGAAAACGTTGAGGTTGGCGAAAACGCAGAAATCGGCGCCGACCCCGCAGTTGTAGGAACAGAGGGATGGGGAATTGCCCTTGTAGGTGCAAACCTTAAAATAGGCCAGGGCGCCACAGTTTCGGCAAATAAAATGATTGTAAAAGACGTTTGTAAGGAGGAAAAAATATGAGAACATCAGCAGTAGCAGGAATCGTTTTTGCAAACGCTAATGACGATTTTCTCAAAAAACTCACGTTACATCGTTCTATGGCTTCTGTACCGATTGGTTGCAGATACCGTCTTATAGACTTCGCACTTTCAAACCTTGTTAATGCCGGTGTTAAGAACGTCGGCGTTATAGCCAAGGAAAAATACCGCTCACTTATGGACCATCTCGGAAGCGGTGCACCTTGGGACCTTGACCGTAAAAACGGCGGACTTCGCGTTTTGCCCCCCTACATTACAAGCGGCGCAAAGCGTTATGCGGGCTCGGTAGCGTCCCTTGCAGGAATTTATGATTATATAGACCGCTGCGGCAGTGACTATCTTGTGCTTTGTGATGCGGATATAGTTGCAAACGTTGACGTAGCGGCAGCTCTTAAGGCTCACGTTGAAACCGAAGCGGACGTTACGGTAGTGTACCATAACGGTATTTTTGCCTCAAACAAAAACGAGCGCGACGGTATGAATCTTACAATGGACAATAACGGCAGGGTTACTTCAATAACCTTTGAATATCCCGAAACAGAGGCTACAAATTTAAGCATTGGCATTACAATTATTGCAAGAAAGCTTCTTAAAGAGCTTGTTGCCGAAGCGATAGACGAGGGCTGTGTTAGCTTTAATCGTGACGTTTTGTCTGCAAAGGTTAATAGCCTTAAAATCTACGGTTTTGAGCATACGGCTTACGTTGCTGTTATGAATTCTACAAACAGTTATTTTAACGCCAATATTGACCTGCTTAAGCCCGAGGTTAGAGCACAGGTATTTAATAAGGAAAGACCCGTGTTCACCAAAACCCGTGACGATATGCCCACAAGATACGGCACCGAATCGGTTGTAAAGAACTCCCTTATAGCCGAAGGCTGTGTTATAGAGGGTACGGTTAAAAACAGTCTCCTTTTTCGCGGCGTTAAGGTGCAAAAAGGCGCGGTTGTTGAAAACTGTATTCTTATGCAGGAAACGGTAGTTGACAAAAATGCAAAAATAAGCAACCTTTTAGCAGATAAAAATGCTGTAATCAGTGAAGATTTAGTGCTTAAAGGAACAGCCAAAAAGCATATTTTCGTTGGCAAAAACGAAACGGTTTAAAGGAGAAAAATATGAAAATTTTATATGCTTCGAGTGAGGCTTACCCGTTTGCTATGTCCGGCGGGCTTGCCGACGTTGCGGGTGCGCTTCCGAAAGAGTTAAGAAGAAGGTTCGTAGGTTGCAGGGTGGTAATGCCGCTTTATGACACCGTTTCAGAAGAACTTCGAAGTAAAATGACATTTATTTGCAGTATAACCGTACCTGTTGCTTGGCGAAGGCAGTACTGCGGCGTTTTTGAAGCCCACGTTGACGGCGTTATTTACTATCTTATTGATAACCAGTATTATTTCAACCGCGGCAGTCTTTACGGACATTATGACGATGCGGAACGATTTGCTTTTTTCTCACGCGCCGTTCTTGAAATAATACCCCACATCAATTTTACACCTGACATTATTCATTGTAATGACTGGCAGACGGCGTTGGTGCCCGTATATCTTGACGCGTATTACAAGCACGACCCGTTATACAGCGATATTAAGACGGTATTTACCATTCATAATATTCAGTATCAGGGCGTTTACGGTCACGAAATTCTTGAAGACGTTTTCGGTTTTTCGAAAGACCAAATGGGTCTTTTGGACTTTGCGGGTTGTATAAATCTTATGAAGGCGGCAATTCAATGCTCGCATAAAGTTACAACCGTATCGCCGACATACGCGAAGGAAATTCTTGATCCTTATTTCTCACATGGGCTTGACCCGATACTTAAGCAGTTTACGTATAAACTGTGCGGTATTGTGAACGGCATCGATTACGACGTTTACAACCCTGAAGAAGATAAGCTGATTTATAAAAACTTCTCGGCAGAAGACAGAAGCGGCAAGGCGGAAAATAAAAAACGCTTGCAAAAGGATATGAAGCTTGAACAAAGGGCAGACGTGCCGCTTATCGGCATTGTTACCCGCTTTGCAGACCATAAGGGTCTTGACCTTGTTCAGTGCGTATTCGAAGATATAATGAAGGCTGACGTGCAGTTTGTAATTTTAGGCTCGGGCGAGTGGAAGTACGAACACTTCTTCTCCGAAATGGCGGCAAAGTATCCCGGCAGGGTAGGCTTGAAATTGGGCTTTGACCCGACTTTAGCTCACAGAATATACGCCGGCGCCGATATTTTCCTGATGCCCAGTAAGAGTGAGCCTTGCGGTTTGGCACAAATGGTAGCCCTGCGCTACGGCACAGTACCGATTGTTCGCGAAACGGGCGGCCTTAACGACACTATTTTTGACAGTGGCGACGGCAAGGGCAACGGCTTTACCTTTAACCAATACAATGCTCACGATATGCTTAATGCTATATGGCGCGCGGTTGCGGGCTATCAGGATAAAGAGGGTTGGGCAACCCTTAGCCAGCGCGGAATGCTTTGCAACAACAGTTGGGCTTCCTCGGCAAATCAGTATATAAAGCTTTATAAAGAGCTTATCGGCGAAAAATAATTCTTAAAATGGTTGCGCCCCTTGGGGTGCAACCATTTATTAAGACTGAGGTGAATTTTTTGGCAAATATTTTTAAATCTGTTATAATAGGTATAATTGAGGGTATTACCGAATGGCTACCGGTAAGCAGTACGGGCCATATGATTTTGGTTGACGAGCTTATAAAGCTTGACGCAAGCCGTGCTTTTATGGATATGTTCTTAGTGGTTATTCAGCTTGGCGCTATTTTGGCGGTGGTTCTGCTTTTTTGGAACAGACTTTGGCCTTTTCATTCGAAGAAAAGGCAGGTAGAGCCCTTTTTCAAACCGCAAGGAGATAAGAAGTTATCCCGCTTTAAAGAGTTTTGCAATAACTACGTTTTTGCGGACAGATTTATTTTATGGTTTAAAATACTTCTCGCAAGCGTGCCTGCGGCAATTCTCGGACTTTTGTTTGACGACCTTATTGACGAAATGCTTACGGGCGACAACCGCGCCTTTGTTGTGGCGGCGGCTCTTATAGTTTACGGCGTGCTTTTTATTATCATTGAAAGGCTCAACATAAAGCAAAAGGTGAACGACCTTGGCGGACTTTCCTATAAAACGGCTTTGTTTATAGGTATGATTCAGTGCTTGGCGCTTGTTCCCGGCACTTCAAGAAGCGGCTCTACAATACTCGGCGCTATGCTTTTGGGACTTTCCCGCACGGCCGCTGCAGAGTTTTCGTTCTTCCTTTCGGTACCTGCTATGGTGGGCGGAAGCGGAATAAAGGTGCTACAGTATTTTGCGGACGGCAATACCTTTACCTCTTCTGAAATTGCGATATTGCTTGTAGGAATGGTAACCGCCTTTGTAGTATCGGTTTTGTCTATAAAATTCTTGATGTCCTTCATCAAAAAACACGACTTTAAGATTTTCGGCGTATATCGTATAATTCTCGGTATAATCGTGATAATTTATTTTATTTTTAAACATTAAAAAAATGCTTGACCTTCAGGGTGGTGTGTGATATAATACTATCACCTCTGAAGGTTCTTTTTTTTTGTAAAATAGAGCCTGAAAATCAAGAAAACAGCATATTGTGCGTTGCTTTTCGCCTTGCCACAAAATGCAGGGTGGCACAGTATATTTTTTCTTGACGAGGGAGGCGTTTACTTTTACACGATAGTTAGAGTAAAAGCAAAAAATATTTCCGTAAAGCGGGAGGTGCCGTTATGAGAGTAAAAATAACATTAGCTTGCACTGAATGTAAACAGCGCAACTACAACACAATGAAGAACAAGAAAAACGATCCGGACAGGCTTGAAATGAACAAGTATTGCAGATTCTGCAAGAAGCACACCGTCCACAAGGAAACAAAGTAAAGGAGACTGTTATGAAAGCATTAAATAAAGTTTTAAGATTTTTAGTAACAGTTTTCGGCTTGGGTGCATTAGTACTCTTCTTTATGGACTTTGCTGCAATTACCGTTGGCGATGCAAATCCCAGCAACGTAGTTGGCGCAGTGCTTGCTTTTGGTAGTAAAGCAACCGTAGCAGGCGTAGAATATAATATGGCAGTTTCGGCTGACCTTCAGTTCTGCTTCTGGCTTGCGGCTATTGCTACAGCAATGAGTGTTATTTCTTTCAAATCAAAGAAGTTGCGTTACGTAGTTCCCGGCTTCGGTGCAGTAGCAGCAGTTTATATGCTTGTTATTGCTCTTTCTAATCCTTGGAAGTTCATTGATACTCGTCCTATAAAGGATACCATCTATCAGATGGATTACACAGTATTCGTTTTGCTTGCTGCACTTGCTTTGGTAGTATTTACCGTACTTGCAGTAGCGTATCTTTTGGTTGACGATTATATCGAAGTTGCTGAATCTAAGGACGGAAAGCTCACCATTCCGAAGCGTATTGTTCGTTTCTTCAGAGATTACAAGAGTGAGACAAAGAAAATCGTATGGCCCGGCATCAAGGACGTTCTTAAGAACACAGCTATCGTTCTTATTATGTGCTTGCTCGTTGGCGCTTTGATTTGGCTTGTTGACTGGGGTCTTGGTAGCTTGCTCGAGCTTATTTTGGGCTAATACCATCGGAGGTAGAAAATGTCTGAAACAAGAGAAGCCAGATGGTATGTAGTACATACCTATTCAGGATATGAAAAAAAGGTAGCAACCGATCTTGCGACAATGGTAGAAAGCCGCGGTATGCAGGATCTTATTCAGGATATCAGAATTCCTACCGAAATCGTTACAGAAATCAAAGATGACAAAAAGCGTGAAGTAGAACGCAAAATTTTCCCCGGTTACGTTCTTATTAAAATGATCGTGACCGACGACAGCTGGTATGTTGTAAGAAACATCCGCGGTTGTACGGGATTTGTGGGACCGGCATCAAAACCGGTACCGCTTACCGATGAGGAGGTTGCAGCCCTGGGCGTTGAAAAGCACAGCGTTGAGGTTGGCTACAGCGAAGGCGATAATGTTAAAATTATCAGCGGTCCTCTTGAGGGCTACACAGGCACAGTTAAAACGGTTGATACCGCAAATAATAACGTATGTGTGGTTCTTTCTATGTTCGGCAGAGAAACCCCCGTTGAGCTTGAGCTTGACCAGATTTCTCTTGCAGACGATTAATTCGTTAATACGCAGAAATGCTTATTGAGTCCCGACGTAAGACTTTTACGTCACGGTGGGAGGGACGGAATATGACCGTTCCGCCAGGTGTTTTTAAAAAACACTGTTACCACGAATAATGGAGGTGCAAATAAATGGCTCAGAAAATTACAGGTTACATTAAGCTTCAGATCCCCGCAGGTAAAGCTACACCGGCTCCCCCGGTTGGTCCTGCTCTCGGTCAGCACGGCGTAAACATTATGTCGTTCACCAAGGAGTTTAACGAAAGAACAAAGAACGATATCGGTCTTATCATTCCGGTAATCATCACCGTTTATGCAGACCGTTCTTTCAGCTTCGTTACAAAGACTCCTCCCGCAGCTGTTCTTATTAAGAAGGCTTGCGGCATTGAGAGTGCTTCCGGCACACCTAACAAAACAAAGGTTGCCAAGATTACCAAAGAGCAGATAAAGAAGATTGCCGAAACAAAAATGCCCGACCTTAACGCAGCTACCATCGAAACAGCTATGAGTATGATAGCAGGTACTGCACGCAGTATGGGTGTAGAAGTAGTCGATTAATTCTCTCTTGTGGGAGGAAAATTCCGATTTAACCACTTATTGGGAGGTAAACAATGAAACACGGAAAAAAGTATAATGAAAGCGCAAAGCTTATAGAAACAGGTAAGCTTTACGATGTTAACGAAGCAGTTGAGGTTGCTGTAAAGACCGGTACTGCTAAGTTTGATGAAACTGTTGAAATTCATGTTCGCTTAGGTGTTGACTCTCGTCACGCTGACCAGCAGGTTAGAGGCGCAGTTGTTCTTCCTAACGGAACAGGTAAAACTATTAGAACCTTAGTTTTTGCTAAGGGCGACAACGCAAAGGCAGCCGAGGAGGCAGGCTCTGATTTTGTTGGTGCTGAAGAACTCGTTGCTAAAATCCAGAATGAAAACTGGTTAGACTTTGATGTTGTTATTGCAACACCCGATATGATGGGCGTTGTTGGCCGTCTCGGTAAGGTATTAGGTCCCCGTGGTCTTATGCCTACACCTAAAGCTGGTACCGTTACACCTGATGTTGCTAAGGCTGTTACCGAAGCAAAGGCTGGTAAGATTGAGTACCGTCTTGACAAGACTAACATCATTCACTGCCCCATCGGTAAGGTTTCCTTCGGTCCCGAAAAGCTTCAAGAAAACTTTGATGCTCTTATGGGCGCTATCGTTAAGGCTAAGCCTGCTGCTGCAAAGGGTCAGTACATTAAGTCTTGCGTAATCGCAACAACAATGGGCCCCGGAATCAAGCTCAACGTAGCTAAGTTCGGCGGTTAATAACTAAACCTAATCCCTCATAGCTTTCGCTATGAGGGATTTTTTCATCGTGCTTCATCACTAGTATACGAGTTTAAAAAGCGCTATACCCTTATCTAAATATACACGCTGTAGTTAGGCTGACGCGAAGTATTCTAATCAAATGCTATAAAAGGTTGCAAATTTCATTAGAATATGATAAAATAATTAATTGGTATTGATTATTTAATTTTTTCAATTATGGAGGTTTAATATGCTTAATACCGAAAGATTATGCTTAGGCTGTATGAATGATAACGGCGGCGAAAAAATTTGCCCCATTTGTAATTATGATTCTACTACTAAAAATCCCGAAGATGCGCTTCCCACTAAATTCTTTCTTAAAAACCGTTATTTAGTAGGAAAGCTTACAGGCACCGATGGTGAGGGTTTAACCTATATTGGTTGGGATAATGCAAGCGATACTATAATTAGTATTAAAGAATATTTCCCCGCAGGTCTTGCACACAGAAATCCTGATAAAACCGTTTCTATGGTTGAGGGTAATGAGTATCCCTTTAACGAGAGCTTGCTCGAATTTAAGGATATTAAATGCAATATTATGCGTGCCGAGCTTCCCGCTCTTATTCCTGTTACAGATGTATTTGAGGAAAACGGTACCGTTTACGCAATTGAAACTAGTATCCCCTCTATAACACTTAATAATTTCCTTATCAAAAACGGTGGAACACTTAAATGGGAGCAGGCAAGAGCCCTCTTCCTGCCGCTTATTGACACTTTAAAGGAAATGAATGATTTAGGTGTAATACATAGGGGCATTTCAGCCGATACCGTGATTGTCGGCCGCGACGGTAAGCTTAGAATAAGCAATTATTCTGTTAAAAATCTCAGAATTTCTTCCTCACCGATTAAGTCTGAGCTTTATAACGGATATGCCGCAGCAGAGCAATACGGCTTTGAGGATATGCATACCGACACTTATACCGATGTATACGGTCTTAGCGCTACCCTATTCAGAGTCTTGATAGGAACAGTTCCGCCCGAGGCTACTGCCCGTATGCAAAACGATTCTATGTCTATCCCTGCAAAATTTGCCGAGGAATTACCCCGTCAGGTTTTGGCAGCTTTAGCTAACGGCTTGCAGGTATTACCCGAAAACCGCACCCGCGATATCGAAACCTTTAAGAATCAGCTGGTTTACGGTGAAATTCCACATGCACCCACCGTTAAGCGCAATGCTAAATCTGCCGAAGCTTCTTCCGAAAGTAACCTTAAAGAGACAAAGAAAAAGAACGGTTCAGGAAAATATGTTGCAATCTCTGCAGGCTGTACCGCACTTGTTTTCCTTATTATTGCCGCAGTATTGGTTTTTGGTGTCTTCAAGGATGAAATATTCAAACCCGAAGAGCCTGGCTATTCAAGTGAGGAAACTCAGGTTAACGCACCCGAGGTTGACAAAATAGGTGATATTGACAGCGGCGCAGAGGTTACCTCAAAGCTTTATACCGTTCCCGATTTAAAGGGCAAGCTTTATGCCGATATTATTGAGGATGATAGCCTCGAAATGTTCGAATTTGCAATATCTAATAAGACTTTCTCAGACCAGTATCCTAAGGGCGCTATTTGCTCACAGTCCATAGCCCCCGGCGGTAGCGGTGTTGTAAGGGATACCAAAATAGAGGTTGTTATAAGCCTTGGTCCTAAAGAAATCAAAATTGCAAATCTTAAGGGCCTTACCGAAATTGATGCTAAAATGGAGCTTTTAAAGCAAGGCTTCCTTTATGATAACATTGAGGTGCTCGAAAAGTATGATGAAGATTCCGCTCCCGGTGTTGTTATAGCCCAAGAACCCGAACACAGCGAAAAGGTTAACACCGACATTGGTGTTAAAATCTATATCAATTCTTATGAGGGCGAAGAATCCTCTGAAGATAATGATAGCAGTGACAATAGTTCAAGTGATGATTAATCAGAAAAGGGGCTGCCTCACTTTTTCTTAGTGAGACAGCCCCTTCTTTTTGGTGCCGATGACCGGACTTGAACCGGTACGATATTGCTACCGAGGGATTTTAAGTCCCTTGTGTCTGCCTATTCCACCACATCGGCGTATATTTAATATTATAACATTTTGGCGCTTTTGTCAAGCATATTTTACGGTTTTATAGCATTTTTTTATATTCAAAAACGGCTTGAGCCAGAAACAGCCCAAGCCGTTTTTGAAAACCTTATTATTTAAAAATTTTACCGCCGATTATTACATTATCAATTTCGGTGTCGTCACTGATAATCAGCAAATCAGCGTCATACCCTACCTCAATTTTACCCTTATTAATACCGAGCATTTCGGCAGGGGTTGCGGTAGCCATTCGAACAGCATCATCAAAAGGAATACCAAATTCTATAGCCTTTTTAACGCAGAACCAAAGGGTTGAAGAACTGCCGGCCACAGTGCCGTCCTTAAGCTTTGCGATATTATCCTTAAGCACTACTGTAAGTCCGCCCGATTCATACTCGCCGTCAGGAAGACCTGCAGGGCGTATACTATCACTTATAATGGTCATTCTCTCGGGGCCAAAGGTTTTATATGTGGATAAAACAATCGGTCTTAGCACGTGAAAGCCGTCACAAATAACCTGAACATAAATCTGCTTATCAACCGCCGCGCCGATAGGACCTGGGTTACGGTGATGAAGCGGTGGCATTGCATTATAGGTATGCGTAAGACAGTTAACACCATTTTCAATAGCCTCTATAGCGGTATCATAATCACAGTCACTGTGGCCTATGCTTACAACGCAGGTTTTTGAAACCTCTTTAACAAAGTCCATAGCGCCCTCAAGCTCGGGTGCAATAGTAATAAGCTTAACATTTTTAAACTGCTTAAAATCCTCTACAGAAGGGTTTTTAATGTATGCTTCGTTTTGAGCACCCTTATACTTCTTAGAAATATAGGGTCCTTCAAAATGAAAGCCTAAAATATTTGCGCCCTTGAAATCGGTCTTTGCATTGCAAACCTTTAACAGACTGTCATAATCCATAGTCATAGTAGTGGGAAGCCATGAGGTTGTTCCGTTTTCAGCATAAAAGCGGCACATTTTTTCAAAATCGGCATCCATTGTATCAAGACCGATACAGCCGTGGCTATGGGTCTCAACAAGACCCGGAATTACACGTCTGCCTGCGGCATCTATACCCTCGCCCGAAACTGCGTTTTCGGTAATTTCGGTTATAACACCGTTTTCGGTTACAATGTTTTTAATTTTTCCGCCTATAAGCGCATTTTTTATTACCATAAAAACTCTTCCTCTCAAAAATGCCGAATGATAATATCATTCGGCAAAAAGCTTAATTCTCACTGTATATAACAGTAACATCAGGATGCAACTGTAAAATAGATGCAGGAACCTCGGGTGTGATAGGACCGTAGAATGCCTTTTCCAGAATTTCCTTTTTGTTAGCGCCGTTTGCTATAAGCAGTACCTTTTTAGCATTCATAATACCGCCCATACCCATAGTAACAGCGCTTCTGGGTACATCTGCCTCGCTCTCAAAGAAACGGGCGTTAGCCTTGATTGTAGACTCATCAAGCTCAACCAGATGTGTTTCCTTTGTAAAACAGTTATCGGGCTCGTTAAAGCCGATATGACCGTCAAGACCTATGCCTAAAAGCTGTAAATCAATTCCGCCGTAAGCGGCAATTCGCTCATCATAAGCCTTACATTCAGCCTCTAAATCAGCGGCCTTACCATTAGGAACAAAGGTATTTTCGATGTTAATATTAACACTTTCGAAAAGGTTTTTGTTCATAAAATATCGGTAGCTCTGGTCATTTTCGCCGTCAAGACCTACATATTCGTCAAGATTAATAGAGGTAACAGCCGAAAAGTCCAAATCACCTTTTTTACAAAGCTCGATAAGCTCTTTATATGTACCTACAGGACTTGAGCCTGTAGCTAAGCCTAAAACAGAGTCGGGCTTATTTATCACCTGAGCAAATATAATATTTGCCGCAATGTGACTCATTTTTTCATAAGAATCGGTTTTAATGAATTTCATAATAATCACCTTTTTGTTGGAATTTTTAGGCTGACGAGAGTCAGCCTACCTTTTGGATATTATAAGAATATCATAAAAGCAATGAAAAATATACCAACTTTGCCTTGAATTTTTTAGCAATTATTGGTTGCTTAAAATCCCTTGTAAAGACCGTCGTCTACCAACTTTTTGATAGCATCTACAACCATTTGCTTATCTTCCTTGTAGGTAACACCGTACCATCTGTCCTCAGCGGCAAGCATTTCTACCTCTTTTACACCACTTTCAATAAGTTCAGATATAACATTGGGTATATAACATTCTGACTTAGGTACGTTAATCTTCTCGTCCAAGAAATTTTTAAAGCTCTTTTCAAGAAGCGGGAATATATCGGCTCTGAGTCCCCAGAAATTCATTGAAACCAATGTGTCGGGTGATAAAGCATGCCATGTAGCACCGTCATCCTCCGTATACTTACAGTCAGCAATCTTAGTACGCTCTGTAACAGAGGTGAGCTTACCGTCAACAATCTCACAAACACCGCGTGAAACATGACCGTTTTCGGTAAGAGTATTTTTGAGACGATAGCCTACCATACAGTAATTATCGGTATCTTTTTTGAGGAATTCGGCAACCTTTCTAAAGGCATCCTTACCGTAGTAATCATCTGCATTGATAACAGCAAAGGGTTCTTTTACTATGTCACGGCAAGCAAGTATTGCGTGTGTAGTACCCCACGGCTTTGTTCTGTCAGCAGGAACTGTATATCCCTCGGGCAAATCGGCAAGCTCCTGAAAAGCGTACTCTACCTTGATAGGCATTTTACTAACTCTGCTGCCAACCATTGATTTAAAATCATCCTCGATTTCGTGCTTGATTACAAAAACAACCTTGCTAAAGCCTGCTTCGATAGCATCATACACAGAGAAATCAAGTATAGCCTGACCGCCGGGGCCAATAGGCTCAATCTGTTTGAGTCCGCCAAAACGGCTACCCATACCTGCAGCTAAAACAACTAAAGTAATATCCTTATTCATTATATTATACCTCCAAATTGTATTCTAACCAAAATTAGCCCTTACAAAACTGCTTAACAATCTTTTTCATTTCATCCCAATGCTCTTCCATTTCGGCAACGAGTTTAAATTGGGTATGACAACGGTCAAGATTGTGCTCAGGATAAGACGTTTTAAAATATGTATCTCCAGAAAGGTAATCGGCAAGAAAACGCATACCGCATTCAATTGTCATCATTTTAGCGCCCTCGGGTAAAAGCATAATTTCCTCGTCTGTCAGCTGACCGCCGCAACCATCAAGGAAGCCCTTAGCGTAAACCTCAAACAGATGTAGATCAAGCTTTACTTTTGAAAGATCCTTCTCATCCTCAGCGGCAGTGCTTGCACCAAAACGGATAGAATCGCCGAAGTCTGTCACCGAGAAACCGGGCATTATAGTATCAAGGTCTACAACACAAAGCGGTTTACGGGTAGTAGCATCAAGCATAACATTGTTTGACTTAGTATCGTTATGGCTAACTCTAAGCGGTAATTTACCTGCTTTATTAGCATCCAAAAGAACACTGTAAAAGTCCTCTCTTGCTTTAACAAATTCTATTTCTTCCTTTACACCTGCGGCTCTGCCACACTTGTCCTCTGCCAAAGCCTCAAGAAAGTCCTTATATCTTTTAGGTGTGTTGTGGAAATTAGGTATGGTTTCGTGAAGAGTATCGGCAGGAAAACTTGACAGCATACGCTGAAAATTACCGAACGCTACTGCACTCTGATAAAAATCCTCATCACTGTCAATTCGGTCGATACAAACCGAATCGCTTATAAAATTATACATTCTCCAGAATAGACCGTTTTCATCCTCATAGTATACCTTACCGTCTACTGTAGGAATAAGTCTTAAAACCTCACGATCCTCCTTAGCAAACTGACGAAGATAGGTTGTCACCTTTTCAATATTTTCCATAACCTTTTTAGGTTCTTTAAAAACATTACTGTTTACTGACTGAAGAATATATGCTACATCATTATTATTTTCGTCACTGCAAACAACCTTAAATGTACCGTTTATATGACCGTTACCGTAAGGTATAAATCCGCGAACCTCGCCGCACAGTTTAAACTTTTTAACAGCATTTGCAATCTGTTCCATATTTACCTTCCTCATTTCCAAAACCAGCCTTTCGAAAAAAATTTAAGATATTAAAAATTTTAAACTTTTCTATTGACTGATTCTATAAAAAATAGTATTTTTATTAGTATAATATAATAAATTATCAAATTATACTACTGCCGCTAGGGGAATGGGTTATGCAAAACGCAATCGAAATAAAATCCATTTTAAAGGATTTTTATACCGTATCAGGAATACGAATATCTATTCACGACACTGAATTTAATGAAATATACTCATATCCTGTCGAAGCCACACCCTTTTGCAAGTGCCTGCAACAAAACAGTGCTGTGCTAAACGACTGCAAAAATAACGACTCTGCCGCATTTAATGAGGTGAAAAAAACAGGTAATGTTTTTGTTTACAAATGCAGAAGAGGTCTTTATGAGGCTGTAGCACCCATCTACCATTACGGCACCCTTTCGGGATATTTAATGATGGGACAAATTTGTGACGGGAGTCCCGAGGCATTAAATATAATCACTAACAGAGCCGCCGAAATATTAGGTGACAGGAAAAAGGCTGAAGAAATTTCTAAGGGAGTAAAAGCCATTGACCGCAATCTCATAGATTCTTACATAAATATAATGACCGTGCTAGCTATGTACCTTACAGGTACTAACAGGCTTATTACCCACAACGAAAAGTTACCTCAGCTTATAAAAGAATACATCCATAAGAATTATTCTGCCAAAATAACCCTTTCTATTCTATCACAAAAATTCGGATGTTGCAATGCTACTTTAACAAAATCTTTTAAAAAAGAGTACAATTTATCCATTATGGAGTATCTTTGTGATATAAGACTCAAAAAATCGGCCGAAATGATTCAAAAAACCCGCAAATCTTTTAAGGAAATAGCCAATGAATGCGGTTTTTATGACCAAAATTATTTTTCAAAAACCTTCACCAAGAAATTCGGTTGCTCACCGACAGAATATAAACAAAAAACGCTTAAGCTTTAACCGAAACTTAAGCGTTTTAAATTTTAAACCTTGCCAAAAAGGGTATTAAAGGTTTCTCTTATATATTCACTTACATCTACACCGTTACGTGAGGGTACATAGAATATGCAATAGCATAGAATTGCCAATACTATTAAAAGAAAAATTACTATAAGGGTAATAAAAACATTAAGTGATAGTGAACTACGAGGCTCTGCCATATAAGAATCATCATCAAAAAGGAAATCCTCTGCCGAGGTGTCGTCGGGTATTATTCTTGACTCCGAGGAAATATCGACAGGCTCGGTATCAATTAAAAACGGTGCTTCAACCTCATTAGATATAGGTTCTATAACTATATTTTCGTCATCGCTTTCAAATATCATTCCGCTGGAAAGTATAGCATCGGCTTCCGCATTTGTATTTTCTATATTAACACTAGGCTCATTTGCCATTTCAATATAGAGTTCCTCGGTTTCACCCTTTGTATCGGCAGTTTCTTCTGTAGTGACGGCTTCTGCTTCAGCGTTTTCGGCATCGGCTTCATTTGTTTCCTCTGTCTGCTCGGTGACTGATTTTTCCGAATTCTCCTCAGAAACCGTTTCATCATTATCTGTTATGTTTTGCGCTTCGGTAACAGCAGCAGCCTTTTCCTTTAATTCAACCGCGCAAAGCTCCTCAACATAAGGGTGAATAAGGGTTTGCATTATATTTTTACGGATATTTTTGTTTTCACTAAGCAAAATCATAGTCTGTGGGCCGCTCTCAATAATACAACCGCCGAAATATCCATCGGTTGTGACAAGAGGTGTAGCCCCTTTAAGTATTTCTATTTTTTGTTCGTCACCAATACCGTAATTACCCTTTTCCAGAGCTACCAGCGGTATCCCAATTGCAGATGATACGGTATTTATTATACCGTCTTCACCAAAAAGACTGCCTGTTACAATTATAATTCTACTGCGTGAAACCGCACGCGAAAGACTGTGAAGAGCAGTTTTGCGGTCGGGTGACTTATCTGTAAGAAGCCTCATACGACAACAGCCGCACAAATTAAACTCCATTTCAAAATCGGTATTTGTCTTATAATAAATAATATCTACCTTAAGGTTTTGAAACATTTTTTAAATTCCTCCGTAAGTATTAATTTTTATCGGCTTCGCTAAACGGATAGTCCAGACCGCGATGCTCGTACCATTTTTTAGGATATCTGGGACTTGCATTAACAGTTGTATTTCTGGTATCAACTGTCGGCGACTCATTATCACGAACCTTGCGAGCCATAACAACAAGGCGGGCATTCGGGAAATCCTCAGAACAGGTTATAAGGGTTAGAATATCGTCCTCATATTTAACATCTACACCTGTATTTATTATACTTCGGTCAAATGCCTCTTCTATCCAATTGCCAAAATCCTCTTCACCACCGAAGTTTTCGCGATAAACATTATAGATATATCCATCATCATCCTTTTTGGAAGCATTAAGAATAAATATTGAATATATCTTATAGGTATGCTTTTCGTAAAGGGTGGTGAACTCCAATGTAGGATACTGCTTATAAAAATCAAGGCTTTTAAGTTTTTTGAGTGTGCCGAACATACTGCCGTTTTTCATTTCGTGGCCGTAAATTATTAAATTTTTATCCTGCTCGGTCTCGGTAAGCTTATTTCGGTAATCAAAATAAAGTGCGCCGTAAATACTTTTTTGCCCAAGCTGATTGTGATTAAGATAATAATCATTATTTGTGGTCTGATAAATCGGATTATCAACCTTTGTACCTGGAATGGTTATCCAGCCCTTAAAATCGCTGTTTTCCTCAAGCATATATTGTATCTTTGTGTTATCAACAGCGTGCTCATCCTCGTGGATATCTTCTTCATCGGTATCGACCATAGAATCCTCAGGCTCATGGTTTGAAACAGTTTCGTGCCACACCTCACGGCTATAATCCACAATAGAGTTCTGGTGCTCTGCCTCCCAAAAATAGTTTGCCAGATAAACTGCCGAAATAATCAGCGTTACAAGGCATACTATAAACAGCAGTTTTAAAATTATTTGCTTTAAATTATCCCTTTTGTTTGGGATATACGATATATATATATGATTTAATATATTTACAAATATATTATTTTCTTTTGCGTGTTTCATTATTCTTATCCCCGAAAATGATTAATATTCCGAAATATATGAATACTCGGTATTCTCAATCGCCTTTTCTATGAGTTCCTCAATATTAAGCGCCGCTTCTGCCTTTTCGCAAAGCTCTAAAGTAGGCCTTGTTTTTGGATGCTTTGGCGTAAAGACTGTGCAACAGTCCTCATAGGGAAGAATTGAGGTTTCAAAGGTATCAATATGCCTTGAAATGCGGATAATTTCCTCC